>DYSN01000175.1 GCA_020718205.1 Draconibacterium orientale
TCGAAATGACAATGTGGTAGAGGTCATAACTTCAGATTTCCTGATCCGGGAGTTACGGAAGAAAAAAGAAAAAAGGGGACAGATTTATTATTGATCCTAAAAAACCATTCATCTTCCTTACAATCTATTTTCACGTTTCTGGTTCTGAATCCCCACGGATAGTTCCAGACATGCCAGGATATCCATTCCCGCTATATAGTAAACACTGAGCACAGCCCTCCTTCACAAAGGAGTTCAAAATGACCGTCCAACCATCAAAACATGCTGTTCAAGAATCACCCTCTTGTTTCCCATATCCTATTGTTTCATAGTCAAAGTGTGGATAAAAACAGAAGCAAGAAAATACTTTAAAGGAGGGTAAGAAAATGGAAGCAAGAAAATACTTTAAAGGAGGGTAAGAAAATGGAAGCAAGAAAATACTTTAAAGGAGGGTAAGAAAGCAGTGGATAAAAACAGAAGCAAGAAAATACTTTAATGGAGGGTAAGAAAATGAAAACACCAGCGTTTATTTTAGAAAATACTTTAATGGAGGGTAAGAAAATGAAAACACCAGCGTTTATTTTAGAAAATACTTTAAAGGATGGTAAAAAAATGAAAACACAAGCGTTTGTTTTAGGGTTATTTGGATTTTTTCTTTTCTGCACATTTATTCATGGTGCGAGTGCGGAAACCAATTGCGAAAGATCCGCAAAAAAAGTGTTTACATCATCCCATTACGAAGCCCAAAGCGACTATTGGCTTGCCATTGCAAAATCCTGGCATCTGCCTTCAAGCACGCAAAGATTGCAGGCAACACGAACTGCAAACGCGGAATTAAGGGAAGCTCAAGAATTGATCCGAGATCAGCGGGAAGCACGCTTGGATCTCTGTGAGAATCTTCATGAGAGTTTCTATCATCCGGTTATCAATCCCGCCAATTTCGTGAATCACATTGATAACCCCTATCTTCCCCTTGTACCGGGCACCATCTTTACTTATGAAACAGAAACGGATAAAGGTACCAAGGTCATCAGAGTAGAAGTAACGGATGAAACAAAAGTCGTATTGGGTGTGGAATGTATTGTTGTTCGCGATACTGTCACGCTGGAGGGAGTAACCATTGAGGATACACGAGACTATTTTGCCCAGGATGTTCATGGAAACGTCTGGTATTTTGGCGAGATATCCCAAAACTTTGAAGAGGGCGACTTGGTGTCTTTAGACGGCTCTTGGAAAGGCGGCGTAGACGGGGCAAAACCCGGAATCGTGATGCAAGCCGATCCCGCGTCTAAAATAGGAAAAACCTACCGGCTTGAATTTTTTGCCGGCGAAGCAGAAGATACCGCAAAGATTTTGAATGTCGGCGGATCAGCTACGGTCCCGTATGGAATGTTTTATAATCTTTTAAAAACCGAGGATTATACGCCTATTTCTCCCGGCGCTATTGAACATAAGTATTATGCGCCTGGAGTGGGTTTTGTTTTGGAAATTGATCCCGAAACCGGCGAACGGCTCGAACTCGTGGACATTCAGCATCCATAAATATTTATCCTGCTGAAAATGATAGAGGGGCGGGGGCTTACAGGCTTTCCGCCCCCTTTTATTGAGAGGATTAAAAAATTGCAGCTCTAAAATAATTGGCTGACATGCACTTTTATTACTTATCCGTAGGTCAGCAGAAGGTAAAGATTGCCCTGTTTAAGGTTTTCATACAAAATTATGATGATGAAAGATAAATTTTATTCATTTCTATCTATTTTCTTTAAAGTGATGCCCCTGCGGGCTTTCGTTACTTTGGTCTTTATTGTGGTTTTGGGAAGCCTGCTGCTTAGTTTGTTTATACTTCATCAGTTTGAAGCGGCTTCACAATTAAATCTAAGGCATCAGGGCATCTTATTAGCCCAGGCCATGGAAGCCGGCATTTCTCCCGATGCGACCGAAGAGAATGTAAAAGGTTTGCAAGACACCATTGACCGTTTTGTGACGGCCCGAGAGAATGATATCGAAGTCAATATCATGATCCTAAAAGGCCCGAAATCCTATATCGTGGCCAGCAATATTGAGGATAACATTGAAGAAACTTCGAAAGAAGAGCATCAGAATCTTCTTAATTCTTTGGAACTCGGCCAACCCGTTTTTTTCATCAGTGAAGGCGAGAACGAAGAAGACGATGATGATGATGAGAAAGCACCTGTCCTTGATGTTCACAGGAATGAAAAATTTGACTTTCTGGATGACAAACCCTTTATGAGCATTACCACCCCTATTATTGTTAATGGAAAAGGTCTGGGGTCCATAAACGTTCAACTCTCTTTGGAGCCGCTTAATAAAAAATTGGCACGTATTCGCTGGAGCATCTGGATTGCTACCCTTTTTGAAGTCGTTATAGTTCTCGCCGGCCTTATTTTTCTCTTCAAATATTTCTTAAGGGAAAAAGGTAAACTTCAGGAAGAAGAATCCCTTCGTATTAAGGCTGAAATGAAAGCGCTTCAGTCCCAGATTAATCCGCATTTTCTATTTAACACTCTCAACACTATTTCTAGTCTCATATCATCAGATCCGCTCTTGGCGGAAAAATTGATTTCTAACATGGCCTTCTTGTTTCGAAATATTGTCGGCGCCAGTAAGAGTGAGTGGTGGACCCTTGAGGAAGAAATGCGAATCGTTAGAACTTATTTGGAAATCGAGTCTATCCGTTTTTGTGATAAGATGAAATACATTCTCGACATTTCTCCAGAGTCGATGAACATCAAAATTCCAAGTCTTCTCATTCAGCCCCTCGTTGAAAATGCGATTAAGCACGGCATCAGCCCGTCCATTGCCGGAGGGGAAGTTCGAGTCACCGTTTCCAAGGATAAAGACTTAATATTAACAGTTGAGAATAAACGATTTCCGTCTGATATATATCCCTCTTCCACAAGTCTTGCGGGTGAGAAAACCGGCATTGAGAACGTTAAGAATCGACTAAAACTGCATTATGCGGACAAGGCTCAGTTTGAATTTCGGATTCTTGAACAAGGGGCCCAGGCTAGAATTGTCATTCGGGAGTATTCCCATGGATAAAAAAGCTCTCTACAAAGCCTTACTGGTTGAGGATGAATTTCATTCACGAAAAAGGCTTGTGTCGATTTTAAAACAAATCCCTGAAATTCAACTTCTCGGTGAAGCTGAAAATGGTTTTCAAGGATTAGAACTCTTTCAAGAACATCACCCTGACCTTATATTTCTAGACGTCGAAATGCCGGGAATGAATGGCTTTGAATTTATTCAGCAATTGGACAGCGTTCCCATGGTCATTTTTACGACGGCCTATGATCACTTTGCCTTACGGGCCTTCGAGACGCTGGCCGTGGACTATCTATTAAAACCTATCACTCTAGAACAGATTCAAAAAGCCCTCGCAAAAGTAAAATCCCTGGAAGAAATCAGCCAGAAATTGCAGCCGATTCTATCTCCTGTCAATTATATAGGGCATCCCTTAGCTCAATATTTGCGCCGCTTTTCTATCAAATACGGTAACCGGTGGTCACTCATTCAGGAAACTCAAGTCATTCGATTTTATTCATCTGAAAGTTTATCTTATTTGGTAACAGAGGACGGATTTGAGCACATCATTTCTTATTCGCTTGAAGAACTTGAAAAGAAGCTCGATCCCAGCTTTTTTTTAAGAATTCACAGGTCATCCATCATCTCAATTCCAAAGGTGAAAGACATTAGATCTCTAGGATCTGCCCGTTTTCAAATAATAATGAAGGATGGAACTCAAATTGAAACGAGTCGGTCTTATTGTGATAAAATAAAAGAAATTTTGCTTGATAAAAGCCGCAAGTCAAGGGACGATTCTTAATGCCCAATGAATGGGCGTTGGCTAAATCGCCAATGTCGAGCCGCTTGGTTTGAAATCACCGCGAAGCAGGCTTCGGGCTTCGGTGATAAGTAATCGCTTTTTGAGGGAGTACCAGAGATAAAAAAAGTACCCTCAACACACTTCAAAAAACACAAAACTCTTATCATATACCCTGCAAACAGGTGAATATTGCAACTGAATTAATGCTTAATAAAAATGCACCCCCAGCATTCACCCCTGGCATTTTCACCAGACAACTACAGCATTATACAGAAAACCCCCAAGGGCAAAAAAGGGGACAGGCAAAAAAGGGGACAGATTTATTATTGATCCTTTTGGAAGGGGCCATAGGGATATTTTTGCCGATTAGCAACCTCGTATGACGCGCACATT
>DYSN01000066.1 GCA_020718205.1 Draconibacterium orientale
AGTTCGATGTGTAAATTAAGAAACCTCTGTATACCGAACGGTACGAACGGTGGTGTGAGAGGACGGAAAATAAAATAGGTGGAAAACAATTTTATTTTCCTCCTACTCGATTTTCAATGGTAGAATGTAGGCATCGAAATTAATATGCTCCTGTGTCTTTGTAAGTGATGGATAGGCCTCGCGTTGGGTAGCAAATGGGCCAACTACCACTTTAAAAAATGCTTTCCCAGCGGGATCAAGTTCCGGTTGCCAGTAATAATGGCCGGCCAGTCCCAATTTTTTCAACTCTTCAACTTTTTTCTGGGCCAGCTGTTCGGTTTCTACCGAAAAACAACCCACAAAATAAGCCGGACGGGTAATATCGCTGTTATAAAGTCGGTCGGCGGTGGGCTGAGTAGTTGTAACTGGTGTGGTTTGTTTTGGCTCCACCACCTGCTTTTCAACCACTGGTTCTTCAATCTTTTTCTCTACAACAGGAGTTACAGGATCGGCCATGGTTTCGGTGGTTGCAGAGGTGGATTCTGTTGGTGTGGTCATGACCGCCTGATTTCCGGAGTCGGAAACCTGAGGAGTGACTACCACAGTTTCGGTGATGGTAACAGGTTGTTCAATGATGGTGGTTTCCACATGAGCTTGTTCCTGCTTTTTCTCATTTACACCAGCAAAATGGAAATAGTATATCACGGCAGCCACTAACAGAATCACAAGAGCCGCACCGCCAAAATACCAGAAAATATTGGGGCTTTTCTTCTCAATTTTCCCTTTAGGCTGTGGAGTCATTGGTTTTGCGGGCGGGATAAACGGTGGAACTGAACTTAATTCGGGCTCTTTGGGCTTTGGGCTTTCCCACTTCGGTATTTCTTCTTTGATAATATGTTTGGGTTCATCAATCCTTGTCTGAAAAGGATGAACAGGTTCTTCGATGGGAAGCAACTCTTCGCGATGGGGGATTACTGGCTCTTCCGGAATCATCACCATTTCGGGTTCCTTCCGGATCGTTACTTCCGGTTGAGCTACGGGTTCGGGTTCTATCATTGCAGCAACTTCTTCAATTGCGGGAACTATTGGCTCCACAACAGGTGGCGGAGTTGGGTTCACTACGATCTGTTCCTGCGATTTAGGCTCGTCGGGTACTTTTACATCGGCCATTGAAGCCGCGAGGGCTTTGGCTTGTGCAGCCTTTTTCTCGGCAATACGTGCCATGGCGTCTACCAGAATTTTTTTACTGTCGGTAACCGTTTTTTTATTGGCATACTTGGCCTTTTGGGTAATATAGTACTGCTTCTCCTTACCTTTATATTTTTCGAGGTAATAATCTACAGTACCCAAATTTTCGGGGGCATGCTCGTTATAAAGCGCAATTAAAAGGTCTCTGTAATTTTCCATAGCCTAATTCTTTGATTTAAAAGGGTCTCAAAGATATTTATTTTTTATTGAATTTTTCCTTTCCAAACAAAATAACCTTGATTAAACTGAATTTTTGGCTGGAAATGAAACAGCCCGTAAACCGCCGAACCGCTGCCTGTGAGGGATGCCATGAAAGCACCCGATTCTATTAATTTTTTCTTAATTAATAAAATATCAGGAATTTCGATCGCAACAAAGGCTTCGAAATGGTTAGGCAATAGCGATTGAAAATCGTTGAAACTGATGTTTGCAATTTGATGTAAAGGCCTGTTTATGGGTTCAATGTTTTGAAAAGCTGTTTGGGTTTTAACTGATTGAAATGGCTTTATAATAACCAAAAACTTCTCTTTCAGAAAGTTTGAAACTGTATTTATAATTTCGCCCCTTCCCCCTACTCTTGCCGGTAATGCGTCTACAAAAAAAGGGCAATCGCTTCCGAGTTGGAGTGCCAGATTCCACAACATTTCTTTGCTCATTTTTAACTCCAGAAGCGCATCAATCAATTTTATAGTACCCACAGCATCGGAAGAGCCTCCCCCCAGACCTGCCTGAACAGGAATTTGCTTGTGCAAATGAATTTGCAACGGGGGAATGGGAAAATAATTTCTTATGAGTGAAATTGCTTTAAATACCAGATTGTCGGCAATAGTTGTGGTAGATACAAAACCTGATGAAACAAATTCGTCGGCATCGCCCTTATCTTTCCGTTTTATTTCGAGCAAGTCGAAGAGTGGAACGGGAATAAAATAGCTGTCGATATTGTGATAATTGTCGGGACGTTTTTCAAGAATCTGCAGCCCTAAATTGATTTTTGCCGGACAAAAAGCGATCATTATTCGGTGATTGATTTATGATTGTTTGGGCTATTTCTCCGCCTGATGGATTGTATTTTTCGTTTTTGATGGTGATAATTGATTCCCATATTTTTTAGTGCTGAATACTTATCCAGATTAAATTTCACTGAGTAAAGAAGCCTTAAATTGTCCCACCACACCATATTGAGTGGCTTATAGTTAATGAGGAGAATAATGAAATAGCTCACAGAAACTATGAGCAACGCAATAAGCAAGTAGATGAGTTCCTTAAAATCGCCCACACCATAAATGTGAAGTGGCAAATTGGGTTCGATAATTAACCCCCAAATAAGAAAATAGAAGGCGGCAATGGAAAAAACGAAAATCATAAAACTGAACAGCTGATACCCTGCCCGCTTAAATTTAAGAATGCGGCCAAGATAGCGTTTACTCACTTTTCGGCGATATTTAATTTTATGTTTTGCTCTTTTTATTTCTGCGTCGGCCATGGGTCAAAAATACACTTAAATCTAATAATCAGGCATATAAATCGAAAGAATAACCAAGAATTAATTCGGGTTAAATGTGTCAAATGCTGTTGGCAACAATTCTATGTAAAAAGGCTTTGGGATCTCGGTTTACTGGGTGAGGGTAAATCTGAGACTAATTCCGCCGCTGGTGGTGGAGTTAGGATATTGGTTGGCCACATGGGGCTTGTTCATAATGCGGTCAAAGTAAAAACGCACCGTGAATTTCTGGCTCACCATATAGTCGGCAGAGAAGTTGATTGAGGTGATTCGCTGACCCGAGCTAATCTGGTCAATTTCCTCATCCAAACGGCGAAGCACGGTTTTATTGTCGCGGATGGAGAAATCGAGTTTAAGATTCAGGTCGGAATTCATTTGTTTCTTTTTGCCTTTTCCTCCGAAGGTTTTGATGGAGAATTTCACATTTTTAATTCTGTAACCTAAGCCCACGATATACTCGTTGCTCACCACCTCGGTAAGCTGGTTATTAACGAAGCTCAAGGCAAGATTTCTTGTTTTCTTGAATTCCAGATTGGTGAGCAGGCTGTTATTCCAGGTCATATCAAGTTTCACCAGTGGGCTGAATTGCTCCGAGATACTCAATAGCGACATTTCATACTTGTTTACAAAATCGCCGTTTTCGTTCACTGCGCTTGGATAGCCCAGTTCGGAGATGTCTTCGAAATTCACATCGCTCACATAGTTTCCAATATTATAGGAAGACTTATAGCTGTGGGTGATGGTGAGGGTTTTGAAAATTCGGGCCAAAGCTGGTATTTTGCCCAATCCTTTGTAGGTGATTCGCCAGTTGGGGAATGGGATGGCGGGGAAATAGGTGGTTGGTATTTTGTCGGGAGAGCGGTCGGTATAGGCTGCAACAAAGGCACCCAGGAGCACATCCTGATTCGAGCTGCTATAACCACTCGGATAACCCGTAGAATCAATGGTTTGTCCGTTCCAATAGGGATTATCGCCGGCTAAACGGTTGGCCACCTGCAAGCGGTATTCTTTCATTCGGGTATAGCTGTCGCTGGAGTTGTCTTCGGCAATTTTATCAAAAGCAGTGGTGAAAGTAAAGAACGACATGCTAAAACTTCCGCGTTCTATGGGGGTGTACTCGATAAAGTCGCGAAGGTCATCGTCATATATATAATAACTTTCGCGGGTGTAGCTGTATGTTCGGGTGGCATTTAGCTCAATTCGCAAATCGGGCAATGGTTCCAGAGTGGCTCTCACATCGAGGTTATTGCTGTATTTATTATAATTCAGGGTGTTGAAACTGGAGTCTATGGAGAGCCAGGTTTCGTGGTCGGAGTATTTTGTAATGTCGTTATCCCAGCCAAAAACATAGCCAATTCCCGGTGCCATTTGCGACCAGTTATTTCCAAAGGCACCCGGTTCGGGATAGAAGCCAGGCATTTGATTGCCCTTGCTTTGCGACCAGGTGACGGTAGCGTCTTTCCACATCATGAGGAATCGCAGCGAATTATCGAGAATGATTTTACCGATGGGAATTTCATTTTTACTGGTTGAATCGGATTTGGCCGCTGTATCTTTTATCTTGCCTTTATCTTCTTTTTTGTCGGGTTTGCCCTTGTTTCCTTTTCCCCTGGAACTGCTGTTTTGGTTTATCTTCTTGAGATACGGAATTTTGTTGTAAAGCTTTTCCATCCTGGCATTACCATTGAGCGAAATGGTATTGGAGTTCTCGATGGTATTTCCGAGTCGTTCCTGAAGGCTAACGGGGCTTGCCGACCAGTGATATTCCCCCTGATAGCGGGCATTTGCTGTTAACCAGTCGAAAACTGGAATTTTATTGATGGGGATGGAATAATTCAACGAGATGTTCTGATCAAACTGATTCATGCGCCCTCCGTTGAAAAGACTGGACCACACCGAATCGCGATACATATCCATATAGCTGGAATTGGAGCGGTCGATTCGTCCGGTGGGCTCGTCGACATTGGCCTGAGCCTTTGCCTGATATTCGAGCTTGAGTCCTTTGGTAATGTCGTATTTGAGGGTATAATTACGGTTCCACTCAAAACGTTTTGTCCAGGTCCAGCGCATTGGAATATCGCCTTTGCTTTTGTTTCTCATAAGTTTATCGGCATATTCTCTGTTCATATCCATTCGGAAGGTGAAGAGCTTGGGCAGATAATAGAAATTGAAGTCCTTAATTATTTTAAGAGAATTTCCCTTGATGAATTTAACACTTTTCAGGGGTTCGACAGGTTTTGGATTGAGTGCCAGATTATAGCCCAATCCCCCGCGGTAGGTTTTTTGAATATGGTATTCTATGTCGATATTGCGGTGAAAAATCTCTGAGTAGCTATAGCTCACATCGAAGTTTTCAATATCCCAGGGCATTTGTTTGGTCATCTTTTGACCGGTTCGGTCTTTCCGAACATTCATAAAATTGATGTTCTTCCGAATGGTAAGATCCTGGCTCAGTCTTTTTACGGAGTCTTTCTGCGCCTCATTGCTATAGCTTTCCAACTCCTTGGTAAACTGAATATCGGGATCGAGCGGATTGTATTCGGGAGTTAAACGGCTTTCGGAGTAATCGAAGTGCATGGGAATTTTTACCCCCCATTCTTCGGGCATTAGTTTGCCAATTTCCAGATTGGTGGCAATATCGAAATTGGTAATGTCTTCTTTCTGGCGGTCGTTGATTTTGCTCTCCAATCCACCAAATCCTGGTGTGCTCGTGGTTCCTGAAACTATTACATTACCCAAATCGGCCAAATCGACCTTGGCGCGGGCAGTGGCAGCCCAGGCCGATTTGTTATCGAAATCGGTCACTCGAAGCTCGTTCACCCAAATTTCGGCACATTTGGGTAATCCATCATCGCCATCGGAAATGCTTTGTTTTTTCGGATTTCTCACCCCAATCATAATGGCTCTCACATCGCTGATGCTTGGAGAACCCAGAACAGTCATGGTATTGTTTCCATCTTTTTCGCTGTAGGGCTGGGTGGTTCCAACATTTTCGGCATCTTCCCTTTCGGCCACATTGCGGTTGAGTTTTACGTTGACCAATTTTTCCAAATCAATGTCGAGGGCATTGGCATCGGGCCAGATGGCATAGGGGTCGGAGGTTCCCCGGTCGGTGAGTTTCAGTGGCACTTCGTATTCGTAATAGTTGTCGGTGAAGTCGGAACCCAAACGCAGGAATAGTGTGAGGTCGTCGTCGTCGATATTGTTGTCGTGACTGGTTTTTTCGGCATGGACAAACATTTTCAGTTTCTTGTACCTGCGAAAATCGAAATCGGTGGTTTTGAAAACTGCTCTTGCATCGCCGTCTACCAAATCGCAGGTAACTATCTGCATGGCTTGCTCATTCTGGCGCTGCAGGCTTGTACTTCCAATATTTATTTCCCTTTCAATTCCGGGGGGAAGGACATAAGGAATGGGAGTGCGGCTTCCGTTTTCTTCTATATTGATAGCGGCAGTTTCGAAGATGGTTCCGCTCTGAATGTCGTTGGGCACATATTCGCCGGGCGAGAGCAGGCTATACTCGTATTTTCGCCAGTCGCTGCGAACCAGCTCAAGGGTAGCAAAACGGAGTACCATTTGTTCCTGAAATCCTTTCATGAACATACGCATGAAGCGGATGGAATTGAAATCGTTGATATTACCAACCACATTGCCGGGTCGGCGCACGGGAACTTTGAACTGGTACCATTTGGTGGTTATGGGATCGCCGTTTTCTTTGGTCATGCGGCCTGTTCCTTCGCGCATGTCGGTGATATAGCCTTTTCCCACTTCCATTTCATCGGGACGCAGGGAGATTTTATACTGAAAATATCTTTCTGACTCGCTGAGGGTATTGTCGCGGTTGATATCTTCCACATCGGGGCGGCTGGTTCCTGTGGTGGTATAATCTTCGGTGGAATATTGCGATGCGGGTGAGTTTCCATCGGGACCATTATAGCGTTTGTAACGCTCCTGAATGCTTTCGTATTGAGTGCTGTTGTCGTAGTCGGTTCCGCGGAAATGGTGGTAATTATCGCCCGATGGGTCGGTATTTGCTGTGTTGTAAGCCACCGAAGATGTTCCGTATTTTCCGGCAATCAGATTCAGGTATTGCTGTTCGAAAAAACTGCGTTCCACATCGTCTCTCAAACCATCGAAACCCACATCCTGAAACGGACGGGCTTCGGGACGATTATCGAAAGCATCGACCAGCGATTGTAAAGCCGGAACCCAACCCCAGATGGTGGTATCGATTCCTTCGACCAATTCGCTGGTGGGCAATCCGTTTTCAAATCCTTTGCGGCTGTCGCGGAGTAAATCTTCAGAAACATCGCCCAGGTTGATGAACAACTCGCCACCCTGGCTGTTTCCGTTGTTCGAAAATGGATCCATAAGCCAGAATTCAAGATATTCCACATTGGTGGCTTCGAAATCGGAGGTTTCAATCTCGCGCATGATACCTCCCCATCTGCTTTCGGGGTCTAATAGATTTCCAAACTCATCGATACCCGCCGAAATGCCTGAGGGTTCAACATCGTAGTTATAGGGACCCTTCTCCACAGGATAATAGGCTAAGTTGAAAACAGGAATGTTGGTTGGGTATCCGTTGGGGTTTTCCTTATTGGGGAATACTTCTTTCTCCAGAATCTGGCGAACTTCGTCTTTCGACAATTCCTCGGCTGTAATATTGGCCGGGCGCAGGTTTCCCTGGTCGTAGAACAATGGGTCGATGATATACCAAGCCAATTTGGCGCGGTTCATTCCGTAGCGAAGCCCCGAATTGATGGCACCTTCGGGAAACATTCCACTGGTGGTTTGCCCTTGTGGGGTACTAGCCAATACCCATCTGGAAACCATTTTAAGGTCGATGGTCGATTTGGTTCCTTCGAAATCGTCGATATAGGAGGTTCCGCTTTGACCAATAGCGCGGCTGTGGCCAGGCAGAAAATGAGCAAATTCGCCGTTGAGGGTCACCATAGATTTGGCATCGGTTTCTATGAGCGGAAGTTTATCGACCATTTTGGTAATCCAGCGCGAGTCTTTCTGATAGCTCAAATCGACTCCCCAAATGGTATTGTTGATGGGGTCGTCGCCGATATTGGTTTTTTGGGTGATGGGTTTCTCGCTGAGGTTGAGAATGGTTCCTCCCAGATGCAAATTCTGGTTGAACTCGTAATCGAAATGGGCTCCCATCATACGCTTGGTTTGCATGTTGAAAGCCGAATTGCTCTCCATGCTGATGTTGATGGGTGTTCCGGAATTTAAAATTCCCTCGTTGATAATCCGAACACGGCCCAGTGTATAATCTACGGTGTAGTCCACATTTTCGCTCAGTGGAATTCCGCCGGCGGTTACTTTTACGGAGCCCTGGGGCACATTGAGTGCGTTGAGGGAAATTTCGGATCCGGAAGCTGATTTATAGTAACCTTCGAGCAGGTATTTATTTTTGGCGGGATATTGCTGGGCTTCGCTTTTGGTGAGGCGGTATAGGCTGTCGTAGCAATATTCGTTGGCTAAGGCTTCATCGTTGAGTTTTTGCCTCAGATAGCTGCCAAAGGGTTCTAGTGTGGTGAAGAAAATTCTTCCGTTCGACGATTGAATGGTTCCCCCATTGATAGCGGCGTTGTCGATGAAATCGAAAACTCCATCGGGATACGGGTTGCTCTGCTGGTCGAGGTTATCTAAGTTCATGACTTCGATAAGCGGAACGCCTTTAATACTTTCGCTTCCTTTGGGTAAATATCCTTTAGGCACGCCATCTTCGCCACCTGTGTACAAAATATTGAGGATAAAATCGTCGCGGTTTACCTGATATGCCCCGATATTGTAGATGTTTTTCATCATCAGGTTCCATATGGGAATTCGAGTATTGACCGATGTGCTCTTCAATAATTTGACAATGAGCGTGTTGGGAGCAATGATTCCCTGGTCGGAAAATTCACCCACCTGATATACTGTGGGCGAGCCAATGATGGTATATTGATAAGAAACCGCCAGTACCTGGTCGGGGTTTAAACGGGTGTTTAGGGAGATAAAGCCTAATTTGGTGTTTACGGAGAACTCGGAGGGCTTGAGTTTGCGTGCCAGCTCCACCTTTTCGTAATCCTGACCCGAAACCAACCCCAGGGTTCCCTGCAGGTAGGTGGTGATATTACTGATATTCCGCACCGTTGTGGTATCGACCACCTGCCTTAAATCGTTCGATTGATTGTCGGGCAACTGGCCATTCATTTTGGGGGAAAAAATCTGATTAAAGGGCGCATATTCCCCCAAATCCTGGAGCGCCAGAATATTTCGATTATCGGTGGTTGGGGCTCCGATATTGGTTACCCAGACTTCGATTTTGGTTATATTGACATTGGAGTTGATGATGGGCAATTGCGATAAGGCGCTCTCGTAGTTTTGGCGAAAATAATCGGCAAGCAGGAAGTGTTTATTCTCTTCATACTGATCGATGCGCAATTCGAACTCATTGGTTTGGGCGCCCCCTTGCACGGTGAGAGATGATGACTCGCTTTTTTGCTGAGAGAAAACCGAAGTCACCGATAGCTTCCCAAATTGCAGTTTTGTTTTAATCCCAAACAAACTCTGGCTACCCTGAATGAGGGTTGAATTGAGAGGCAGGGTAACATCGCCCGCTTCAATTAGTTTAATGATTTCGTCTTCGTCGCCTTCGTAGGTTAGTTTGAGTTTGTTTTCGAATTCGAAGGTGGATTCGGTGTTGTAGTTGACTTTAAACTCGATTTTATCGCCGATTTTTGCCAAAACATTGAGCTGAATTTTTTCCTGGAAATCGAAGTTGGTTACGCTTTGCTGGCGCACGTTGAGGGCGGGGTCTTCGCGTTTGTTGTTCACCACTCCGAAGAGCAATTCGGCGGAGCCCTGAGGCCTGATGTCGATGGTATTTCCACCAAATATTTTATCGAAAACCTTTCCTCCGATATGAATTTGTGGAATGATTCCGTCCTGTGTTCCGGCAGCTGATGAAGCCCTACGTTCTATCCAGTAATCTTCTACTGATTTTTTCTCGTCGAACTGCCTGTATTCTTTCATGTCCATGCGTAATGGCGGCCTGTAGTCCAATTGCCCCATTTTATTATTGAGGATATATTGATTGGTTTTGGGGTCGTAGACAACGTTTTGGCTTATATTTTTGGGGTCTTTCAGAAAGAGGCTGCTTCGGTTTTGGCTTCCCTGATAGAAGAAATCGGGGTCGCCAGTAAAGGGATACGGCAAATCGATTCGCCGCGAAGTATCTGTGCCGGTGGTATCGGGGGGAGTTAGAAACAGGGATGATTTGGTGACGACAGCTTCAGCTTTTTGAATAAAAAAGTCTGAAAACACTACCGAAACAAACCCGGTAAACGCTAACAGTATATATACTTTTGTAAAAAACTTCATTAAATTGTTATGTCTTTATCCTGATTGCTGACCAACCAGCTCATCTATTTACACTTAACTTATAAAACTTTGAGGCTTTCCTTTATCAAATCTTCCACCCGGGTTATATCGGGTTTAGCGGTTATAATTTGTTTCAATCCTTTTTCGGCCATCTGTTTGGTAAAGCCCAGAGCTACCAGTGCAGATAACGCTTCTTCTTTTAGGGTATTGTGTTGGAAAGGCAAAATATCTGAATCGGTAACGAGCTTGTCGAGCTTGTCTTTCAGGTCGACAATGATCCGTTGCGCCGACTTGGCTCCAATGCCTTTAACGGCTTTCAAAACACCCACATTTCCAGTATTGATGGCTTCATACACTTCATCGGGAGTTAGCGACGACATAATCATGCGTGCAGTGCTGGCTCCCACACCCGAAACACTGATAAGTTTTCTGAAAACTTCGCGTTCGTAGGTATCGAAGAAACCATACAAAATCATGGCATCTTCGCGCACAATAAAGTGTATGAAGAGTTTAGCAGTTTCGCTTTTGCCCAAACGAGTATAGGAATTTAGTGAAATATTGATGTAATAGCCTATACCAGAGCAATCGATGATGGCGTAGGCTGGATTTTTTTCAACTAATTTGCCTTGAATATATTCGTACATCTTTAAAAATCAGTTTGAGTGGCCAAAAGTACAAATATTCCTGAGTTTTATGGTTTGCTACCTGATGTTCGGCATTAAAAATTGGTTTTATTCTATTAGTTTTTTGGTGAGTGAGGGAAGAATTGAGTTTTCTCATCCAATAAGTTCCGTCGAACTGACTTTGAACCCATGTCATAATCGGGAAAAAAGGCGCACAAACTCCTTGATAACTTTAGCCACGTTTGTGCACCCTTTTTATTACAACCATATCGTCAGGTCTTCTCGATGAAGGCGAACTTGTGAGGCGACAGGGGAATTCTTTTCTTTATCTTTTTCCTTTCAATAAACGCATTTTTCTTACCCCTGTAAAAAAAAACCAACCCTTTTGGAGTTGGTTATTTAATGTAAAATTCTAATTAAAGGTTACTGATTTCGAGCTTGATTAATTTAGTGTATCGAGCTAATTTTCTTTATATTATTGGTTCAAAGATTGGTTTTCGATGGTTGGCAGCATGGCTCTGTAGAGGCTGTCGGTGGTTTCGATAAATTTTCCGTTTTGCATGAAATAATAAACAAAACGTTCATCGGGATTCAAGTCGATATTGTACCATGGAAATCCGATATTAAAATGGTCGAAAATACCTTTATTCACTTTGATATATTTCCCGGCAGGCACAAAAATTTTCAGAGCAACGTCCTGATTTCTCCATTTCTTATTTTCCTTGAGTTTATAATATGGGTCGATGGTGATTCCCAGACTATCGGATTTGAAAACATAGTCGATGTGGCTGATGTTGGCGTATGCATCTTTTTCGTCTTTGCCATTGGAGCTGAGATAGAGTTTCATTTCGAATTCATTCTTTTCCGATTCCTCGATATCTAACCGGGGATGGCCATATAATTCGCCATCGTGCAAAATGGGGTAGTTCAAATCCTGATTCAGAATTGTTTTTTGGTCTGCTGAAAGCACATTGGCGTAGTAAGAATTGGTATTCAGATGAATGGCCAAAGTATCGGAAAGAATTGGCAGGGCATAGCGGGTAATTTGGGCAGCATCGGACTTATAATTCATGAAGGTGCTGTAGCTGAGACCCAGCGAGATAATCAATGCAGCAACCCAGCTTTGCCAGGCTATGGTTCCCACCATTTTATTCCTTTTCAGATTGAAGAGGAAGCGGATTCCGTGAAAGATGAGCATAACAACCGGAATTATTACCAAAAGTGAGAGTGCAAGGAGCAGGATGAAGTTATAGGGAGTGTTAAAGATAAAGGTGTTGAGGAAATTGGGCATTGACATGCCCTGAACAAAGAATCCGTTGAAGTGAAACGATGGAATCCAGTCGAAATAAAGCACCATGATGGCGATTAGGAAACCAATACCATAGGCCAGAAACACGATTCCGAGAATTATTTTCAGGAACCGGAGCAGGAACTTGCCCAGCGACCGGAAAAAGGTATCGAAAGAGCGCAGCCCAATGCGGCGTATGGTTCCGGTGCGCTGATATACTTCCAAAGCTTCGCCGCCAAATTCGCTGAAACGCTCTTTCAGGTATCGGGTTTCTTCTTTCACTTTGTTTTCTATACTCTTCACATCTACCCGTTTTCCTTCCATTCTGATGCGGTCGCTGGTGGTGGCTGCAGCTGGAATCAGAATCCAAATGGCGGCGTAAATAATGACTCCCAATCCGCCAGTGGTGGTGAGAATGATGAAAAGGATTCGGATGATGATGGGATCGAGGCTCATGTATTTTCCCAAACCCGAAGCCACCCCTGCAATATGGGCATGCATGGGGTCGCGAAACAGTTTCTTTTTAAATTTTTCCTGATTCTCATCATCTTCGGCTGCCAGATTTTCGTCTTCGGTTTCCATTTCGAAGGGCTGGCCCATGATTTTTATAATTTCGTCAACCTGCCACATGGTGACAACGGTTGAAGGGTTCGGCATACGCTCCTTGAGCAACTCGGCCATGCGGGCTTCTATGTCGCTCACTATCTCGTCGCCGCCATTTTCATTTTTAAAATGGGCTTTCAGGTTTTTGAAATACAGGCTCAGTTTTTCAAAAGCATCTTCGTTGATATTGAAAATCCAGCCGCTTATATTGATTGATAATGTCTTTTCCATGTTTGAACTATTTTTCGGTTTCGGTAATAATTTTATCCACAGCTTTAATCAAGTCGTTCCAGCTGTTTTTGAGGGCGGCTAATGTAATTTCGCCGTCGGGGGTAAGTTGATAATACTTTCGTGGAGGGCCCGAGGTGCTTTCTTCCCAGCGATACTGGAGCAGACCGTCGTTCTTAAGGCGGGTGAGCAACGGGTATAAGGTTCCTTCCACCACAATTAAATCGGAGCTTTTCAGTTTGTCGATGATGTCGGATGCATAGGCATCTTTTTCTGCTATGATGGCGAGGATGCAAAGTTCCAGAACACCTTTTCGCATCTGAGCAGTTGTGTTATCAATATTCATAAGGTTTGTTTTTCATCTATTTATAATTTGTTTTTTAATTGTCTCCCGATAATTATCGGGAGGAATCGCATGATTAAAATAATCATTACAGTGGGTGTTTAATAATTATTTTAATCATGCTTATTTCATGGTAAAAAAATTTAATACTATGTGATGCAAAGATAAGTGAATATATTAGTACTATGCAATACAGAGTACTAAATATTTTAAAATTTAACATTTGATGGTTCTTTTGATTCATCAAATTAGAATAAGGGCTCTGTAAAAACGCTTTGAGTTCTCATAAACAAGTTGCAGAATCTTCTGCACTATCCGCATGTTTTTGGGATGTATATTTCCCGCAACTGACCTTTGTTGCGGAGATTTTGGGGATTTATGAAAATGCCCGACTAAACCGTAATGCCAATCACCAACACATCGTCGAGCTGTTCGTGGTTGCCTTTCCAGTTCTCGAAAGCGTGAAGCAAATGGGTTCTTTGGGCTGCGGGTAATTGATTTTCCTGCTCTTTAAGGAGCGATTTGAACCTTGTATAATTCATTTTCTTCCCCTGGTCGCCCCCGAATTGGTCGGAGAAGCCATCGGTGAAAATATAAAGTTGGTCTCCTTCGAGCAGGGGAATGATATGATTGGTAAAGGGCTGGTTGTCGCGGGAATGAACCCCAATGGGCATTCTGTCGGCTTTATATTCTGCTATTTCGCCCTGACGAAGTAAATAAAGTGGGTTGTAAGCGCCCGAATATTGCAGGGTTTTGGTATCAAAATCGACTAAAAGAAGCGCTATGTCCATGCCATCTTTGGTGGTGTCGGCTCCTTCTTCCTGATTCAGGGCTTTTATTACATTGTGGCGCAGCTGTTGCAGGATGGAATGGGCTTCCAACTCGGTGTTTCGCCCCACTATCTCATTGATGAAAGCGATGCCCAGCATACTCATAAAAGCACCGGGAACGCCATGGCCGGTACAATCGGCAGCCGCAACTATTAGATAATTGTCTTTCTGTGCATACCAGTAAAAATCGCCGCTCACAATATCCTTGGGCAGGTAGAGAATAAAGGCATTTCTATACAAATCGTTGAGATGCTCTTCGGGGCGCATGGTGGCATACTGAATGCGGCGGGCATAGTTGATGGAGTCGGTGATATGCTTGTTTTTCTCGGCCAATAACTCGTTCTTCTGTGAAATTTCTTTGGTTCGGTCGGCCACTTTTTGCTCCAGAATTTTTTTCTCTTTTTGCAACATATAGATTCGGTAGCGAACCACCGATACGGATGAAAAGAGAATGATAAACAGGCTTCCACCTATAAACCACCATGTTTTCCAAAATGGGGGACGAATTGTAAATGAATAATTTGCAGGGGTTTGCGTAACCACGCCATCGAAGGTAATTGCTTTTACCTTGAACACATAATCGCCCGGATCTAGTTGAGAAAAACTGATGCTTTTCGATTTGGTGGGCATTTGCCAGCCAAGGTCCATGCCTTCGAGCATCACCTGATATTGCAGATCGGGCTGATTGCTTAGCGAAATGGCGTGATAATTAAATAAAAATGAGTTTTCGTTGTGGGCATATTTCACCTTTTCGGCCATGGATTGGGGCTCCAGATTCACTTTCATGTCGGTAATGTGCACAAAAGGTTCCATGAGTTTTCGTTCCTGGCTTTTGGGATTGAAAATCATTAATCCACCGGTGGTTCCAAAGAGCAGTGCGCCATTTTTGAGAGTCAAAAAAGCGTTGTTCTTGGTTTCGATGCCGGTGTAGCCCACATTTTTATTGTAATGCACTATTTCGTTTTTCCCAGGATAGTATATATTGAGCCCGTTGTTGCTCCCGATAATGAGCCGGCTATCGTCGATAAAGTGGATGAGACTCACATAGTTGGATAGCAGTCCCGTTTGCTCGTCCACCACTTTTACCAAGCTATCGTCCACCAATTTATAAACCCCCTGAAGTGTTCCAACCCACAGTTCGCCTTTGGAATTCTCGCTAAACGAGATGGGGGTGATGGATTTGGTTTTTGGCAGCTGGGTAATGAGGTTTTGATGGTCGATGAAGTTGATGCCTTCATTGCGCACACCAATCCATAGTTTCCTGGTCTTTCCGGGGAAAAGTGTGGTGATATCGTTTCCCGACAAACCGTCGGTTTGTGAAATGCGAAAAGTTTTCCCGCTGTTTATCTCGTGGTTAAGGAGCCCGTCGACCGTAGCAATGAACAAATCATTTCCCACCACTGCCAAATCGCTGATGAGATTGGCATTTTTAGGCAAATTGGAGTTCAGGATATAATCGAAATTGAATTTTCCGGTCTTTTTATTGAAGGACTGGATGCCGGAAAGTGCAGTTCCAATCCAGATATTTCCTTCTGAATCGCTGGCCAGGTTTCTGATTTTTGTGCTGATTATATCCTGGTTCGACTGGTTAAAAACCTGAACCACACGGGCTTTGTTGGCTGCTGAAAATTCCACTTCGGCGAGTCCATTATTGGTTGCCAGAAACACCGAATTTTCTCCACCTTCGCAAATATCCCAGATTTGCATATTCGGAAGTCCGTTTTCTTCGGACATGGCCAGAAATTGGTCGCCTTTAAAGATAAAGAACCCATCTTCCTGGGTGGCAATATAAATATTGCCTTCGGCATCTTCGTTAATTTTCTGGATATTAAGACCATAGAGCCCATTTTTCTCGTTGAAATTAACTGCAATTTCTCCGTTTCTAATGAGGCTCACGCCACCGCCCCAGGTTCCCACCCAGATTTGTCCGCGGGAATCTTCGAAAATATTGCTGATGAAATTGTGGGTCAATCCATCGCGCATATCGTAATATCTAAACTCACGCGAGTCAATGTTAAACCGATACAATCCGCCATTGTGTTTTCCTATCCAGATATTCCCCTTACTATCTTCAATCATGCAAGTGGTTAAGAAAAAACTGGGAAATCCATTGGGTCTGAAATAGCCAAACTTCAGGCTGTCGGCATCCTGATAAATAATATCGACGCTGGTGGCAAACAAGATTGAACCGTCGCGGGTTCGTTCGGCTTTATAAATCACTTCATCAATTCCATCTTTTCCGCTAAACTGATTAATCACTTGATTTTCGCTGAGCGCATTCTCTACCTGTAATATCCCGGCGCCAAAGGTTGTAATGATGATGTGCCCTCCGGAATTCTGTGTGATATCGGTTATTTCGCCTTTTTTGCTGGATGTATCGGAAATGATGAGTTGAAAAATATTAGCTTTTCCGGGCTTTACAAAGACTCTTCCACTTTCGAAACCTATCCAAAGCCTTTCCTTATCGTCGATAAAAAGGGCTCGGACAGAGCTTTCGTCCATTCCGTATTTTTGACCAAAGGCGGTAAAATTATCTCCATTGAACTTGATGAGTCCAGAGGGTGTGGCCAGCCATATATATCCTTCTTTATCCTGCAAAAGGTCATAGACCTTGGAGTTTGAAAGACCTTGTCTAACGCTGTAATTCTCAAAATAATAGGTTTGAGCCTGAAGTACAGTAGCCATGAAAAACCCCACCGAAAAAAGAATAATTTTCCGGAACGGGAAGTTCCTATTTAGCCTGGGCCACATGGTTTAAATGAGCTGGGACTATTTTTTGGGTGCTTGTGGAGCATTTGTTTGAGAGCCCGCCCGCTTGATGAAGAAGAAGGTTCCATCCTCATCTATAAGTCCTGCAATTTTCCCAAACTGTGGTTTTTGCTGATTGTCTTTGGTCACCGCATTGCCCACTTTGAGCACGATGCTCTCGATAGGAATACACACTGCGGAATTGTTGATGAGTGAGTTGGCAAAGGTTTTGGTGAATTGAGAGTTATCCGACGCCAATTCGTATCCTGCTGATGACAATACCTGCGATGATTTGAATTTCACAGCGTTTTCGTCGCTGCAATTGCGCACCTGAGGCTGGCTTCTCATGGCCTGATAGAACGAAGGACCTGACTCGCAGGCATCGGTAATAACCAGTGTATGAGTAAGTTCTTTGGCATAAACCTGCATGCTTGCCTTCAGGTTGTTGATATTGTAATAGGAGAATTCGTCGGTGCGGTCGGCATCCACGGGAATCCAGTAACCGGTTTCATTTTGAAGCTTACCATGACCTGCATACCAAACCACAAGCGAGTTTACGTTGTTTTTCTTCACCATATCGCGAAGCTCGATGCTGAAAAAACGCTCCATTTGGGCTTTGGTCATATCGGTGCGGTGGATGAAATTGTGGATTTCGTAGTTGGCCAGGGCCGATTTCATGAGTCTTACATCTTTCACTGGGCCATCGAGCGATGCAAAGCTTTGATATTTAGAATTTTCTATAAAAACGACCCAGGTTTTTCCCATGGGGCTTTGTTCGGCGTAAACCGCAGCTTCGCGGTTTAGTATAAACTCTTTGGTCACCTTGTTGTCGTAGATATCGGCCACCACCACCATAATTTTTGTTTTCTCTCTCAAATCTAAATTGGTGCTAAAAACCGGGTTTTGTTCATCGCGGTTAAACGGCACCAGCACATCGTCGATACTGATAGATTTGATGAGGCTTTCGTCCGTAATATTGCCTTCGAAATACACCCGTGAGTCGTCCTGATCCAGAATCATTTCGCCGTTTTCGTTGGTAAAAGGAGTCATAAAGCTGATGAGCGGAGGCGCATTTTCAACCCGCATAATGGTGAAGGAGGTTGTGGTGTTATTTCCGTAGGTGTCTCGGGCTTTTATCTCCACCGATTCTTTGCCGGCGATGGCCACAGTTTCGGTGATGGTGACTTCTCCTTTGTTCAATTCGGCAGATATTTCTTTTCCTTCAACAAACACTTCTTCTACTTCATTTTCGTCTTTTACTTTTATGGTGAGAGTCAATTCATTGTTATCGAATGTTGTTCTAATCTTATTATCGCTCACAAAGTCGTCGGCCAATGAAATGGTGGGTCCCGTGGTTTCGCGGCGTAATTCGTAGAGTTTGTTTTTGGAGTGTGAGAGCACTGCTTCGGACACTAAAGCACCACCGGCCGCCAAGGCCAGAATTCTGGTCAAATCGGTTTGGGCATCGGCGCCACGGGTAATTTCTTCATAGGCCTGAGCTCTTTTTTGCAGGGCATAGATATTGTCGGGGTCGGTTCCCAAAACCTTGGAGTAATCGGCTACAGCGTTCATGTGCTGACTGAATTCCAGATACAAATCGCCACGATAATTGAGGTTATTGAGATAATCGTCGTCGTTGGGATAGGTGAGAATTACCTTCGACATATCGTTGATGGCGTAGGAATATTCTATTTTCTTGTGATAGCATTTGGCTCTGGTGAGCAATGCGGCTTTATTGCTCATATCGGATCGGAGAACAATATTGGTCTCGCCTATACCGGCATCGAATCTACCCAATTCGTAGAGAGTTTGAGCAAGACCATTGTGATAGTCGATATTGTTTGGAGTATCCTTGAGTGCAGAACGATAATTTTGCTCTGCCAGTGTATATTGCTTTAAAATGTATTGAAGATTAGCAATTTGATAAAAAGTCTGCGAAGTTTCTTTAACAGCGAGTTTTTTTTGAGCATAACTCAAGGCCTGATCGTAGCGTTCAATATTTTGCAGGCTTAGAATTTGTTTGTCGTAAACAGTTAGATTTTTAGAATCGAGCATCAGATAGCCTCCATATTTTGATGATGCTTTGGCAAAATCTTTTTTCTGGAAATTTAAATCGCCATTGCAAAGCCAGATGTCTTTTTCGTCGGGTTGCAGTTTATTGGCCATGTCTAAATCGGCAATGGCTAAATCTAATTCGTTGGTTTTGGCATAAACTCTGGCTCTCAGCATATAGGCATCGACCAGATTAGGGTCCAATTTCAAAGATTCAGTGAGGCTGGCTTTTGCCTGATCGAGCTGATTTTGCTCAAACTGCTTTTCGGCGGTTTTAAAATATTTTTTTGCCGATTGCCCCACCAAAACATGAATTGAGAGTAGAAAGAAGGCTATTACAAGTACAATGTTTTTCATGACCGTTGATTTAGATTTTTGTGTTTCGAAGGATTCTGAAAAAAAACTCTGTTAAAAGAAGAAGCTTGAATCAGAATCCTTTCGAGTTCGAAAATAAGTTTTAGAATTATACCAATTTATTTACTTTCGTGTTACAAAAATACATATTTATTTCAATGAATATCAAATACTAAAAGGCTATTAACGGATTCAGCAGGAATTGGCTGTGCCGAAAAAGCCCAATTGATAAGAAAATAGCGGGTTAAAAATATAGCCGGTGGGATGCGCCAGTAAAAAAACCCCTGATAATCCTTGCAAGGATGGGGATAACATGTTAAAAGCACACTCCATTTATCGGGCTTCGCCGGTCTGATTTAGAACTGAACCCCGGCTATTTTTTAAAATCCATTTAACAAAAAAGGAGCTGATGAGGCTCCTTTTCAAT
>DYSN01000176.1 GCA_020718205.1 Draconibacterium orientale
ATATTGCCTCTTCAATCTGATTTTCAGCAATTAGCATTGAGGCGTAAACAAAGTCTTTCACTTCAATTTTTGAGTTTTTTAATTTCATATCGTTGCGATATTGTGCCACCTTTTCGATGGAAGGCAATTTCTCAAGTCCACCCATGCGAGCCAACTCATTGCCATTAAGATTTTCAGTGCAGCGAATAAAGTCGGGCAAAGCATCGATGCCCATGCCAACTTTTGCAATGGGTTTTGGAATCTTGAACATGGCAGCCCGAGTTCTAACATAATCATCTCCACCCATTCGGCCTACTAAATCCAATTTATAGCCATCAATCTTCCCATTTTCAGCAAGTACATCTTTTTGAACGTGTATTTTTAATATTCTGCAAATCACCAAATTACCTGCACCTCCTTCTTCGCCTGTCTCGATTATCTGAATCACTTTACACTCCATCTGAATTGGAGACTCCATTACTCTGAAAGGTTTTACTAAATCGGAGGCAAGGGGTGTAAAACCAGCTTTCTCAAACTCGCTGACACCCTTATCAAATTCAGCACTACTGAGATTCATTTGCTCTACCATATCAAAGCTAACAACATTTACCACCACCTCATCCACTTCCTTGATATTGAGATAAGTATGTTTCAAACTCCCGTCTCTGCCTTTTCGAGCAGGAGAAAAGATGAGTAAGGGTGGATTTGCGCCAAAAGCATTAAAAAAACTAAAAGGCGACAAGTTAAGTTCCCCTGAAGCGCTGATGGTACTAACAAAAGCAATAGGGCGCGGCGCGATGGAAGAAGTTAACAATTCTTGAACTTCATTCACCGGCAGCTTTGAAAGATTGAAGGTTTTGAATTTCATATTTTTGCAGGTAAAAGTTGTGTTCTACATTCACCAAAACCAATTCTTAAATTCTCCATTTTACAATAGGCGTGAATGTTGATTTGATCAAAATCATTTAAAAATTTTCGTTCTGTCCCATCCTTAAGTTGAATGGTTTTTGTTCCTCCCCAACTCAATTCGAGCAAACTACCGTAACTTTCATCGGTGGGTCCACTGATGGTACCTGAGGCATACAAATCGCCAACCCTAACATTACATCCGTTGATGGTATGATGAGCCAATTGCTGGCACATATTCCAGTAAAGGTATTTATGGTTTGATTTACTGATCACAGTTTCAACACCATCTTGCGTTTCAAGAATTACATCTAAATGAATATCGTAGTTTTTCATTCCAGTAAATTGCAAATACGGCAATACTTGCGGTTCTTGATTTGAACCTTTGACTCTAAAAGGCTCCAAAGCCTCTAAAGTTACAATCCAAGGAGAAACCACCGAACCGAAATTTTTTCCAAGAAAAGGCCCTAAAGGAACGTATTCCCACTTTTGAATATCTCTTGCCGACAAATCGTTGAAAGCTAGCATTCCAAAGATATATTCATCAGCTTCGGAAGTAGAAATACTTGATCCTAAGTCCGATTCTTTACCAATGATAAAAGCCATTTCCAGTTCAAAATCCATTGTGCGCGAGGGGCTAAAGATTGGGGTTGTACTTCCTTGAGGAAGAATTTGGCCTTTGGGTCGATGGATTTTAGTTCCACTTACAACAATGGAGCTGCTTCTGCCATGGTAGCCCACAGGCAAATGCTTCCAATTGGGGAATAAAGCGTTCTCAGGGTCTCTGAACATGATACCTACATTGGTGGCATGATCGATACTGGAATAGAAATCGGTATAATCCCCAACTCTAATAGGCATCATCATTTCAATTGATTTTGCATCAAAAAATGAAGATTCAATCATTTTCCTTTCATCTTGATCTGGAATATTTTGAACACCAAAAAAATCGATAAGAAAAAGTCGAACTTTTGTAGTTACCTCCTTTCCCAACTCAATAAAAGGATTCAAATGGTTTTCAAAAAACACACTGAGATCCATTTCAAAGGCATCGAAGTAACCTAAGGAAGCCAACTGGGAAAGATCAATTACGGTGTCTCCAATACGCGTTGCGCAGCGACCGTCCTTTTCCACTGGATGACGGAAAACCCCAAAAGGAATATTTTGAAGTGGAAAGTCGGAATCAATAGACACCTCAATCCAACTATTGTTTTGTATGTGATTCATTGATAACGTTTTATAAAGTACCTCGTTT
Source organism: Draconibacterium orientale (assembly GCA_020718205.1). Taxonomy (GTDB): domain Bacteria; phylum Bacteroidota; class Bacteroidia; order Bacteroidales; family UBA12170; genus UBA12170. Next base: position 2,141 of record DYSN01000176.1, read on the forward strand.
TGATTGCTCTATTTCAATACTTTCAAAAAGAGCTTTAAAGTTACCCTTTCCAAAAGATTTTGCTCCTTTACGTTGGATTATTTCAAAGAAAAAAGTGGGACGATCTTGAACTGGCTTTGTAAAAAGCTGCAACAGATACCCTTCGTCATCTCGATCAATCAAAATACGAAGTTTTTTCATTTCATCTAAGTTTTCTTCGATTGTACCAACCCGTGAAGTTATAGTATTATAATAGGAATCGGGTACGTCAAGAAACTCCACACCACGCGACCGTAATGCAGTGATTGTATGAGAAATATCATCGGTTGCCATGGCCACGTGTTGAGGCCCTGGCCCAACATAAAAATCTAGAAATTCTTCAATTTGAGATTTCTTCAATCCTTTAGCTGGTTCATTTATCGGAAATTTTACCCAAAAATTATCATTGGCCATCACCTTCGACTTAAGGGCAGTATATTCGGTCGAAATATCCTTATCGTCAAAACTAATAAGTTGGTCAAATCCAAAAACTGTGCGGTAATATTCGGCCACTTGGTCCATTTCGCCCCAGCCCACATTGCCCACAATATGATCCACAAAAAGCAAACCCGTATTTTCAGGTTTGTAAGTCGGATTCCACTCGATAAATCCAGGCAAAAATGTTCCTCTATAATTTTTACGTTCAATAAACAAATGAACCGTTTCTCCATAAGTATATACGCCAGCAGTAACCACTTCCCCGTTTTCATCTTTCAGAATTTGTGGCGTTTGATAAGACCGAGCTCCACGAGCTACTGCCTCTTGGTAAACTGAGCTAGCATTATCCACCCACAGGGCAATTACTTTTACCCCATCTCCATGCTTTTGGTGATGTGCTGCAATATCAGAATTTGGGACAAGGCTCGATGTAAGGACAAAGGTGATTTTATCTTGTCGCAAAACATAACTCACACGATCCTTCAAACCAGTTTCAAGTCCAGCAAAAGCTAAAGGCTGAAAACCAAATGCTGATTGATAAAAATGGGCCGCTTGCTTGGCATTGCCCACATAAAATTCTACATAATCGGTACCTAAAAGTGGTAAACAAGAATTTTTCATTTTTACAATTTAAATTATCTCAAGGATTATTGATTCTTAACAAAGAGCTTGACAATGCTCAAATTAGATTTAATGTTCGATCCACGACTTAAAGTAATCTATAACTTCAATATTTTCAGCTTCTTGAGTCATTCTTAAAGGCTGAAAAGTATCCACCATGACAGCCAATTCTTGAGTATCGGATTTACCAATGCTACGCTCCATAGCTCCTGGATGTGGTCCATGTACCAATCCCATTGGATGTAGGGTAATTTGACCCTGTTGAATGTCGTTTCTGCTCATAAATTCGCCATCAACATAATACAATACTTCATCAGTATCAATGTTGGCATGGTTATATGGAGCTGGAATGGATTGGGGATGATAGTCGTAAAGCCTTGGGACAAATGCACATAATACACAATCTCTGGTTTCCCAAGTTTGATGAATGGGAGGAGGCAAATGCAAACGCCCAGTTATGGGCTCGAAATCATGAATGGAAAAAGCATAAGGATAAAAGTACCCATCCCAACCTACAACATCAAATGGATGGGCTTCGTAGGTGTAAGGATATAGTTTATGATCGCGTTTTATGATGACTTTATAAGCTCCCAATTCAGCATGGGTTTCTAAATGAGCTGGTAATCGAATATCGCGCTCGTAGATTGGACTATGCTCCAACATTTGTCCCGAAGAATTCAAATATTTCTTAGGAAATCTGAAGGCTGTGGAAGATTCCACAATGAACAAACGATTGTCATTACTATCAAACTCAAGTTGATAAATGGTACTCTTAGGAATAATAAGGTGGTCTCCCGATTTAAACACAATGCTTCCAAACATCGATTTAAGGCGACCTGAGCCTTTATGCACAAAAATCATCTCAAAAAATTGAGCATTCTTAAAAAAATAAGAACTCATACTTTGAGTAGGAGCCGCAAGACTAATTAA
>DYSN01000177.1 GCA_020718205.1 Draconibacterium orientale
AAGATTGACGGTGGCTATATTCATTTACCCGTAAGTGGGTTGATGCTGAATGTGCAGATGGAACGCAGTGGAGTTTTGTCTTAACTCGGTAGGCCACCTTAAAGTAGAATTTGTAACATTTTTTTTTGATGCGCTTTTATGTCATCAAAAGTCCATTCCTGTCCAGGCGGACGAACATTTTGATTGACTTTGCATATGTGCATCATGATCATAAACTTGATTGATGCCACACTAACCTGCTTTATTTTTCCAGAAGCATCCAAGTAATGATCGAGCTTGGATTTTGGGCTCCAATTTGAACCGGAACTGTTCGCCTCGCTGCCAATCATGGCGTAGTTACCCAAGCAGTTTATTTGTTTTTGATTCAGCGCACCATTTGCTCCAGTAGCATTGGCTTGCGGATAGTAATGCTCTAAACTCCTGCGCGTTCTCGAAAAATAAAACTGTTCGAATACTATCAGCCCGAGATCAGCACATCCAAGCGTCTTAAAAAAATCAGTTCGTTCTGTAGAACCTTCTTTTGTCCCTTCGCCGCGAAGTTCCTCAGCGTATTTCGCCCACAGTTTATAGTCAAGATAGTTGAAAACAAACAAAGGGATCCCCTTTGATTTTACCTCGCCATCTCCATAGATTGCAGCAAAATCAAACTTGTCATTGTGTGGCGTAATATCGAGTGTATTACTCGGCAGGACAGTCTTGTCGAAGCTACCGGGTTTTGGTGTATTGATTTCGTTAAGGTAATCCGCAACCAAATACACATCTTTGAAAAATTTATCCGCCAACCCAGACACGAATTCACAATACTTGTTAATGTCCCTATTGTTTGAACGGAACAGATACAGCAAGCAATAGAAGAGGTAATTCTTCCTCTGTCTTGCCGTAAATGATACCTCGAACATCGAAAGCAACCGCACTAATTTATGCTGTTCATCGCTTTTACCGCCAAGATTTTTCAGTTCCCCTTTATTGCCGTCTTTTTGCCAATATTGAAGTTTCCAAGTGTCATCTTCGTTAGAGTGATGCACAAGATAGTTGTCCAGCAGAAATTTTGCCTTCAGCAAATTGAAGCTGAACCTTTTTACAAACTCCTCATCTATCTGCACATTATCAAATTCATGAATCAATTCTTTATCATCGAGATTAAAACTCGTAGGGTCAAATCCCACTTCTTTATCAATAAGGGTTATTTTCAAAACAATAAGCAAGAAGTTTGAAAAGTCCATAATCGTCTGGAATGTATCGATTTTATCATCGTCATTCCGCTGTTTATCGGAACCTTTGTAATTGATAAGGTCGCTGATTTTCAGTGTATTGGTATGACCATCCACTACCGGTAAGGCATCAAAGTTTAACACCTGGAAATCACGGAAAGTCTTCCCAAAAATTCTGTCGTCATGATATTTTTGTTGTATGTAAACATTCATCTCGCTGCAAGATTCCCAAAGACGATTGAACTTTGCCTTGTCCGCGTCATTCAGTTTTTCGATAAGGCGTGCCTTAATAATTTCGTGCTTTTCCAGTTGTTCCCCTCTGGAATTCATTATTTCAAAGTAGTGGTTTAAGTCGATGTCTTTCGGCACCTGGTAGTGAATCAGGCAAACGCCTTCCTGAAAATATTCTTTGAACTTTTCGTGATCGGATTTCGGAACTATTTCTTCAATGGCTTCTTTGGCGTACTTAAAACCGTTTACGATTCCAACGTCTTTTTCATCAATCTCAAAATCAGGGATGCCTTGAATGGTGGCGTTCGATTTTTTGCGAGCTCGATAAGTCAGTTTGTTTTGGAGGGAAACTCCCAATGTGCCCAGCACGAGATTAATTGTGGTTAGTCGCTGTTGGCCGTCAATCACTTCATGGACTTGGTCTCCTTTATGGAAGGACACCAATGTTCCGATAAAATAAGTAGCCTGCTTTGGGGATTGGTACGCATCATAGACATCCTGAATCAGTGCGGAAATCTCATCTTTTTCCCACGCATAGTTTCTCTGGTATATTGGCACTTCATAGGTTGCTTTGTCGCCATTATAGATTTCGGCGATGGATAGTTTTTTGAGCGGTAGAGTTTTAGTTGTCATTTTCACCCTCCCAGAATTTATTTTTCTTGAAATAATAGAGATAGTTTTGATAAACGCCTTCTTCGTTCTGATCTTCCAGATGGTCTTTTTTTGCCGCTATGCTGTCAGACGGCAAGGGATTCACCGTGTCGGAAAGTGCGCTTAAAAGCGAAACTGGTGAATCTGCTTCAGTGATGATTTTGAAAATGTTGAAAGAGTTCGTAATGTCGTTGCCCATAATGTAGTTTTGCGCCGACTGCCAACCGACATTATGGTACTGCGCCCTAAGCGAATAAGCCCAGACAAAGGCAAACACTACAAATTGGTCTAACATTTCCAAGTCTATTTTCGCAGGTCGCTCCGGGCAAAACCTGTCAACATAGAGCAGAATAGCGGTATCAAACAGCAAGCGTGTGATTCGGTTGCCAACACCATTTTTATATTTTCTCAGATCAAGTGTTTTTACAATACTGTTATCATTGATAAAATAGCCTTCGTATTTGTCATTGTTCTGAATGTCTTTAAGAATTTCATAGTAGTGTTTTGCAAAGTCAAAAAACGGTTTGCCTGCTACAATTGGCGTGTCCAACTGAAATGGTTTGAAATTCCGTATGCCCGAAACAAAAGGCATAGTGGAATGATTGACCGTGTCGGCATAGGCAAATGCACCTTTGTAGAATTGGGCGTAAGGGAAGTTGTCCTGTCGGGTGATCCCCTTGAATTTATGTATATTATGCTCGTTGAGCTCCCAGGCTTTGTTGCCTTTTGTCCACTCTTTCACGCGATAGAGATAATCACTGAACAATGCTGAGAGTTCTTTTTGGTTTAAATCCTCCCAACTTTTTACAACCTTCTCGGTTTCCGCTACATCTAAATCGTTCATCTCACGAAGATGATAAGCTTTCAGCAGATCATGAGGGTATAGCTTTTTGCCACGAGCATTTTGCGAATCAAAGAACTGGAAGGCTTCGGATATATCTTCTGTGATGACAACAATGAGTTCACAGTTGTTTTTGATGTAATCCAGCAGCTCTCTTTTATCTTTATCGTCGACGATATTATCTGCCCGTCTTTTCAATGTACGAAAATTGTTGGGGATATTGTGAGTATTGTGTGGATTATTTGTGAGGGACTGCCCTAAAAAACTGATTGGATCGGCACCAAGAGCCTTGAGTAGCAAAGAAAAGGTGATAGTTCGCTGTTGCCCGTCGACGATATTATATTTTCCATCTTTGTCGTGGTGGAGGATGAGTGTTCCAACTCTATAGGTTTCTTTATTCTCGTTCTTAGCATAAAAAATGTCATCTAGTAGTTGAATTACATTTTTTCCTGTCCATTTATATGGCCGCTGATAATTCGGTATCACCAAATTGATTTCAGGAATTGCTTTATCATCTTTATTCTGCGTGATTTTATTGTGTAACAGCAAATCGCCGATTTTGGTTATCGCGAGTTCTAAAGACTTTGTCATATCATTTACCCTTGAGTTTCTTGCAAAAAAGAACATCACGACGCAATAACAAAAAATCCCCGCCGTGTTTGCTGTCCAACGACAAACCCTGATGAATCATGCTCATTTTGCTGTTTTTTTGTTCAATATTCTGATCGAGTAGGCATGCTACTGCTACGCTACAGTAAAAGCTTTTGATTTGTAAACAGTGTTACAATTTTGGCTTGCAGCTTAACGGAAGTATTAACTGAATTTTTAACAATAAAGCTGCATTTGTTACACACGTTTGCTGGTTTCGATTTAATACGAAACAAAATTAAAGCCTGAAGCTTTAGCCTTCCCGGTTGCAGGCAATAGTGCGCTGGGAACCGTCTTTAAGAACAAGACTAGCCACCCCGACAAGTCTTGCCAGCTCTTCATCATCGATGATGGTCAACCTCTTTGTCAAGAGAGACCAAATTCTCAGCACCATCCCTATTTTCGAAAAAATGTTTTCTACTCATCCCCTGTGGAGCGATGAACCTCCAATCCCCAAGTTCTCAATTTACTGTTCAAGTGACTTTCTCATTTCAAGACAACTCCTTCCAACTCCGCAAACCAGAATT
>DYSN01000178.1 GCA_020718205.1 Draconibacterium orientale
ACATAAAGAGGAGTGGAATTTAATAATTTCGAAAATGTAAAACTATTATTATCAGTCATTGAGGATGGAAGGAAGCCTAAAGACAAGTGCAATTTTTAAAAATATGTTTTAATATCAGTCCTGCATTCAGAAGAGTTGATCCAATAAACATACCGTTTAATAATAGATTTAGGATATATCACTTTTAAGGTATTCTCGGTTAAAACAGGTGCTACTGGCATCATTTGTAATTAATTAGATTATTAAATATTTGAGTATCTTTTTGTGGATTTAATTATAATCAATGCTATGTATAGCAATATATTTCTAGTTCATTCCTATTTAAACTAATTCAAAATTGTTGCTGCCAGCAATCAATAGTTTCGGGCGAGTTCGATTAAAACTCTAAATTTGTTGGTCTAATCAAAAAATTCAAAAGAACCTTATCCTAATAAGTTTTAAACAAAAACTAAATTCAACATTATGAACAACACAAAAGCCTTATCATCAATTACTCAAAAGGTAATTATGTCGCTGGCCGGATTGTTTCTCATCGTTTTCCTTTTGGTTCACCTGGGAATTAATATCTTTTTATTGCCCCTGGTCGAAAACCACGAAGAAATATTCCGTTCGGCTGCAGAATTTATGTCAACTTTCTGGCCCATGAAAGTGATGGAGATTGCCCTGTTTGGCGGGTTTATTCTCCATGGGCTCTATGGCGTTATCGTTCAGTTGCAAAACTGGAAATCGCGTGGAGCACAGGGTTATCAGGTAGCCAGTAAAACAAAAGCCAGTTTTTCATCTAAAACCATGATTTACTCGGGCATACTGGTTTTGCTGTTTTTATTACTTCATCTTTATCAGTTTTATTTTGTGAAGCTGGGTTTTGTAGAAGGTCCCATGCAGGCCGATGGGCATCCCGATTTCTACAATATCGCATTGGAACTCTTTAAAAACGACATGATTTTCTCGTCAATCTACATTCTCACGTTTGTGGTTTTGGGTTTCCATTTGTATCATGCGTTTCAATCTGCTTTTCAAACTCTGGGCTGGAATCATCCCAAGTATACTCCCTGCGTAAAAACCTTAGGTAATATTTATGCCATAGTGGTTCCACTGGGTTTTATCCTCATCCCATTGTATTATATGTTCATGGCTTAGTTTGGATGGTAGAAACAATTAAAACAAAGAAAAATGACAAAATTAGACTCTAAAATACCGGGCGGACCGCTCAAAGATAAGTGGACCAATTATAAAGCCCACCAAAACTTAGTTAACCCATCGAACAAACGCCGTTTGGAAGTGATTGTGGTTGGAACAGGTTTGGCCGGGGGTGCAGCCGCTGCATCGCTGGGCGAATTGGGTTTTAATGTAAAGAATTTCTGTATTTCCGATAGTCCCCGCCGCGCTCACAGTATTGCTGCTCAGGGGGGAATCAATGCGGCCAAAAACTATCCCGGCGATGGCGACAGCGTTTACCGCTTGTTCTACGATACCATTAAAGGGGGCGATTATCGTGCCCGCGAAGCCAATGTTTTTCGGTTGGCCGAAGTGAGCAACAATATTATTGACCAATGTGTGGCTCAGGGTGTTCCCTTTGCCCGCGAATACAGCGGATACCTCGACAACCGCTCCTTTGGGGGTGCTCAGGTTTCACGTACTTTCTATGCCCGTGGTCAAACCGGACAACAGCTGCTGTTGGGTGCCTATGGTGCCTTGAGCAAAGAGATTGAAAAAGGCAGTGTGAAAATGTATACCCGCAGCGAAATGCTCGACCTTGTAATAGTTGATGGCAAAGCACGCGGTATCATTACCCGTAATTTGGTGACTGGCGAAATAGAACGTCATGCAGCTCATGCGGTTATTATTGCCACCGGCGGTTATGGAAATGTATTTTTCCTTTCGACCAACGCCATGGCCAGCAATGGAAGCGCCGCCATCAGAAGCTGGCGCAGGGGAGCTTTCTTCGGAAATCCTGCCTACGTGCAAATTCACCCAACCTGTATTCCTGTTCATGGCGATTTTCAATCGAAACTCACCCTCATGAGCGAGAGTTTGCGTAACGACGGCCGCATCTGGGTTCCCAAAAAGAAAGAAGATGTGGAAGCCATTAAAGCCGGAAAACGCAAGCCATCCGATTTAAAAGAAGAAGACCGCGACTACTACCTCGAGCGCCGTTATCCCGCGTTCGGAAACTTAGTTCCCCGCGATGTGGCCAGCCGTGCCGCCAAGGAACGTTGCGATGCCGGATTTGGTGTGGGTGCCACCGGATTGGCCGTTTATCTCGATTTTGCCTCTGCCATTCAGCGGTTGGGAAAAGAAGTGATAAAAGCCCGCTACGGAAACCTGTTTCAGATGTACGAGAAAATAGTGGACGAGAATCCCTACGAAACCCCCATGATGATTTATCCCGCCATCCACTATACCATGGGCGGCATTTGGGTGAATTATGAACTGGAAACCACCATCCCCGGATTGTTTGTCGGTGGCGAAGCCAATTTCTCCGACCACGGAGCCAATAGATTGGGTGCATCCGCATTGATGCAGGGATTGAGCGATGGATACTTTGTATTGCCCTATACCATTCAAAATTATTTAGCCGACCAGATTGGTGTTTCTAAAATTTCGACCGATTTGCCCGAATTTAAGCAAACTGAGAAAGATGTAAAAGACAGAATAGGAAAGCTGATGTCGATAAACGGAACCAAATCGCCCGATTATTTCCACAAGATGCTCGGAAAAATCATGTGGGACTATGTGGGCATGGCCCGGAACAAAAAAGGACTGGAGTTTGCTCTCGAACAAATTGCCCAAATCAGAAAAGATTTCTACGCCGATTTGCGCGTGGTGGGCAAAGCCGACAGCCTGAATCCTGAGCTGGAAAAAGCCCTCCGCATAGCCGATTTTATCGATATGGGTGAGCTCATGGCCTTCGATGCGCTTCAACGCGAAGAAAGCTGTGGCGGCCATTTCCGCGAAGAATACCAAACCCCCGAAGGCGAAGCCATGCGTAATGACAAAGACTACATGTATGTGGCTGCCTGGGAATTCAAAGGCGAAGGTGAAAAACCCTTTCTTCATAAAGAAGATTTGAATTATGAAGAAATTGAGGTAAAAACCAGAAATTATAAATAATTGTTGAACAGAAATCAATTCATTGATTTTAAAATATAAGGCTATGGATTTAACATTAAAAATATGGCGTCAGGAAAACGCCCAGGCCAGGGGGGAATTTAAAACCTACCAGGTTAAAGGAGTTTCTGCCGATAGTTCTTTTCTCGAAATGCTCGACGTGCTCAACGAGTCGCTCGTAGACAAAGTAGAGACCCCCGTTTGTTTCGACCACGATTGCCGCGAAGGTATTTGCGGTATGTGTAGTTTATACATCAACGGTCGCCCACATGGCCCCGACGATGCTGTGACTACCTGTCAGCTTCACATGCGGAAATTTAAACATGGCGACACCATTACCATTGAACCCTGGAGAGCCAAAGCTTTTCCGGTAATAAAAGACTTGGTGGTGGATCGTTCCGCTTTCGATAAAATAATTCAGGCAGGAGGTTATACTTCGGCAACCACCGGAGGCGTACCCGATGCCAATGCAACCCTTATCAATAAAACAAATGCCGATTTGGCCATGGATGCTGCAGCCTGCATTGGCTGTGGAGCCTGTGTGGCAGCCTGTAAAAACGCTTCGGCCATGCTCTTTGTGTCGGCCAAGGTGAGTCAGATGGCACTTTTGCCCCAGGGACAAGTGGAAAAACGTGAGCGCGTTCAGAAAATGGTGGCCCGTATGGACGAGCTGGGTTTTGGTAATTGCACCAACACCTACGCCTGCGAAATGGAATGCCCCAAAGAGATTTCTGTGAGCAATATAGCCCGCATGAATCGCGAGTTTCTGGTGGCCAAGCTGGTTTAAACCACAATTTCCAAGCTCTAATAGGGAAAAAACCACAATTCTTTAATGGGATTGTGGTTTTTTTTGGGTTTGGGGGGAATTATATATCCAGTGTTCCAATAATGGTACACATCATGACTTAGTACAATCCATCAATTTTAATTATTCGGTTGGGTGTATCCGCCCGACTAACCCCATCTTTAGCAAGCCAACCAGGAGTTCTACTTTTGT
>DYSN01000179.1 GCA_020718205.1 Draconibacterium orientale
AAAGCCCGAAATATTTATTATTTCCGGGCTTCGCTGTTTTATAGAATTCATATACGTTCATTTTAGGTATTGTCAAACCGCTATATTTGCAGCCAAATTGATTAAATTGTCAGTAAAATCCATTCATCTATTTTTTACACTTCTGCTGCTATTGGCTGTAGTTAGCTGTACTATGGATTCCAATGACGCCACATTGAACGAACGACCCTCCTCACCTACCCCACCTTCCGCTAAGAATGCAATCCTAATCTCAACAACAGGAATTTACCTGATAAATAAAAACTGGAATCAAAAATCTAAGGATAGTATTCTTACCACAAATCCATCCATCTTAATACCAGATTCATCAAAAAATGAGTGGCTGTTTATTACAATCTATTCCGATACCTTGCTTCTAAAGCTTTCAAAGATTCATCAAAACAACCCCATAGTTGTATTTAATGGTAAGGATGGTCCAATTCTTTCTTCATTAAAAGAATTTCATAAGCACCTTTCAAACGGAAAAATTACCGAATCAGCAGCTGTAATATCAAAAAAAATACCCGCCACTAGTATTTCGGCTTCTGCCAAACATCATATAAGCTCCAGGAATTCAACAGATTTATTGTACATTCCATCCATAATTAAACCTAAATCAATTCAATCTGTTTTTTGTGAATTGAGACCCAAGCCGCTTCAGGAAAAAGATATTGATGTGTTGTCTTCACAAATACATTACCCCATTCTTTTCATGGAATCCTCTGGAATTATTCGTTTTGACAATGATTTCTGGGACTATACCGACTATTATTACACAAACGGAGTAGGGATTTCGCTAAACCATCGCATGTTTGCTTTTTCTCCACTATCTATTTTTCTCATTTCCAATGGAACAAATGGAATTGATTCGTATGGAGCTCAACTGGTTCAACACATGTATACGAGTACTAAACCCAAGGTTGATTCCATCATTAAAGGTGATCGTCCCTGGGCTTCTTATATTACTATAGGACAGAATCTTACTTCCTACGATCTGCGAAAAAAGATAAAGCATTATTCTGAATTGAACTTTGGACTTCTTGGGCCCCATAGTGGAGGATCGTTTTTTCAGGATCTGGCTCATAAAGTTTTTCCCAATAACAGTCCACCGCAAGGCTGGGAAAATCAAATTAAAACTGATTATATTATTGATTATCAATACGAAATAACAATGTTTCTTTATGAATCGGTCTCTTTTGAAACGTATATGAAAGCAAGAGCTCAGGTTGGAACACTTCGTGATAACTTAAAATGGGGATTCGGGTTTAGATATGGGCGATTTATGCCTTTCTATAGAAATGTATCAATCCATAGGGCTTCTTCCATTAATCAGGTAAATAATAACCAAATCAAATTCAATCTAATTGCCGACATCGAGACCCAGCTTATTGGCTATGATGCCACACTTCAAGGAGGAGTAACCGACAGAACCAGCATTTATGTAATCCCAACACGTGATATGAATAGATTCGTTATAGCGGGTTATGGAGGATTCGAGGTAAGCTATTACCGTTGGGAACTTTTGGTATTACAATATTGGAAATCGAAGGAATTTTCAAACGGAAAAGACCATAAATATGTGAGCATTAGCCTGTATTACTCGTTTTAAATCTGCGCAAAAGCTAATAATCCTACTGAATGTTTTGTATTCCAATTATTGCTATTTTCACCACCCATGAACCATACAATTAACGATACCATAAAAAGCTACGATGTTCTGATAATTGGGGGCGGAATTAGTGGTCTAACCTCCTCGGCCCTTCTTACAAAAGCAGGGCTATCTTGCTGTCTGATAGAGATGAGTGGGAAGCCTGGAGGCTATTTGGCAGGGTTTGACAGAAAAAGCTTTCGTTTTGATTCTGCCATTCACTGGTTGAACAATTGTGGCCCTGATGGTCTGGTTGGAAGAATATTTAGTATAGCTGGAAACGACTTTCCAAAAGCCAAGCACCAAAAAAGCATCAGGAGGTTTATCTCAAAAGATTTTAACTACTTAGTCACCAACAATCCAGATGAACTGAAACAACAATGGATTCAACTTTTTCCGGAGGATAAAGCAGGTATTGTTAAGTTTTTTAAGGATGCCAAAAGAATAGCCAAATCCTTTGATAATTATATAAATCTAAGCCGGAGCATGGACACCATGAACCTGATTGACAAAGGCTTACATGGCTTAAAGATGCTTAGTTTTGTTATTCCATTTTTGCCCCACCTTCGTTATACCGGAGATTTGGGAATCATAAAAGGACTTTCAAAGTATTTCACCAATGCAAAATTAAAAGAAGTCTTTAGCTCCGAACCCGATTTGCTTTCCTGTTTAATTCCCATATCGTGGGCTTATTCAAATAATTTTCAAACTCCACCAAGCGGTGGAAGTCAAAGATTTGCTGAATGGCTTATTCATGTGACCAAAGAATTGGGTGGTGAAATTCATTTGGGTACCAAGGTAATCGAGATACTTGTTAAAAACGATGCGGCCTATGGTGTTAAAGTGCAAAAGAAACAGCAAATCACAGAAATTCAATGCAGATACATTGTTGCCGCCTGCGATGCCACGGTTCTTTATGACAAGCTTTTACCTCCAACCAGGAAGAGTCAGCAAAAACTCAAATTGATTGAACAGGCTAAACTTTACTCATCGGGCCTAAGCGTTTCCATTGGATTGGATTGTAAGGCAGAGGATTTGGGTCTTGGAGAAGAAAACATCTATTTTGCAGAGACAACCCTTGACCGGGAAAAATTAGGCAATGGCGATCCATACACCAGTGGCATGCACATTTTAGCTTCATCGGTTCGCGATAAAACTTTAGCTCCATTAAACAAAGGAACTATCACACTTTTTATACCCGCTTTTATTAGTGATAATAACTATTGGGGCTGTGAAATTGATGAAAATGGGCAATATGTCAGAGGTAGAAAGTATCGCGAAATCAAAAAAGAATACGCTGATATTCTCATAGGTAGAGTGGAGAAAGGATTTATTCCCACAATAAGGGAGCATATTGAGTTTCTCGATGTTGCCACGCCCATGACTCTTTTGCGCTATACAGGAAATAAAGAAGGCACGATGATGGGTCAAAAACCAGGAAAAGAAAACATGCAACTCAAAGTAGCAGGATATAAAACCCCCTATAAAAACATTTACCAAAGCGGCCATTGGGCTGATTATGGAGGCGGAATTCTTATTGCCATGAAATCGGCTGTAAATACAACCCTGATGATTTTGAAAAAGGAAAAACCCAAGACATTTAAGTTACTTTCTAGTTATATTGACGGGAAATTGGGTTTGTCGGAACTTCAGGCGGCAAAGGTATTGGTACCCTATATTAACAATTGGATTCCTGACCCAACTCCAGCTCAACGAGCTGACGAATCGATTGAAATAACCAATTGATTTTTAATACTTTAATTATTGGATATTTAATATTCCGCGAATAATTGGCGTTAATCCGGCAAAGAAAAACTCCACGGCAATTACCATAACAATCAATCCCATCAGTTTCAGCATAATTTTTCGCCCAGTTTCACCCAGAACTTTTAATATTCTTCCACCACTGATATAGATAATCACTGTGAGAATCATGGTAGCAATAATGCTTCCAATTAAAACTGCCTTCATGGCAAAGGTGGTTGAGTCCTGCATAAGAACAATTGAGTTTGTGATAGCACCCGGTCCTGCTATCATGGGAATTCCCAGAGGGGTGACGGCAATATCATCAACATACTGATTCACTTCGTTTTTATCGATGCTTTTAAAGCTGCTCAAACGGGCGTTGAGCATGTCGTAGCCCATCATAAAGAAAATGATCCCCCCCACAATCCGAAAGCTATCGACCGAGATACCAAAAAACTGAAACATCATCTGCCCCCCGAAAGCAAAAATCATGAGCGTGATAAATGCTGTGGCTACGGCTTTCAGAGCAGTTCTTGTTCTTTGTTTTTTAGTGAGATTAGAAGTCATGGTCAGGAAGACGGGCATGCTTCCAAACGGATTGATGATGCTAAAAAAACTCGTAAAATAGAGAAGAGAAACTGTTAAAAGCTCATGGTACTGTGACATAGAAATTCTTTTTGCAAATATA
>DYSN01000180.1 GCA_020718205.1 Draconibacterium orientale
CTGGTGGATTCGAGCAATTTGAGTGGACATTTGGTGGAAACGCCAACTGGGGAATAATCGACGGTGCCAATGTTTACGAAGGAGTTTACTCTGCAAAAAGCGGTGACATTAACGACAACCAAACCACTTCTCTTGAAATTTTAGTGAACTCCCCAACCGAAAGCCCCATTAGTTTCTATTACAAAGTGAGCTCCGAAAGTAATTACGACTACCTGAAATTCTATATAGACGGTACTTTAATGGGACAATGGGCTGGAGAAGTTGCCTGGACTTTGGCTGAGTACACTTGTCCCGCCGGTGAACATACCATTAAATGGGTTTTTTATAAAGATAGCTCACAAAGTACAGGCAGCGATTGTGCCTGGGTTGACTATATCATCCTTCCCGGTTCAGCTTCTGCCTCTCCACTATTTGCCGACTTTGCAGCCGATCAAACCGACATTTGCGATGGCGAAATGGTAAACTTCACTTCCAATTCGGTGGGTGCTGTAACCACTTACAACTGGTCATTTGAAGGTGGCGAACCTGCTACTTCTGACGAGCAAAACCCAGTGGTGGTTTATTCTACTGCCGGAATTTATTCTGTAAGTCTCACCGTAGGCGATGGAACCAACGAAAACACCATGACCAAAGCTGGTTATATTGTAGTTCATAATTGTACCGGAGTTAATGATGCTCAGGCATTTATGGCCGAAGTTTATCCAAACCCCAACAATGGCTTATTTGCAGTTACTGTAAATCAAAAAGCTAAGGTTGAAATCATCAGCGCTGTGGGTCATTTGGTTTACTCAAGCGAAATCATTGGAAAAGAAACCATCGATTTAAGTCAGCAAGCTGAAGGAGTTTATTTTGTAAAAATAGAATCTGCCGAAGCTTCCAAAGTATTAAAAATCGTGGTTCGCAGATAATAACTGTTGCAACCCAACAAAAAAACCCTTGCAGTTTTGCAGGGGTTTTTTTTACTCGTCTGGAATACGATTTTCGACAATTATACCAAATACAAAGAATATATAGTCCAAAAAAAGAATTGTATAATGCCGATGCAATAGCTGTTTAGTCCAATTTTTATTGAACTTCCGAACAAGTTCGGAACACGGTCTAACAGATATGCTTTCGGTATTACATATTCAAATAAAAATTAAGCTTATTGTAAAGAATGGGGATTGAGATGGGTTTGGTAAGATAATCGTCGCACCCGGCTTCCAGCGCTTTTTCCATATCGCCGCTCACGGCAAAAGCGGTGAGTGCAATAATGGGAAGTTTGGGCTGAAGTGTTTTAATATGTTCAGAAGCTTTATATCCGTCCATCACCGGCAATCGTAAATCCATGAGAATCAAATCGAAATTTTCGTTATTGATAACTGCTTCCACAGCTTCCTTGCCATTTTTTACCCAGGTGAGCTTCACTTGTGTGCGTTTCAATATCGCACTGATAAACTTATAGTTGGCTTCTACATCTTCTGCTATTAAAATGGAACAACCCTTCAACTCAGGAACTTCAACTTCTCTTTGTTGTTGGTTGCTCACCAAAAGGCCTTTCCCCCGCTGCAAAAAGGTGATGGTGAAACTAAACTCCGATCCTTTTCCATTTCCCGATTGTAAATGAACCTTCCCACCCAGTTTCGATACCAAAGCCTTCACAATGGCTAAGCCCAGGCCGCTGCCCAAAGCATCGTCGCCTTCCCGAGCCTGATGAAACCTGTTGAATACCAATTCTTTCTCTGCATCTGGAATACCAATACCGCTGTCTTTCACAAAAAACCGAATGGTAGGAATTTTTCCCTTGAGTTTTTCTTCTTCCACCTTATAGCCAAGCTCAATGGTTCCGCGGTTGGTAAATTTCACAGCATTATCCATTAAATTGCTCAATATCTGGCGAATCCGAGTCTGGTCGGATAAAATTACCGCCTGATTGTCGGCCAAAGGTTTATGAGTAATAATGGTAACGGTTTCTTTTTGCAACCGGGTGTCGCTGTTATAAATACCCGCCAACTCGTCAATAAGCTGATTGATATCTACCCGCTGAACCTTAATGTCGAGAAGGCCGGATTCTATTTTGGAAAAATCGATAATATCGTTGATGATGTTCAGCAGATACTGTCCGCTGCTTTTTATAATTTCGAGATATTGCCGCTTCTCTTCTTCATCGCAACTTCGCTGTATCAAATCGCTGAAACCAATGATGGAGTTCATGGGCGTGCGAATTTCGTGACTCATATTGGCTAAGAAACTGCTTTTTATGCGTTCCTGCGCCTCTGCCTGTTCACGGGCTTTAACCAATATTTCTTCCCGCTGCTTTATTTTGTGGATATTATAGAAACTCATTAAAAATGCTCTCTCCTCGCTTTCCGCGGAAAAGGGTACCATTTTTACCAAATGCCAAATCGGCTCTTCGCCAAACAGTAGCTCAAATTCCCACTCCCGGGCTAAAATAGCTTCGCCCGAACCATGCAAGGCGGGCTCAATGCGCTGCCAATCGGTGGTTTGCATAAACTGACCAATATTTTTCCAGGGATTCTGGGGTTGATTGGATAAAACGATTTTTCCTTCTATATCAACAATACATACCAGCTCACTCAGGGATTCGAATAGGCTTCGAAAAATTTCTGAATGGCTAAACATGTGGCTATTTGAGTGGTGCGACATCTTGCTCAATTAGATGAATAATGCTGCTCAAAGGTATAGAATCTAATTTTAAATAAACAACTTTTTATTAACTTTGATTCAAACAAAATTTAGTATGAAACCCCCATATAACCAAATCGCAAACATGTTTAAGAATCATTTGGAGTCTTGTGGGTTTCATCGACCTGTGGCAGACAAGTCTGACCTTACAATCAAAAATATTAACAAATGAAAACTCCATTATTGATTATTTGTGGTTGGCTTGTTTCCATCTTCGCTTATTCGCAGTCGCCCGGCATGCAGTTTTTCCATACCCACGATGGGTTACCATCCGACGAGGTGTATACAAGTATTTTCGATAACAAAGGCTATTTGTGGTTTGCCACCAACAATGGCGTTTGCTATTTCGATGGGGGTGAATTCGTTAGCTTTAGCGTGAACGATGGTTTAACTGAGAATACCATTTTAGAGACAGTTCTCGATAAAAATGGAAGAATCTGGTTTGCCGGGTTATCCGGTAAGATGAGTTATTTTGTAAACGGAAAAATCTATCCCTTCTCCGGTAATCATCTCATTGAAAAAAATAAGCTGAACACCGAGATTCTCGTGGCCCGAAGCCTGGAGGTCCTTGACACCAATGAGCTGATGTTCAACCTGCAAAACGGAAGAAGAGTTCATTATAAAGACGGTGAAATGAAAATGCTCAATATTCTGGAAGGCGACAGTTTGTTTATCAATAAAACAACCGACAGATATCAACTCTATGCCAAAATATACCCGGAGCTCAAAAAGATTTCCCTCCATTTTGTTTTCGATAGCCTGCATAAAGTTGATTACAGCATGCCTTTTTATGGGCAAAGAGAACCCTGGTTGGGTTCGGCGAATTATCTGGAATACGACGATTATATTGTTTATCTAACTGATCAAGAAGCCTTTATAGTCTATAAAAATGGTAGGGTAATCCATCATAAACATAGTTTTGTTCCAAGCGAATTGCTCAAAGGGGCCTATGGCGGCTTCTGGATTGCCACAAAAAATCAAGGGGTATTATATTACGACAGCACCAATTTTTCCGATTCACCTGTTGTTACCTTACTACCCAATGAAATAATAACATCCATCAACTACGATAGAAATAACCGAGGTTGGGCAACCAGCCTCATGAGCGGCGTTTATAATGTTCAATCGCTTTATATCACCAACTATATCCCCTGGTCTAGCTATTCCGATAGTTATATTTCCAAAATTATTGAATTGGGGGACAATAAATTCCTGGGCATTTCGAAAAGAAATAAATTCTATTTGCTCGAAAACTGGCAAGCTGTGAAAGAAATACAATTCGATGGCATGTTGAACGATTTGGCCTACAATGCCAAAGTTTATAACAACAAACTATATATCTGCACTCATAAGCATTTCTTCGAAGTAAAAATTAATGAGCTTCATGGCAACAATGTGAATGTAAAAAAACA
>DYSN01000181.1 GCA_020718205.1 Draconibacterium orientale
GGCGTCGTAGCTCAGTTGGTAGAGCAGAGGACTGAAAATCCTTGTGTCACTGGTTCAATTCCAGTCGATGCCACCAAAGCCCGGATATTTCGGGCTTTTTTTATTTCACCCAACTGCTTAACTTTACCCAATGAACCGGATATTTCCTTTGACCCAGAAAATTTTTCAAAAGCATAACTCAGAAAGCGTTGAGCGCCTAAGCCTTGAGATATTCCGCTTTCAATATCAAAACATTCCGGTTTACAAACAATTTGTTGATGCTCTTAACTTAATCCCCGAAAACATCAATCGGCTGGACAGGATTCCGTTTATGCCCATTGAGTTTTTTAAAAATTTTCAAATCATTCACCCAAACCATCAGCCGGAAATTGTTTTTAAAAGTTCCGGCATCACCGGAATGCAACGAAGCCGGCATTTAGTTTATGATCTAAAACTCTATGAATCAAGCTTTAGCAAGGGATTCAATCTTTTTTACGGACCAGAGAATCAATATATAATTCTGGCACTTTTGCCCAGCTATTTAGAAAATGGTGACAGTAGCCTGGTTTATATGATCGATTATCTGATAAAGAAAACCGACAATGCACACAGTGGTTTTTACCTTAATGAACCACAACTGCTAAAAGACAAGCTCCATCAGCTAAAATCATCATCAAAAAAAATACTCCTGCTGGGGGTGAGTTATGCTCTCTTGGATATGGCCGAAATATTGAATCTAAAAATCCCCAATCTAATAGTGATGGAAACCGGCGGAATGAAAGGAAGACGAAAAGAAATGTTGCGTCACGAGCTTCATGAACATTTAACCAAAAGTTTCGGTGTGGAACAAATCCATTCGGAATATGGAATGACAGAGCTGCTGAGTCAGGCCTACAGTCAAGGTAACGGAATTTTTAGCTGTCCACCCTGGATGAAAGTGCTTATCCGCGATACCTACGACCCCTTGAGTTATGTGAAAACCGGAAAGAGCGGAGCCGTCAATATCATCGATTTGGCCAATATTCATTCGGTGAGCTTTATCGCCACACAGGATTTGGGAAAAATAACAGGCAAAAATGAATTCGAAATTCTGGGTCGCTTCGACAACAGCGATCTGCGGGGATGTAATTTGTTGGTAGGTTAGCGGGGGAGTGAGAGAGATGGAAACTTGGGGACTGAGAGATGGAGAGACTTGGGATAAGTAGAGAGTAGTAGGGAGTAGTTAGTCGTTAGTAATTAGCAGATTAGACTCTTCACAACGAACACTTCGACTTACTTCGACTTACTTCGACTTCGCTCAGTAACCGTCGCTCAGTAACCGTCGCTCAGTGTCCGGAGATTGAACAAAGAACACTTCGACTACGCTCAGTGTCCGGAGACTGAACAAAGAACAAAGAACATATAAAAAAAACCTACATTTGTAATGGATTATATTTTCGTCGCTAACAAGCAAATCAGGAATTTATGGATAATATATTAGCTCCTATGGCTTTTAATACCGGGCAACTCAATCCCAATCTCATGGCTTCAAAAATTGCGGAAAACATGACTTCGCTCCGATTATGGAAAAACATAACACAGCACGAATTGGCAAAGAGATCTGGTGTGAGTTTGGGGAGCTTGAAAAGATTTGAAAGAAATCATGAAATATCGCTGAAACATTTATTGCAATTGGCTGTGGTATTGGATGTATTAGATCAGTTTGATGTCATTTTTCAAAATCAGCAAGCAAAAACATTTGATCAATTGGTCAGCACTAAATCAAGAAAAAGAGCCAGAAATGTTTAATAACCCCGAAATTATACATGTTTTTATCGAAGACCAAAAAGTCGGACGTTTGGGCCTGGGAAAAGACTTTAGAGCGGTTTTTGAGTACGATAACGCCTTTATTAGACAGGGGTTTTCTATCTCCCCTTTTCATCTGCCCCTTCGCACTGGAATTTTTATCGCTAAACAGGATCCTTTTGATGGTCTATTTGGGGTTTTTAGTGATAGCTTACCCGACAGCTGGGGTAACTTGCTGTTGGAGAGATATTTAAAGTCGAAGGGACTCGATGTAAATACCATCAATTTGTTAGGCAGGCTTTCAATGGTAGGCAATTCTGGCATGGGTTGTTTGAGCTACCGCCCACAATTTCAATCATCAAAAACAACCAATTCACGCCTGGTTGAAGAGTATGCCATTGAAGTTGCCAATATTTTGAAAGAAAAGGAGTACCCCGAAAATATGGATGATTTGTATCATCATGGGGCTGCTTCCGGTGGTGCCCGACCCAAAATATTGATACAAATCGACGGAGAGCCCTGGATTATCAAGTTTCCATCGCCGTTTGATGCCGATGATTTTGGCGCAATAGAATATAATTACGCACTGATTGCCAAAAACTGCGGCATCCAATTGCCCGAAACCCGTTTATTTAAGGAAAAATATTTCGGCGTGAAACGTTTCGACTTCTCCAAAGGAAAGAGAATTCATATGCATTCGGTAGCTGGATTGCTTTATGCAAATTATCGCTATCCATCCTTAGATTATCACGATCTGATGGCCACCTGCATGGCTCTGACAAAAAATATGGAAGAAGTGGCGAAACTATATCGCCAGATGGTATTTAATGTTTTAACAGGTAACAAAGACGACCATGCCCGAAACTTTTCATTTTTATACAACGAAAACCGGTGGATTCTAAGCCCCGCATATGATTTGACACCCAATATTGGCTTCAATGGTCAACACACCACCACCATCAATGGCAAAGGAAATCCATCCAGAGATGACATAAATGCAATAGCAAACCGAGCCAATATCCCAAAAAAAACTGCCGATAAAATTTTCACCGAAGTATACGAAAACTCCAAAAGTTTACAAAAAACAACGAACAAAAAAACAGCGATGAGAGGAGAGAGATGAGACTGAGATACCTAGAGACGGGGAGACGGAGAGACGGAGTGACTGGGAGTAGTAGGTAGTAATTAGCAGATTAGACTCTTAAAAAAGAACCGTGAACATTGAACTTTGAAAATTGAACCCGGAACAAAGAACAACGAACAAAAAAACAACGAACAAAGAACAAAAAACATAAGAACAAAAAACATGAAAATAATAACCTACAATGTAAACGGAATAAGGGCGGCCATGAAAAAAGGCTTTATCGAATGGCTCAAAGATACCAATGCCGATGTGGTTTGTATCCAGGAAACCAAAGCCCAGAGCGACCAGATTCCGGTTTTCGAATTTGCCGAACTTGGCTACCAAACCTACAGCTTCTCAGCCCAAAAAAAGGGATACAGCGGCGTGGCCATCCTCACCAAAACCCAGCCCCTGCATGTGGAATATGGCATGGGAATAGAAAAATACGACAGCGAAGGCCGGTTTATCAGAGCCGATTTTGCCGACTTTTCGGTGGTGAGTGTTTATCATCCATCCGGAAGTAGCGGCGAGGATCGACAAGCTTTTAAAATGGAATGGCTCGCCGATTTCACCAACTATGTAAACGAGCTTAAACAAGCCAAACCTCAATTGGTTATCTCGGGCGACTATAATATATGCCACGAAGCCATCGACATTCACGACCCCAAAGGCAACGCTAAAAACAGCGGCTTTTTACCCGAAGAGCGCCAATGGATGACCGAATTTCTCTCCACCGGCTTTGTCGACTCGTTTCGCTATTTAAATAAGGAGCCCCACCACTATACCTGGTGGACATACCGGTTCAATGCCCGCACCAATAATAAAGGCTGGCGCATCGATTACCACATGGTGACCGAAAACATGAAAAACCGAATAAAAAAAGTAAGTATAATCCCCGAGGCTTACCACTCCGACCATTGCCCCGGCATGCTCGAAATGGAATGATTTTTTGTTAAAAATTCACTGATTTTCTGCCCGAAACATACTGAATTATGCTGTTAGAAAAATAACCGTAAATAATTCCTTTCACTTCTTCCTGATGCATTTCTCTTAGGTTTGATGCGACAATTTTCTATTACTCCTTAACCAAAACAGGTAATAATTATTTCCGGTGATACCACATGTTTTTTAACTTATTGGGCTGATATAGTGACAATTATCAGC
>DYSN01000067.1 GCA_020718205.1 Draconibacterium orientale
TTAAACTCATATTCAACGGTGTCAGCAGCTAGGTCACCTATATGTATTATGGCTTGATTTAATATTTTAATACAATTTAAACATATTACCAAAAATCATTAATTTTGAGCCCTATGAAAAAGACTGCACTAATTACAATCATAGCCATGTTGCTTTCTGGTTGTACAAAAGACGAATGTAATGAATGTTCCTACGTGGTAGATGTGGGATTAGAATTTCATATTAAAAATGCCAATGGTCCGGATTTGCTTAATTCATCTACAGCTAACTATTTCATTTTCGACAGTATCAAACAATTTAACGATATCAATGGAGAAATAATTGAAGTTTACAATCCTAATTTAGATTTTCCAAGGGGATTATTTTTAATTACCGAAACAAACCCCTATTCATTGAGGGTTTTTACTACAACTGATGGCCTTGGGATTAATGGTGATGAGGTGAGAACAGGGCAAACAATTACCTATCTGAAACTCAACAATTCCGACACCGATACTATTCTTACAGAATGGAGTAAAACCAATAAATCAACCACTATTTCTAAAGCATGGTATAATGGCGATTTTATTGAAAATCATCAAATCCTTCAGTTTGAAGTCATAAAATACTAACCCAAACATATCAATGGGAACCAGGGGTTTTTGAAAGTCGTAATACAATGGCATTCGACCCATAATTTCTTACCGCACAAATATCTTTTACCTTTTTCGCTGGCCTGAAAGAAATTTCCCCAGTTTTTTTTCTAAAAAAGTTGCATTCAGTTTTCAATCTGACTTATCTTTAAATATTCTTAACAAGGTGCGTCACACTAAAGAACCACCGATTGAGTTTATTGAGTAGTGAAAAGGTTGGGAACCGGTGACCTGAAAACCGGCAAAGACCTGTATTATTAATGAATCTAAAAACAGTATTATGTTGCACTATTGTAAAATGATTTTGGGAATCATGTCCATCGATACCCAACTGTTTGTTAAAGAACTCAACAAAGCCTATTGCCGCCTTAGTCCGGATCAAGCCCACGAACTCTACGAATGGAGCAAAAAAACCTACCCGCATATGCCCATTAACCAACCGGGAAAAATGATACGAGCCTGATTTATCGCTCAAAACCCTGTTTTTGAATAGAACCATTCCATCTTCACCATCTTTCAGGATTGTACGCAATTTTGGCATTGCCTCAATTCCGTATTTTTGCAAAAAAAATAATTCATGAAGAAATTAAGCTTTTTACTGTTGGCTGTTATGGCAATCCTATCGGCCTGCGAAAATAACTCAAACAAAGCCCCCATGACCGACAATCCATTTCTGATGGAATGGGATACTCCCTTTGGCGTTCCCCCTTTCGATAAAATTAAAAACGAACATTTTATGCCCGCATTTGAGAAAGGAATTGAACTTCAAAATCAGGAAATTGAAGCTTTGGTCAACAATACCGAAAAACCAACCTTTGCCAATACCATTGAAGCTCTTGACAAAAGCGGAAGATACCTGAGACGTGTTCAGGCGGTGTTTTTCAACCTCACCGAGGCTCATACCAGCGATGCCATAATGGCCATCAACGATAGCATTTCTCCCCGTTTGGCCAATCATAAGGACAATATCATGCTCAACGAGAAACTCTTTGCGCGGGTTAAAACCGTTGCCGACGAGCAAAAAGAGCTGAATCTGGCTCTTGAGACCGAAAACGCCTCCAAACTCTCCACCGAACAACAATCGCTGCTCGACGAAATTTATAATGGTTTTGTGAGAGGTGGTGTCGAGTTAAAAGAAGCCGACAAGGCTCGTCTGCGCGAAATCAACGAGAAATTAGCTTCTCTATATCCCAAATTCGGAAATATTCTGATGCAGGAGAATAACGAGTTTTACATGCACATTACCGATGAAGCTGAATTGGCCGGATTGTCCGAAGGCATAAAATCGGCAGCAGCAGAAACAGCCAGGGAAAAAGGTGTTAATGGCTGGGCTTTCACCTTAGACAAGCCAAGCTGGATTCCTTTCCTTCAATACTCCGAAAACCGCGCCCGTCGTCAGGAACTTTATACCGCCCGGATGAACCGGGGGAACAACGAAAAGTTTAATACTTCGCCCGTTATCAACGAGATTTTGGTGCTTCGCGAAGAGAAAGCCCGACTTATGGGCTACGCTAATTTTGCCGAATTCACCGTTTCGGACAATATGGCCAAAACCACCGAAAATGTTTACAAACTGATGCTCGATTTGTGGAAACCCGCATTGGCAAAGGCTAAAGCAGAAGGAGCCGAGCTACAATCGCTCATGAATAAAGATGGAATTGAAGGCGAAATTAAAAGCTGGGATTGGTGGTATTATACCGAAAAGCTCAGAGCTGAAAAATTCAATTTAGACGAGAATCAGCTTCGCCCCTATTTCTCTTTGGAGAAGGTTAAAAACGGAGCTTTTGAGCTGGCTTCGCGCCTTTATGCCATCAAGTTTGTAAAAAGAGACGATCTGCCCAAATATCATCCCGATGTGGAAGCTTACGAAGTTACCGAAGAAGACGGAAAACATATAGGTGTTCTTTATCTCGACTACTTTCCACGCGCATCGAAAAGAGGTGGTGCCTGGATGGAAGAGTACCGCAAACAATCGGGCAGCGGAGCCGATTTAGTATCGCCCATCATTGTGAATGTGTGCAATTTCACCAAACCCACCGGCAACACTCCTTCGCTGCTGAGCATAGAAGAAGTTGAAACCCTTTTCCATGAATTTGGTCACGGACTTCATGGCTTGCTCAGTCAGGTTCAATATCAAACCATCAGCGGTACTTCGGTAAAACGCGATTTTGTGGAGCTTCCTTCGCAAATTATGGAAAACTGGTGCATGCAGCCCGAAATGCTTAAGCTCTATGCCTTTCATTACGAAACCGGTGAAGTGATTCCCCAGGAACTCGTAGAGAAAATTCAGCAGGCCGCTCAGTTCAATCAGGGCTTCGTGACTGTGGAATATCTGGCTTCTGCCCTTCTCGATATGGATTATCACACAGCGTCTAATGCTTCGGAAATCGACCTGAGCAATTTTGAAACCAATGCCATGAATCGTTTGGGTCTCATCGATGCCATTATCCCCCGTTATAAAACCAACTATTTCTCCCATTCGTTTGATGGTGAAGCATATGCAGCTGGTTATTATGTGTATATCTGGGCAGCAGTGCTCGATACCGATGCTTTTGAGCTCTTTGTTCAGAAAGGACTTTTCGACCGCGAAACCGGAAAACTTTTCCGCGATCAAATCATCTCCAAAGGCGGTTCCAACGACCCCATGATTATGTACACCAATTTCAGGGGAGCTCAGCCCGACATCACGCCATTATTGAAAAAACGTGGTCTTCTGTAATTGAAGAAATCTATAAAAGCAAAAGCTGCAAATCGGTGTTAAAATTGATTTGCAGTTTTTTTTATTGATTGATGGGGGTTTCTATTTCCAAACTTTCCCGTTCAGAATTACGCGGTCAACTTTGTTATCGCCATAGCTATAGGGCATATATTCGTAGGTGGGAATTTCTTTGGTGATATAGAAACTGGCACGTTTTCCGCGGCAAATGCTGCCAAACTCGTGACTTAGTCCCATGGCATAGGCCGTGTTGATGGTGGTGGCATTGATGACTTCTTCGGGCGTCATGCGGTATAATATGCTTCCCATGGACATGATGAGCTGCATATTTCCCGAGGGCGATGAGCCCGGATTAAAATCGGAGGCCAAAGCCACAGGCAATCCGGCATCCATCATTTTACGCGCCGGGGCATAGGGCATATTGAGAAAGAAAGCCGCGCCAGGCAAAATGGTGGGCATGGTTTGAGAGTTTTTGAGCACTTCGATTTCTGCATCGCCGGTATATTCCAGATGATCCACCGAAAGCGCGTTATACTTCACTCCCACCTGAATTCCGCCGCTATAATCCAGCTCGTTGGCGTGGATTTTTGGGCGAATGCCATATTGGGCTGCAGCCGAAAGAATGCGTTCGGTATCCTGAACCGTAAAAAATCCTTTATCGCAGAACACGTCCACAAAATCGGCCAGTTGTTCTTCGGCCACGCGGGGAAGCATCTCGTTTACAATAAGATCCACATATTTCTCTTGATTTCCTTTGAATTCCAAAGGAACGGCATGGGCACCGAGAAAATTGGATTTGATTTCTAAGGGGCAGTCGTGTTTGAGTTTTTTGATGACTCTGAGCATTTTGAGCTCCGATTCGGTTGTCAGACCGTAACCCGATTTAATTTCCACCGCAGCAGTGCCATAGGCGGCAATGGTTCGCAACCGTTTCATGGCTTCTTCCACCAGAAAATCTTCGGAGGCTTCGGCCATTTTGCGGGCTGTATTTAAAATTCCCCCGCCCCTTTTGGCTATTTCTTCGTAGGACAAGCCCTTGATTTTGTCGATATATTCAATCTCGCGGCTGGCGGGATAAACCAAATGTGTGTGGCTATCGACAAATCCGGGGAAAACCATTCGTCCGTGGGCGTTTATAAGCTCATCGGCATGAATGGATTCGTGCAGGTTTTCCATGGTTCCGAAGTCGGCAATCCGGTCGCCCTGAGTGAGAAGCCAGGCATTTTTAATGGTTTTAATTTCCGACATTTCTTTACCAGCCACCCAGGTGCGGGGCGTTTCTTCCACCTGAATAAGCTCTTTGATATTGGTGATGAGGATGGACATGACAAGAATTTTTTTACAAAGGTATTTATTTTTTCCGGGGGGTGGATAATAGGGTTTATCTTACATTGGGTAAATAAATGATTGACTTATAAGAAAGTACTTAGACATGGAGATTAGGAGTTTTTAGCAGACAAGGTGTTTGGAGTATTTAGCGTTCAAATTTGCAATTTCATCCATTATTATCTTGTCAAAAGCATACTTTTAATAATCATTAAAACATAGTTATGCCCATAAAAAACCTTACCTTTGCCCACGAATTTTCAAAAAAATAATTAAAATGGACGAAGGCCCCTATCACAGTAGAGCTATTATTTAAACCACTGTAAGGTCTTTGATGTTTCCTTACAGAAAATATGTAAGGAGATATTATCATGATTAAAATTTTCAAAACTTTTGGGGGTTACATTGAGATTAACGAACCACAGCAGGGCTGTTGGATTAATGCCACTATTCCTTCGGCTGACGATACCCAACGACTAATTGATGAATTTGGATTGCCTCAGGACATCCTGAATGACATCCTCGATATGGACGAAAGACCCCGTATTGAATTTGATGACGATTGGACCCTGATAATTTTAAGGATTCCGGTAGAGGTAAAAAACAATGGGTTGCCTTTCCATACCATTCCACTGGGGATTTTTATTTCCGAAAAATTTACACTTACACTTTGTTTGCAGGATAATGAGGTGTTACCAATTGGGCAACCCTCGCCCTTTCGCGATCAATACAAGGAAATCACTGATAATATCAACTTCATACTAAGGTTATTCCTCAGGTCGGGCAATTTGTATCTCCGCTACCTGAAACAAATAAACCAAATGACATCGTTAATTGAACAAGACCTTGAAAAGTCGATTAAAAACAAGGAATTGAATAAGCTTTTAAAAATGGAAAAATGTCTGGTATATTTTATTACTTCCATTAAAGCCAATGAAATAGTGTTGGCCAAGCTCCGAAATTCGAAAAAAATTACCTCAGAAATCAACGAAGACCTGCTGGAAGACGCCATTATTGAAAATAAACAGGCTCTCGAAATGGCTCAAATATACTCTGATATTCAGAGTGGTATGATGGATGCTTTTGCTTCCGTTATTTCCAATAACCTCAATGTTGTGATGAAACAACTTACCCTCATTTCCATTATCCTGATGATTCCTACCTTGATTGCCAGTATTTTTGGAATGAACGTCCCCAATTATATGGAGAATTCCTTATGGGCCATGCCAATGATTATTTTGGGATCGCTGGCCCTTTCTATTGTGGGGGTTTTTACTTTTAGAAAAAGACAGTGGTTTTGAAAAAATATATCAGTATCATTTTTTCAAAGACTCAATTCTAGCCAATAGGCTGATTATTTATTGTTTGGAATAATTTATTGTTCTCTTTTGCTGTGAGTTAGGTTGACTAAAAATTCAACGTCAACCCAACCCCCGATTGTGTTAACCCAAATTTCAGGGACATTTCGGGATTACGGCACAGCTGTAGTGCTTCCAGGTTATTATTTCTCATGATACTGCCTTTTATCAAGTTAGGAACACCTATCATATTAACGATGGTGGCTCCTGTAAAAAAGACAAATGCAAACGTTAATAAAAAGCCCGATTCAAGTGTTTGATACTCATCCTGGTGGGTACTGCTATGAAGAAGTATGCCCCCTGTAAGTAGCATGATTCCGCCGGAAACTGAGGTCATGATGATGCCTGTAATTCGTTGTCTATTGGAAGAACGAAATATTTGATAATACTCCATATAATTCATATTCTTATATACCGGTATTTTAAGCGAGTCGATATTGGCCGGACCTGATTTTACGGGATAGTATTTTTCTTTCGCTGTGGCCGAAGATGAATTTGCGGTTTCCTGAGCAATAACGGCATCGGCAAATACTGACCCGAGAAAAACCATGATAATAATTAGTAAAGTGCTTTTGTATTTAATATGTATCTCATTTAAATTGGCTCAGTGAAATTAATGAAAAACCCTTGCCAAACCATCTGCTTCATGAAATAATTATCTGTGTGAAGTGAGAAAAATGAAATCTTCATTCAAAGACATAAAACCAATGTTTGCTACTTCTCCAAAATCTCAAAATGAAACGAAAGTGTTTGTCCCTGCCCATCCACCAAAGTCATTTGATGCTTGCCCTGAGCGGCATCCAGCTCCCAACGATGCGGTGAGGTGGTTTGTCCCAAATAGCTCTCATCGAGATGCCAATATACTGTCTGACCCATTTGTCGGTGCACTATTTCGAAAACCACCTTTTCTCGTTTACCGTTTAATCCCCTGGGAATAAATAATTTGGAATAATCTTTCGGATAAACCACTTCCATTTCGCTGTTTTCGGAGGCAACGCAATTGGCCAAATATGGCGGAAGTGATTGATAACCTGGGTGGTTTGTCTTATAATACCGGACAGCAAGGGGGGGAATAACAAGTCTGACTTCTGTTTTCATGGCATGAACAGGGTAACAGGAGCTGTTTACCCGAAACTGCCCTGTGGAATCGAGATGCACCTGCTGATGAAAAGGGCAAATTGCCGCAAGGCGCGATGCAGCCGGAAGTTTCATTTGGCGCCGATCCGGGCAAAGGGACGAAGCTAAAAAACCTGTCTGCGCACATACGGTTTGTGTTATCAAATGTTCAGAAGATACCTTAAACCAGTGGGTAGATTCGGGCAAAAGATTAAAAACCTTAAACATGACAGGAGCTGCCATACTCAGACCCGTTAATCCCGGCCGACCTTCGCCATTGGCATTGCCAACCCAAACCCCCACCACATAATCAGGCGTGAAGCCAATTGACCAGGCATCGCGATGCCCAAAGCTGGTGCCGGTTTTCCAGGCAATTTTTTGTGCCGATTGAAAGTCATCCCAACCCGCTTCCTGCCAGGGACGCACAGCACCCGAAAGAGCTTCGGCAGTCCACCAAAGAGCTTCTTTGTTTAAAGGAGAAACACGACTAATTTGTTTTTTCTTTTGCATTTCCCCCAAATCGTAATTGGCTGAATACAAGGTCACATCGTCATTTAACTGCTGAGCCATGAGCAAATAGGCCTGCGACAAATCCCACAAACTCGATTCGGCACCTCCCAGAATCAGACTTAATCCATAATGCGAAGGATATTTATTAATATGCTGCAAGTGAAGTCTTTGCAGCTGATTCCAAAATCTATCCACACTATAATCCTGCAACATTCTCACCGCAGGAACATTAAGCGAGCGGGCCAGAGCTTCGTCCGCCGGAACGAGTCCATCGTATTTCTCGTCGAAATTTTTAGGGGAATAGCCAGCAATCTGTGTGGGGACATCCTGAACCAGCGATTTGGGCAGAAGGAGTCCTTCCTGGAGCATCAAGGTATAGAGAAAGGGCTTCAGGGTGCTGCCGGTGCTTCGTGGCGCCATAATGATATCCACATCCTGACCAATGTCGTCTTTTCCCCCCGGCGTATTGCCCACATAGGCCAGCACTTGATTGTTTTTCACATCAAGAACCAGCACGGCCATATTGCGAATTTCGTTTTGACTGTAAATTTCGTACCAGGCTTTAACCCATTGGCTGATGCGCTCCTGAAGAGAAAAGTCAATAGTGGTGGTGATTCGTTGCCCTTTTTTTCCATCGGCTATGGCTCTGTTGAGCAAATGGGGTGATTCGGACTCGGGATTGAAGGCTTTGGGGGGAATGGGCTCTGCCTTGGCCAACTCGCAGGTTTCCGCATCCAACTTGCCCTGTCTGAGGAGCTTATCGAGCAATCGGTTCCGCTTAGCCAGCAACTTTTCCTGGTTTTTTCCGGGATAAATAAGCGAAGGCGCATTGGGGAGCACAGCCAATGTAGCCATTTCGCCCCAGGAAAGCTGAAACATACTTCGTCCATAATATCGCCAGGCAGCGGTTTCAAGTCCCACCACATTTCCGCCAAAGGGAGCATGAGCTGCATAAAGTTGCAGAATCTCCTCTTTGCTATACCTGGTTTCTAGCCTTATGGCCCAAATGGTTTCTACGAGCTTTTCGTAGAAAGTTCGCTCGGTTTTTCTACGTGCAAGCCGAATCACCTGCATGGTGATGGTGCTTCCGCCACTCACGATTTTTTGTTCTCTGATATTCGCCGACAAGGCTTTGACCATTGAGACCGGATTGAAGCCAGTATGCCGGAAAAAGTATTCGTCTTCGAAGCAGGTGATGGCTGCCACAAATTTTGGGGGAAGGCTATCGGACAACGGAAAGCGCCATTGCCCATCGTCGGCAATCCGGGCCGACAACAAACGCTGCCCCCGATCGTTGAGCACGGTGCTATAGGGCTTGTGAAACAGCGGATTGGGGAGAATGAAGGAGAATTGGAGTAGGCCTAGATTAAGTATCAGGAGTACTGTTTTAAATCCATAAGCCTTTAAAAAATGATTCATCCCCTTGGCTTTCTCACTCCCCAACCACACTAATCCATCTTCCACCGGCGCGGGCGTTCACTTCGTTGTTGTACATGGCTTCGCAATAAACGGTTGGCAAGTAAAAATGGCCGATATAAGAAGCATTGAGCAACACTACGAAGGTTTTCGATTGACCTCCAGGCAAATCGAAATAGGTGAGAACACGGTCGTCGCGGATGTCTTGATAAGTGAACCCGGATTTGCCCGAATCACCGAAGCCTTCGTCCATGCGCATGTTTCTGATTTCCCAGCCCGATGGAAAGATTTGGGTGATGGCCATATCACGATAATCAACACCGATGCCTTGATTTTGAACAGTTACACTGACCATAAAATCGCTGCCCTGTTTTATTTGGGTGGGGTCGATTTCTACTCCGCTCAGGTTCTCGTACTTCACCTTCATCCCCAACTTGTTTTGTGCGCCGGAAGCATCGCCGGTGGCGGGAATTCCCGAAAGCTGAACCCTTACGAACAGGGTCTTTCCCCCGTTGTTTTTTATTTCCAGCGGCTGAGTTTTGCCGGCTGACAAATCCAAAGGAATTTGATTGATGGCGGCTTCCGATTGAATGGATTTGGTGGCAGCTTGTCCGGTGCGGTATTCAAAGGCTGTTTTCCGGGTTGCATCGCCCGATTGGCTCACAAATTCAGCAAGGGACATAAGAGCAAAAGCGGTGGTTTGAGTACTCATCCATTGATCGGACGAAAGAGCTTTGCTTAGCTCCAACACTTGCTGCCTGGCTTCTGATTTTTTATTCAGCTGAAGTAGAATCTGTAGGACAATGGCTTTGTTTCGTTCCTTGCTGCCATAGGTGACCCATGCGAAAGTTTCGTCAGTCGATTCTTTGGTCATGGTCTCGGCCAGATTTTGGGCTATCTGATTTTTCCCTGCTTTCAGATAGGCCCAGGCCAGCATCCAGCGGGCATCTGTGGCCAGATCCAATTCTGTTTTTAGTCGGTTCATGGCTCCTAAATCGGGCTCTCCGGCAAGTGCCAGCGTGAAAAGCCTGTAGGCCTGCAAGAGCTGATTGGAAACTCGGCTATGGCCTTCGCTGTCGCTGGTATAGTCGTTGGACCGCTGTTTCTGAAACTTGAGCCACGCGGGCAATAAACCGGGTTTCAGTTCATAACCTTTGGTTTTGGCGGTGAGCATAAAATGACCTGCATAACTGGTTCCCCAATCGCTGGCGATATCTTTTTCGCCTGGCCAGTAACTAAATCCGCCCGAATATATCTGGAAGGACCGCAATCTGTCCAATACCGATTTCACATTGTTTTCGGCTTTCTTTTTTTCTTCGGCAGAGAGTTCCATTAGGTTATCTAAAAATAACTGCGGAAATGCTCCCGAAACTGTTTGCTCCACGCAACCATGCGGATAGGTGAGCAAATAGTTCAATCGGTTTTCCAGATTCAGCGGCGGAATGGTGGAAACTTCGATCACTCCATGGTTAGTTCCCTGAACACCTAAGGGATTCGCTACCCCCGACCAGGATTGTCCGGGCTCAATCACAGCTTCCACAACCTGGGTTATCATCGGATTTGAAGGTCTGATTTCGATTTCCATATCGCCCGATGCATGCTCGTTTCCTGCCTGAGCCTTCACTTTTACGCTGGCTT
Source organism: Draconibacterium orientale (assembly GCA_020718205.1). Lineage (GTDB taxonomy): Bacteria > Bacteroidota > Bacteroidia > Bacteroidales > UBA12170 > UBA12170. The sequence goes on from DYSN01000067.1 coordinate 10,713, forward strand.
TTCCTACTTCTTCAGCCACTTCACACTCAAAATATACCATCTGCTCGCCGGCTCTTGTAAACTGAACTTTTTGTGTGGCCGATCCCGGAATTTTTATCAGTGAGCTGGTTTCCAGATTGATACTCACATTTTTTATCTGGTCGTCCATGGCAAAAACTGTAACAGGCAACAGAATCTTCTCTCCTGGCCCCAAAACCCGGGGTAAATTGGGTAATACCATCAATGGTTTTTTTACGGTTATCGTTTTCTCTGCAAAACCATAGGCCGATTCGTTTTTAGCCACTACCATGGTTCTCACGGAACCCACATAGTTTGGCATGGCAATTTTATGTTCGTTGGTTCCATGGGCTTTGAGCTCGAAAGGCCCTAAAAATCTGACCACAGGTATAAAGCGATTGGCTTTGGCTCCCCCGTCAACTATCTGATTTTCATCGCCACCAAGTGCCAGCAATCCGGCCATTTTTCCGGTAAATGCTCCCATTACATATTGATACATATCCCAGGTTCTCACGCTCAGTGCCTCTTTGGCGTTGAAATGTGTCCACGGATCGGGGGTTTTGAAACGGGTTAAATCAAGCAAACCATCGTCTACCACCACTAAGGTATAAAACATGGGTTGTCCGTTTTCTTCCTTCACTTTAACCGCAAAATCGGTTTCGGGTTGCAGCGACTGGGGCATAGTGATGTTGGGTTTTAACACCGATTTTGGATTGCTCACAAAAATGGGCTGAACCCCAAAAAGCCTGATGGGCAAGTCGTTGGCCAATTGATTATGAGGCTGAATATAGGTGAGATTGATAAAAGCATTTGGCGACATGTCTTCGCTCGCGCTGAATTCGATTTTTCCATCGGTACCATCGAGGGGAACCCAGAAGTGGTTGATAATTCTATTGCCAGCTTCCACACTCACCAAAACTCTCCCCGATTGAGCCTGGGGAATATTTACCTTGATTTTTTCACCGGGATGATATTCCTTTTTATCGGTTGTAAAACTCAGCATCTCGGCTCCACCGGGCTTGTCGGCCGATTCGTTCCAGTTTTTATAGGTCATATAAAAATCTTTTCCGCAGCTATGACCCGAAACCGGATCGGTGATTCTGATATATTTTCGTCCCCAGTATTCTCCGCCCAGATTGAGATTGAACATGGCTTTGCCATTTTGGGTATTGATGGTGGAAGTATGAATGAGATTGTCGAGACGGTTGGTGATGTATTGCGCCAAATCGTCGGAATTGCTGTGCTCCCACCACCAGCGCCATTGAATATTGAAGATTTCTACCAGGAGCCCTTTGCGGTCGACAGGATTTCCAAGTTCATCGACAGTAACCAGCGGAATCATCTGACTTTGGTCGGACAATAAAGCACCGTTCCAGCCTTCGCCTTCTGGTATTTTCACGCCGACATAGGATGCAAAAGGGCTAAAATGGAAGCTCACTCTATCCACCGAAAAATCGCCCCCTTTCTCAAAAGCTCTCACTTTAAACTGAGCATTCAGCATCCCGGGAGCATTTTCAATGGCATCGAAAGTGGGTATGAAGGAGGTGTTGCCATTGGCATCGGTCTTTCCTTCAAAAACCATTTTGGCTTCGTTGGTAAATAGTTTGCTGGCGTCCTGAAATTCGTATTCGGCAAATTTAGCAAAAGGCTGCAACGATGGTGTCAGGCGCATTTCTACATCGGTTTTGAGCCCGGGAGCCACCGCACCATGGAGCCATTTCACCCCCAAATCTCCTTTGAGCGATTTTTTTGGCGACAACACTTTACCCTGAAAATCGAGGGCAATTTTCAATCGGTTGGGTTTTACCGTTTCTATTTTGAGCGATTTGGAGAAATGTGCCCCTCCTACCTTTATTTCGGCCTGCCAGATTCCTGTGGGTGCATCGTCCGATGTCTGGGTTTTGAAGAGATAGATTCCCCCCACTGACTTCGTAGCCACCTGACGTTGATAGAGTTGCGCCATGGGCGAATAGAGCTCAAAAACCACCGGATGATTGGCTGGTAATAGCTTTTCGCGGTCGTCGAGCATAAATGAGAGATACAGCGAATCGCCTGGCCGCCAAACTCCCCTATCGCCGTAGATAAATCCCTTGAGCCCTTGCTCGGCTTTTTGTCCGCCAATGTCGAACATGCTCATATTCAATGCAGAAGACTCGTCAAGACGCAAGTATCCCCTTTCCTTCCCCTTTTTGGCCACCAGCAGAAATGGTTTTTTATCGGTATCAATTTTGGCAAATCCATCGGAGTTGGTCACGGTGGATTCAATCAATTGTTGCTGAAAATTATAGATTTCGATGGCCACTTCATCCAGCGGAAATGTGGATTTGATATCGGTTACGGCTATTGTCAATCTGTTGTTATGCCCGCCTTTTACAATAATTCCCAAATCGGAAGCCAGAATATTGCGGCCCACAGTTCGCTGACTCTCCATGTAATAGGATGGTTTGCAGGGATCTTCGCGCTCGTCCCAGTTATAGGAATCATCGTAAACTGAGTTACCAAAATCATAGTAATACCAATAGGAGTTGCTATCGTCCCAATAGGTGTCGTCGTAGTTTTTTGTTTCTGCTTGAACGATATCGGTCTGGGTTTCTTCGCAGGGATAGAGGGATTGGTTTTTCTGAAAACTAAGTACTACGCGGTAAATGGCACCCGGATCGGCTTCCACATATTGAGCCAGGTCGATGGAGAAATTGTTCCACCGGCCAAAATCGATTGGCTCATCGGACTTTAGAGCCAAATCGCCCTTGTAAACCACCCGGCCCACTCTTTTCAATTCCTCTTGTCCGTCGAGCTGATTGATCTGAAAGAACTGCAATACATTGTCTTCGAATATTTTAATAATTTTCACATTAACGGCTTTCAGATTCACCGCTTTAAATGGGAAAATAATGCCTTTGGTCGATGGGATGATATTGCCTTTTCCGAGCAATTCCACCGCGGGTTTCAGACTCGAAAACTCCAGCGTTTCTTCATAATTTCTGTTAAGTCGCTGCCCTTTTGCGTTGTTAATGGCGGCTGAAATAATAAAGTTTACATCGCCCGTGTAGGGCTCGGAAGGATAAACTATAATGGCATTTTTTTCTATGGCAAACCGCGTGTTGATGGCAGGTTTAAGCTGAATAAGTCCTGCAATGTCCTGCTCTTCGTCTAAGGGATCGGAGAAAAAAATATGTACCGACGAAGAGGTTTGATCGAATTTCTGCCTGATATCCATCACTACGAAATCCTGAATTGCGGGGATTGAAAACTTCTCTTCGCCGTCTTTATCAATTCCCAGCTTATCGCCATTCCAATCCAACATAATTTCGGCGGGTTTATCTTTTCGTTCCACACTATCCACCACAAAGCGATGGGTTTTTCCATCGGGAAGATGGTTCCAGTGAAGCCGGAGTTTTTTGCCGTTTTGAAATCCTTCCACGGCTTCTTCCACTTGTTTGCTGTCGGCAAAATCGTAGGTTCTTACCGTTCCATTCACCGCCACCCAGCGCCAATCGTCCACCGAAATGGGTTCCATATTTTCGAAAACCACCTCCATAGACTGATGAATCACCTGAAACTGAAACACAAAGGTTTCCAAATCTTTCGGAACTTCAAGGAGTTTAGACAGAGCAAAACGGGCTTTATAGAATTCGCCCGATTTCAGGGGAGCCTCCGGCCGAAATTCCACGGTGCGCCCATCGAGCCAATAAGCCTGCCCGGCAATGCCGGGGCTAAAACTAAAAATTTCTCCATCCAGCGCTTTTCCAGGTACAGCAGCACTGTGGGTTTGTGAGAGCTGAACCTTTATGGTGGTTTTATTGCTCACCACTTCGCCCGTAAAAGCACTCACATAGTTGATGTAGGCTGGATTGAGCACTATTTTCTTTGGTTCGGTTTTGCAATTCGACAATAGAATAACGAAAGTCAGGAGGACAACCCATTTCAGGATGGAAAAAAGCGGGGAAATTTTCATAGGACAAAGGATTTTTTTCGGTGGGTAAATATAGACAAATGGAACGAGTGGCAGCCGATTGGTTCAAATTTTTCGAAGCACGAAAAACCATCAAATCCGGCGATTTGGCGAAAGCTTACAGAGAATTTTGGGTGCTATTGGCTGTTTTATTCCAAGCTTCGAAGCTTTTTGCGAAAGCATCTTTCCCTGTGGAGATAAGCTCCTCAGCCATATAAAAATCGTAGGTTCCGCAAATATCGCGCGATATATTCACCAGGATATCGGGCTGATGCTGCAGCAGATTGAGCCGGGTGATGTGGTCGGTCATGAGGTTTATGGTTTTGCTCATGAGGTTGAAATAGCCCAGCTTCTCTTCTTTGTATTCTTCTTTGGTCGATGGCAGAATGCGCGAAAGTTGCTGATAAAACTCCCTGACTTTGATTTGGTATTTTGACTCGTTTTCTTCCTTCTGCTTTTTAGAAATAATTAGCCTATTCACTGGAATATGGGCATTTACGTTCACCGCAATAAGCAAATCGCCTTCCACTCTTTTAGCTCTGTTAATAGGCAAATTATTCACCACGCCCCCATCTACCAAAAGGCCATCGGGGGTTTTGACCGGAGTGAGAACAGTGGGAATGGCAATGCTTGCGCGAATGGCTTCGAAAATGCTGCCGGTGGTAAAAACCACTTCTTCCCTGGTGAGCAGATTGGCAGAAATGGCAGCATAGCCAATGGACAGATTTTCAATGTTTTGATCGGGGATAAACTCCCGCATTTTCTGCAGCACTTTGTCGCCTTTAATAAGCCCCTGAGAGCTCCAGGTAAAGTCGACGAGACTAAATACTTTTCGCTTGTCGAGCCCCAGCATCCAGTTTTTATACTCGTCCATCTTGCCCAGGGCGTAGACTCCGCCCACCAGAGCACCCATGGAAGTACCCGCAATGCTATGAATCTCGAAACCCCTGTTCAGCAGCTCTTCTATGACTCCGATATGAGCCAGTCCACGGGCACCACCACCCGATAAAACCAACGAAACTTTTTTGCTCATCATTGCAACTTGGGGTAAATATTTTGCAAAGGTATTGAATTTTGATAGGTTTCAGATGCAAACAATTTGAACAAATTGGTCACCAATAAAAAAATCCATGATATGAAAACCAGCTCCGAAATTCATCAATATCTGGTATCTTTGCTGCACAAACCCTGTTTAGAAATGAAAAATGTACTCCTTTGGCTCATAGTACTGCCAGGGCTTCTGCCCTTGCTTTTGAATGCTCAAATTCTAACTGTAACTCCTGAAAATCCGACTGCCGACAGCACCATCACTTTTATCTACGATGCCTCAGAAGGCAATGGTGAACTGGCCGGTTATCATGGTGACGTTTACATGCATACGGGAGTCATCTCTGCCGAAAGTACGCACCCAGGTGACTGGAAATATGTGGTGACCGATTGGTGTGAAAACACCGCTGAAACCAAATTGCTTTCGCTGGGGAATAACCTATATCAGGCAACCTATAATATCCGCTCGTTTTATGGTATTCCAGAGAATGAGATGGTACTGAAATTGGCTTTTGTTTTTAGAAATGCCGAGTGTAATCTGGTAGGACGAGACGATAATAATCAGGATATCTTTTACGATCTGGCCATCCATTACAACACCACAGAGTATATTTCACATGAGTTCGCTCATGACAGCCTCCTGATAAACTGCTCCAGCGGAGAAATTATTGTCACACCTTTCAGCGAGAATATCATCAATATTTTTTCTCACACTCCGGGCGAAGAAAACCAGCCTTCCTATTCCGTGGTAGCCACAAAGCAAAATGTTGAAGTTAGTTTTAACGATTACGGCAACTTACTCATATTCAGGACCGATTCGGTGGATGTTATTATCGATACTGCAGATTTGAGCTTTCGGTTTGTCTATAACAACGATACTATTCTTCATTTTATGAAAATCTATGAGTTTAGCCATCAAGGGATATTAGTCTCGCAACTAAAAGAACAAGAGCGGATTTATGGAAGTGGAGCCCGCGCCATTGATATGGATCGAAAGGGGAAGAAACTCTCCATCAACAATCAGGCTCATTATGGCTATGGAATTGGTGCGGAAAATCTGAATATCACACTTCCGCTGGTCAATTCCACCGAAAATTACATGATTTTCTACGACAATCACTCGATAGCTTCGCTGGATATTGGTTCGTCCAATGGCAACCAAATGAGTTATACCTTTAATCATGGCCAGGCCGATGTTTTTGTTATTGCAGGAAAAAGCCATGGAGAACTCATTAAAAACTATTCCATTCTCACGGGCTTTCAACCCATCCCTCCCCTGTGGTCGCTGGGTTATATTCAGTCGAAATATGGCTACGAAACCCAAACCGAAGCCTACAACATCGTTAACAGGATCAAAAATGCCAACTTCCCGCTGGATGCTTTGGTGCTTGATTTATACTGGTTTGGAAATACCAATACCATGGGAAATTTAAACTGGGATTATAGTCGATTTCCTAATCCGCAGGGAATGATGACAGATTTTAGGGATTTGGGTGTAAAAACTATTTTAATCTCCGAGCCTTATTTTACTTTGAACAGCTCCAATTACACCTACGCAAACAACCAAAACTATTTTGCTACTGACTCAAATGGTGATACCTACGTGCTTTGGGGTTTTTGGGCAGGAAATTCAGCACTTCTCGATATATTTAATCCGCAGGCTGCCAATTGGTTTAAACAGTTTTATACCAACAGAACCAACGAGGGAGCAGCAGGCTGGTGGACCGATTTGGGGGAACCCGAAACCCATCCTTCGGATATGGTACATTTTGGAGGGCAATCTGCCTCCGAAATTCATAATGTATTTTCGTTGGAGTGGGAAAAATTAGTTTACGAGAACTGGCAAGCCGAATTTCCCGAAAAGCGCCTGTTCAACCTGTCGCGCTCAGGTTTTGCCGGAATGCAGCGATATGCTACTTTCCCCTGGTCGGGCGATATTCAAAGAAGTTTTGACGGACTAAAAGCACAGATTCCAATGATGCTGAGCATGGGCATGGGTGGTGTTCCTTTTATGCATTCCGATGTGGGTGGGTTTACCGGTGGTGGTAACGATGATGAGTTGTTTATCCGCTGGGTTCAGATGGGTGTTTTCGCTCCGGTTTTCAGAATTCATGGAACAGGAATAGAAACAGCTCCAACTGCTTATGGCAGCAATGCCCAAACTATTACCCGAAAATATATCAAATGGCGCTATGAGCTTCTGCCCTATAATTACAGTCTCGCCTACGAAGCAGCTGCTTTTGGCAAACCCCCGGCCCGACCCATGGATTTCTATGAAATGAAAAATACTTCGCTCCAAAACCTGAATGACCAGTTTTTCTGGGGAGACAATTTGATTGTTGCCCCCATATTATATCAGGGGCAAACTCAGCGCAATGTGGTTCTACCGAAAGGGAAATGGCTGAATTACCAAAATTTAACCGAATATGTAGGTCCTGGCAATTATACCATGCCAGCTCCCCTCACTGAAATTCCAGTGCTGGTTAAGGCAGGAAGTTTTATTCCCACAGTTAAAAATCTACTCACTACGGATGATTATATTGGCGACAAACTTTATATAAAATATTATCCCGATGAATCGGTGAGCGAATCGGAATACACACTTTTCGACGACAGCAAAACAAACCCTAAAAGCCTGATCGATAATGAATTTAACCTAACTCAATTCAGAGGTAGCTTCCTGAACAATGAAATTGAAATTCGGTTGGGAAGCTATGGTTTTACCTATCCAGGCATGACCTTGCAGCGTCAGTTTATTTTCGAAATCTACAGAATACCGAACCAGAACTTATCAGTACTTCTCGACGATGTGCCGATGACCAAATTCAATAGTTTAAACGAGTTGGAGATTGCAGCCGCAGGTTTTTATTATAATTTAACGGAGAAAAAGCTTTATGTGAGCATGTCGTACCAAAACTTGGAAAACACCATCAGAATCGAAAATATTAACAACATTGAAGTTGTAAATTCTGGTCAACGGGAATACACCCTTTTGCCCAATCCCACGAAAAATATCATTCATATCTATAATTCAAACCCGCAGTCAGGCAGCAAAGAAATAACCATCTATAATTCAACCGGGAAAAGCATACTTGTGGAAACAGCTCAACTAAACGAAGACTACATTATCGATGCAGAAATGTGGGAAAGCGGAGTTTATTATATTCGAATTCGAAGCATCGATGGCAAACAAGAGTGGACGAGAAAGTTCATAAAACAGTAGATATTTCCGGAATTCGGCAATGCAATTATCCAGGATGCATTGGCTGATGGAATATATGGCAAATATTTATCAAAAAGTATGGAAATCAATTAGATATAAAATCCATTCAAACTTTCTTTCCGTATTCTAATAGTTAATTCACAGATATTTAGCACCCACCC
>DYSN01000068.1 GCA_020718205.1 Draconibacterium orientale
GAGAAAGGTATTAAAATAAGTGATGAAGAAATGAACAAGTTGAAAATAACAAGGCCTAAATTTCATGGTGAATGGAATTACACTATAAAGCCAGAACCGTAAAGTTTATTTTGTCCCAATTCCTTAGCATAATTTTAGTAATAAATATTGCTAATTCATTAATTGAATTTATAAATTTGCCGAACAAACACCAACATTTACTTATGAAAACCCTGGATTTAAATACCTTGGTTCCTGATCTTAGCTCTAATGCATCAGGATTTAAGCTTTTTATTTTGCTTGATCAGTCGTTTTCGAATAGCGAAACTGTTATTTTGCACGTAAATAATGATTCAAGCATTTCATCTTCATTTTTAAATTCGTCCATTGGATCATTTATTGAAAAGCATGGACTGAATGCACTTAAATCGAGCATTAAATTTAAAGGAACTAGAACGCAGTATGACCGATTTGTAAGTTATATCAATTCCTATTCGAAGATTTATCATGCCTAAGAGTAAAAGGTAGATACTTTGAAATCTACTCATATAGAATCCTGAAAAAGCGGCCAAGTGCCGCTTTGTCTTTTTTGGGGATGGCTAAATATTCATCAACTTTTCATCTCAACTCCCCTCAATCCTCCCCCCATAAAAATCTACCAACACGCCATATTTTATTCCATCTACTACATTTGACGTATTTTTTAGGATTGGCTTGTCAACTACGAATACTGATTTCATAAAAAATACTAAATTTGCCGTTTTTGATAGATTTAGACGATGAAATTACTGATTGGTAAAACCCCACTTGATATACACTCCTTTAAGGAAATAGTTTTAAACAAAAAGAAACTCGAAATTGCTCCCGAAGGCAAGGAAAGAGTGAAGCTGAGCTACGAATTTCTTAAAGAATTCTCCTCCGATAAAGTCATCTACGGCATCAATACTGGTTTTGGCCCCATGGCTCAATATCGTATCGATAACAACGATTTAAAGCAACTTCAATACAATCTGATCAGAAGTCATGCTGCCGGAAGTGGCCAAATTCTTGATAATATGTACGTTAGAGCAACTATGCTCGCACGTTTAAACACCCTTTTACTGGGTTTTAGTGGGGTTCATGTGGAAGTGGTTGAACAATTGGTGGCTTTCCTCAATCACGAAATCTATCCCATCATTCCCGAACATGGGGGAGTGGGTGCCAGTGGCGATTTGGTTCAATTGGCTCATTTAGCCCTCGGGCTCATTGGCGAAGGAGAATGTATGTTCAATGAAACCCGGCAATTAACCGCCGATGTTTTAACTCAAACAGGCCTCAAACCCATAGGCATTCACATCCGCGAAGGATTGGCACTCATAAACGGAACCAGCACCATGACCGGAATCGGTTTGGTAAACCTGTTGAATTCCAGAAAATTATATGCATGGGCTGTGTATGCCAGCAGTATGATTAATCAATTGGTAGAAAGCTACGATGACCATATCTCTGAGCCCTTAAATGTGGTGAAGAAGCATCAGGGTCAAAATACCACGGCTGCCCATATGCGTTCTATGCTTGTTGACAGCCAATTGCTGAAAAAACGTGAGGATAAACTCTTTAAAGGAGTCAATGGTACCAAAGTGTTTTCTGAAAAAGTTCAGGAGTACTATTCTTTGCGCTGCGTGCCACAGATTCTTGGCCCGGTTTTAGAAACCATCGACAACAGCTGCAAAATTCTCATAGAAGAAATCAATTCGGCCAACGACAATCCCATCATCGACAGGATAAATCAAAACGTATTTCACGGTGGAAATTTCCACGGTGATTATGTTTCGTTCGAAATGGATAAGCTCAAAATGGCCATCACCAAGCTCTCCATGCTCATGGAGCGTCAGCTCAACTTCCTTATGAACAACAAGCTCAACGAGAAGCTTCCCCCTTTTGTAAATCTTGGGGTTTTGGGCTTAAATCTTGGTATTCAGGGCATGCAGTTTACTGCTACCAGCACCGTAGCCGAAAATCAGGTATTGAGCAATTCCATGTATGTTCACAGCATACCCAATAATAATGACAATCAAGATATTGTGAGTATGGGTTCCAACTCGGCACTCATGGCTGCACGGGTGATTCAAAATAGCTTTGAAGTGATTTCTATTCATATTATTGCCATCCTTCAAGCGGTTGATTACCTAAAAGTTACCGATAAATTGTCGCAAAAAACCAGAGTTGTTTTCGACGATTTAAGAGAAATTGTTCCCATATTTGTCGACGATCATATCATGTATCCGGATATTCAAAATGTGAAGAATTATCTGATTAACAAACCCGTTGAAATTTAGCCTATGGATCAAATTTACGCTTTAGTAACAGGTGGATCAAGAGGAATTGGAAGAGCCATTGCTATGAAGCTGGCCTATGCCGGTTATCATGTTATTATCAATTACAAATCGAATGTGGAGGAAGCCACCAAAACCCTCGAAGACATTCGTTTATCGGGCGGTCATGCTGAGCTTTTGCCCTTCGATGTGGCCGATTTAAATGCTGTAACCGCAGCCTTGGATAGGTGGCATGAACAAAACCCCGAATCATTTATCCAAATATTGGTAAACAACAGCGGAATCAGAAAAGATGCCTTGCTTTTGTGGATGAAAGATGAAGAGTGGAACGATGTTCTCAATACCAACCTCAACAGCTTTTTCTATGTTACCCGTCATTTGATTAAAAATATGCTTCTGAAAAAGAAAGGACGCATCATTAATATGGTGTCGCTCAGCGGATTAAAAGGACTTCCGGGGCAAACAAATTATTCCGCAACCAAAGGTGGTTTAATTGCAGCAACCAAAGCATTGGCTCAGGAAGTTGCCCGTAAAAATGTAACGGTAAATGCTGTGGCTCCCGGGTTTATCAAAAGCGATATGACCGCCGATTTAGACGAACAGGAACATAAAAAACTAATCCCAATGAACCGCTTCGGAAATCCCGAAGAAGTAGCCGATTTGGTGGAGTTTCTCGCATCAGCCAAATCGTCCTACATCACCGGACAGGTGATTTCGATAAATGGGGGATTGTATACTTAATATTCTACACTACTATGAATCAACGCGTTGTAATAACAGGAATGGGAATCTACAGCACCATCGGACTCAATATCGATGAGGTGCGGGAGTCTCTCTATTTAGGAAAATCGGGAATTCTATTTGACCAGGCTCGAATCGATTTTGGTTATCGGAGTGGCTTGTGTGGCTTTGTTCCCGAGCCCCAGCTCAAAGGAAAAATAGACCGCCGCATGCGTGTGGGTTTGGCCGAACATGGCGCCTACGCCTTTGTAGCTACCGAAGAAGCATTGGCCATGGCTGGTGTTAACGAAGAATTTTTAGAGAAAAACGAAGTTGGTATTCTATACGGAAACGACAGCTCAAGCAAGGCGGTGGTCGAAAGCATCGATGCCCTTCGCGATAAAAAAGATACCAGCCTCATTGGTTCCGGTTTCATTTTTCAATCGATGAACAGCACCGTGAGCATGAATTTGTCGGTCATTTATAAATTACGAGGCATCAATACCACCATCAGCGGGGCTTGTGCCAGCAGCTCACATGCCATTGGATTTGCTCATTTGCTCATCAAAAACGGCTTGCAAAAAATGGTGATTTGTGGGGGTGCTCAGGAGCTGAATCTATATGCAATGGGCAGTTTCGATGGTTTGGGAGCCTTTTCGGGTCGAAATTCGGATCCTACCAAAGCCTGTCGGCCCTTTGATAAACACCGCGACGGACTCGTGCCCGGCGGAGGTGCCGCAACCCTTGTTATTGAAAGTTTGGATTCGGCCTTGAAACGCGGAGCCACCATTCTCGGCGAAATTACAGGCTATGGTTTCTCCAGCGACGGAAGTCATATCAGCCAGCCCAATGTGGATGGACCCAGCCGCGCCATTCGAATGGCGTTGGAGCAAAGTGGTTTAACGGCTTCTCAGATTGACTATGTGAATGCCCACGCCACCTCAACGCCCATTGGCGATGCCAACGAAGCGCAAGCCATTTACGGGGTTTTTGGAAACAGAGTTCCGGTAAGTTCCACTAAAAGCATGACAGGTCATGAAATGTGGATGGGAGGAGCCAGTGAAGCCATTTATTCTGTACTTATGATGCAGAACGACTTCTTAGCTCCAAATTTAAATTTCGAAGAGCCAGATGAGTTTACATCTCTCATTCAAATAGTTAAGAAGACCCGACAAGCTAAAATTGAAAGACTTTTATCCAATTCTTTTGGGTTTGGAGGTACCAATTCCTCTCTCATTATCGAAAAATTCAGGAAATAGAAAATTTCGGTTTTTCAAAATTCTAATTTTTATTAAATTTGCCCACTCATAAAATAGAATCAACCAATGACAAAAGCCGATATTATTCTTAAAGTGAATGGATTTCTTGTGGATGAATTTGAGTTCGAAGCCGATGCGCTTCTGCCCGAAGCCACCTGGAAAGAAATTGGTATTGATAGCCTCGATTTTGTCGACATTATCGTTGTTATAGAAAATGTATTTGGGCTGGTCATCAAAGGCGACGATATGGTGGGAGTGAAGACATTACAACAATTCTACGACTTTATCGAAAACCGATTAAACGCTTAACCCCATGTCTTCCTGGCAGGGAAAAACCAGAGGAACACCCCTCGGATACCGGATTTTCATTTTTCTAATCAAAAACTTTGGCATTTCTGTTGCCTATTTTCTCCTTTATTTTGTTGGGTTCTATTTCGTATTTTTTGGAAACAAAAAATCCCAAAAATACTTTTTCGGCAAAATTCTGGGGCAAAACCGCCTTCATTCCTTTTTAAGTCGTTTTAAAAACAATTACCGGTTTGGTCAGGTGCTCATCGATAAAGTGGCTGCTTTTTCTGGTCAGGGTTCATTGTTTACCTTTAATTTCGATGGTGAAGAACATTTGAGAAATTTGAGCGATGGCGGTTTCCTCATTGGTGCCCACATGGGAAACTGGGAGATTGCGGGCGAACTGCTAAAACGTCTCGAAACCCCTGTCAATATTGTGATGGTGCAAAACGAGCATGCCGGAATAAAGGAGTTGCTACAACAGGTCGAAAGCCAAAAAACCATGAAAATCATCTGGCTCAGCGACGATATGAGCCATGTTTTGGCCATCAAACAAGCCATTGAAAGGAAAGAGCTGGTGGTGATTCACGGCGACAGATTTATGGAAGAATCCCCCTTTATCAGCAAGAATTTTCTAAGCAAGGAAGCCAAATTTCCCTACGGACCTTTTTATCTGGCCGCACGTTTCAATAAGCCGGTTTGCTTCACCTTTGCTTTTAAAGAGACCAACACCCACTATCACTTCTATTCCACACCGGGCAAGCAGTATCCCGCTGTAAAAAATGTGAGCCAAAGAGCCGAAATAGCAGAAATGATACTCGGCGATTACCTTGTGGAGCTTGAAAAAATGACTTTAAAATATCCCCATCAATGGTTCAATTTCTATGATTTTTGGGAGGATGAAAAACAATTGCATTAATTCAAAAAACTATTTAGCATGGAAACGAAAAATGTACTCATAGCCTATCATAGCCAATCTGGTCAAATGCGTGAAATCATCGATCAGTTTATCGCTCCCTTTCGCCATGATTTGACTTATAAATTCTTCTTTCACCAAATAAAACCCGTGAAAGAATTCCCTTTCCCCTGGACCAGCCGACAGTTTTTCGATGTTTTTCCTGAATCTGTAACTGAAGTGGGTTGCGAGCTTCATCCCATTCCCAATGAACTAAAACAGAGTTACGATTTGATTATAATAGGCTTGCAGGTTTGGTATTTATCGCCATCAATTCCCATTACTGCTTTTCTAAAAAGCGACGATTTTAAAGAACTTGCCAATCAAACTCCGGTCATCACTCTCAATGGTTGCCGTAATATGTGGTTTATGGCTCAGCGAAGTATCAAAGGGTTTCTTTTAGCTGCCCAGTCCAACTATGTGGGGCATTTGGTGTGGTTCGACAAGGTGAACAATCTGGTAAGTGTTATCACCATTATGCATTGGGCTTTTACAGCAAGAAAAGATAAAAAATGGGGAATCTTGCCCAGGCCAGGCATTAAAGATGAAGATATTTCAAAGGCAAGGGGATTTGGGGAAACCTTGAAGCACTTTTGGGAGTCGGACAGGTTGCAATCTCTGCAGGACGAGTACATAAAACAGGGAGGGGTAGAAGTGTTGCCACATCTCATGAGCATGGAACATAAAGCCAAACGCATCTTTAAAGTCTGGACACGTCTTTCCTTGAAACAAGGAGGCCCGGGAACACCGAAGAGAGACGCTGTTTTGGTGGCATTTAAGTACTATTTATTGTTTATGATTTATTTGCTTTCGCCCATTGCTACCTTGATTTTTTATCTCACCTATCCGCTGTTTTATCTGAGAATTAAACGTAATATTGCTTATTATCAGTCTGTTAGATAGATTTTCGTATCTTTTATAACCCTTCCCAAAACACATGGAATCATCAGGATTACATGTTAACAAATTAGCAGGATTTTATATATTTGCAGGCTGCAACAAAATTATAACAAGTGAATCACGTATATATAACCGAATTATCAAAATTTTTACCCAACAATCCCATTTCAAACAATGAGATGGAAGAGTATTTAGGCCAGATAGCAGGAGCCCCCAGCAAATCGCGAGGTATTATTCTTCGTCATAATAAAATTACCACCCGATATTATGCCATGGATAAAAATGGCAAAAGCACCCATTCCAATGCGCAACTTTGTGCCGTGGCCATCCGCGGATTGGAGAGCGAAACTTTTAAGTTGGAAGACATGGAGTTATTGGCCGGAGGAACTACTTCCCCCGATTTAATGGTGCCTTCGCACGCCACCATGGTGCAGGGAGAATTGGGAGGAAGAGACGGAGTGGAGTTGATATCGGCTGCCGGAAGTTGCAATGCCGGAATGCAGGCCCTTAAATACGGCTGGATGAGTGTTGCCCTTGGAAACACAAAAAATGCCGTCACATTTGGCTCAGAAAAACTTTCCACCTGGATGCACGCGAAAAATTTCTCCAAAGAAAGCGAGAACTGGCACGATTTAGTGAAGAAACCCATCCTCGGCTTCGAAAAAGATTTCCTTCGTTGGATGCTCTCAGATGGTGCTGCTGCTGCCTTACTTGAAAATAAACCCAATACTCATGGAATTTCCCTTCGCATAGATTGGGTCGATATAAAAAGCTATGCCAATGAACTCGAAACCTGTATGTATGCCGGCGGACAAAAACAACCCGATGGAACGGTTACTCCCTGGCGCGATTTAAGCCCCGCTGAATTAATGGAGTCCAGTGTATTTGCCCTTAGGCAGGATGTGAAACTCCTTGGCGAGAATATCATTAGAAAGGGAGGCGAATTTATGATGGAAATTTTCAAAAGAAGGGACATTAATCCCGACCAATTGGATTATTTCCTTCCGCATTTATCTTCGGAATTTTTTAGAGACCAAATTATCAATATCTTTAAAGAATATAATGTTTCTATTCCGCAGGAAAAATGGTTCACCAACCTCACCCGTTTGGGCAATGTGGGCTCTGCAAGCACCTATTTTATGATGGAAGAATTATTTCACAGTGGCCGACTCAAAAAAGGTGAAAAAATCATGCTCATGGTGCCCGAAAGTGCCCGGTTTAGCTACACTTTTGCGCTTCTTACCGTGGTTTAACCTGTATTGTTTACAAACAAATAATTTGGTGACCTGCATATGATTTCCGGCATTGAGAACATAAAAAAATACCTTCCACAACGGGAACCCATGATTATGGTTGACACCCTTTTGGCACATGTAGATGGTGCAACAAAAAGTTCATTTCTCATTGCCGAAGACAATGTTTTTGTTTCTCATAACCTCTTCACAGAGGCTGGATTGCTCGAAAATATGGCCCAAACGGCTGCTTTAGGCAAAGGCTTTGAATGCAGCGAGAAAAACGAAAATCCGCCGCTGGGCTTTATTGGAGCTGTGAAAGGATTGTATATTAACAGATTACCCAAAGTAAACGATATTATCGAAACTCAAATTACTCCCAAACACGAAGTGCTCAACGCCTCTATTGTGGATGCAGCAGTTTCGTTGAATGGAGAAATGATAGCAGGTTGCGAATTAAAAATATTTATTAATCCACAAATTAACGAGTCATGAAGAAGAATGAAGTTCCCCAGGACGACGCCAATATGCTCGAAGGCAAACTGAGAGAACCTTGCTATGCTGTGGACGAGGATGGAAAATATACCACTGTTCGCAGCGTGGGCTGGGAACCCAAAAATATTGTGATGCAGCATGCCTGGGAAGCAGTTCACGAGAAAGTGGAAGCTGTGAGACAACAGGTTATCAGAAAAGAGCTGAGTCCTATTGCCTATTACATGGAAAAACAACTTATGGATATTGGGGTTTTGGCGGGTTATACCGGATTTTTTCGCTGGACAGTAAAGCGTCATCTCAAATATAAAAACTTCATCACACTCAGCGATTCCAAGCTTGGCAAGTATGCCGAAGCTTTTGAAATCAGTCTCGAAACACTTAAAAAACAGGAGCTACTTTAATGGCCATTCAATTTGAACATAATCAATCGGCCCATTGCGAAAATGGTGTTACCTCCAATCTGCTAAAATTCTACGGCATTCAATTGAGCGAACCCATGATTTTTGGCATTGGCTCCGGATTGTTTTTCTCGCATATGCCCTTTGTAAAAGTCAACGGCATTCCGGTGACTTCCTTCAGACCTTTGCCCGGTGTTATTTTTAAAAGAGCTGCCCGCAGATTGGGCTTTACCGTGAAACGCGAAAAATTTCGCTCGCCGGAAAAGGCCATGAAAGCCCTCGATGCACTCATCGAAAAAGATATTCCTGTGGGTATGTTGGTGGGCGTTTATCACTTAACCTATTTCCCTGCTCCTTATCGTTTCCATTTCAATGCCCATAATTTGGTTGTTTTTGGCAAACAAGGCGATACTTATCTAATAAGCGACCCGGTGATGGAAGACTATACCACGCTAACATCCAAAGAGTTGGAAAAAGTTAGATATGCCAAAGGCGTTTTTGCCCCCAAAGGGCATATGTATTGGGCCGATAAAATTCCAGCGGAAATGCAGTTAAAATCTGCCATTGTTCAGGGAATCAAACACACCGCCAAAGATATGCTTGGCATTCCCGTTCCTATGTTTGGGGTGAAAGGCATCAGATATCTCGCAAAAAAAGTTAGAAACTATCCTTCGAGTCTAGGAAAAGCAAAAGCCTCGCAGTGGTTGGGACAAATAGTTAGAGCCCAGGAAGAAATAGGAACAGGGGGAGCTGGTTTTCGCTTCATGTATGCTGCTTTTCTTCAGGAAGCCAGCGAAATTCTTCAGCAGGATTGGTTAAAGAATGCCGCCGATGATTTTACCGAAATTGGCGACCTGTGGCGAAATTTTGCCGTTGAAACTGCCCGAATTGTCAAGGACAGAAGCAAAAATGAAGACAGCTACAATCAGGCGGCTGACCTTCTTATTGAAATAGCCCGTCGCGAAGAGCTGGTTTTTAAGCAATTAAAAAATATAAAACTCTAATCAAATGGCAGTTACATTAAAGGCTCAAACCGAGATTAGGGTTCGTTTTAACGAAGTGGACAGCCTGCGAATAGCCTGGCACGGACATTATGTGAAATATCTGGAAGAAGCCCGCGAAGCTTTTGGCCAAAAATACGAAATGGGCTATCTTGACATTGAAAAACACGGCTTTGTAAGTCCCATTGTCAAGGTCGATATCGACTATAAACAGCAACTTCGCTATGGCGATGTGGTGATTGCCGAAGCGGAATATGTGGATACACCGGCTGCCAAGCTCATCTTTAAATACACGTTGTGGCGAAAATCGGATATGGTGGTGGTGGCCAAAGCCAAAACCATTCAGGTTTTCCTCGATTTGGAGAGCCTTCAGCTGGTTCTAAACCAACCTGAGTTTGGCCTCGACTGGAAGAGAAAATGGGGAATCATTGAATAAAAATGAATAGTTGTAACAATAGCTAATTAGCATAAAATCAATAAATTGAATCATAAAGCCTACATAGTCGCCGATGCCATGATAACTTCTCTTGCGTTTGGTTCGCAAAAGAACATGGAAGCCTTGTATGCCGGCAATACTGGTTTGACCACCATCAACGATAGTCAATTATACCCTGAGCCATTTATGGGTGGACGAATCGATGACAAAGCCATCAACCGTTGCTTCGATAACAATGCCGACTTTAACAAGCTGGGCAGCGATTTTGAATTTACCCGCTTCGAGAAAATGGCCATCGTTTCAATGGCTGGAGTTTATCGTCAAACGGAATTTCCCTTAGACGAAAAAACCTTGTTCATTCTCTCAACCACCAAAGGAAATATCGATTTGCTGGAGCCCGAAAAGCTGAAGAAATGGGGGAAAGAGAGAACCATGTTGTGGAAAACTGCCGAAATCATCAGCAATTTCTGGGGATTTAAAAACAGTCCGCGGGTTCTGTCAAATGCTTGTGTTTCGGGGGTTGAAGCCATTTATATTGCTTCGGGTCTTATTAAACAAGGCGTTTATGATAATGTAATTGTGGTTGGAGCCGATATGCTCACCGAGTTCGTTATCAGCGGTTTTATGTCGTTTCAGTCGCTAAGCCCTCAGGTTTGCCGTCCCTTCGATCAGGATCGCAATGGTCTGAACCTGGGCGAAGCTGCAGGATGTGTTTTTCTGTCGTCGAACAAAAGCCTGTTGAGTGCTACCCAGCCCGAAATTGAAATTCTTGGCGGAGGTTCAAGCAATGATGCCAACCATATTTCCGGCCCAAGCCGCACAGGCGATGGTCAGTTTTTTGCCATCAGTGCTGCGCTGAACGAGGCCGGAATCGAAGCTAAGGAAATAGATTATATCTCGGCTCACGGTACCGCAACCCCCTATAACGACGAAATGGAGAGCAAGGCTTTGAATTTGGCCGGACTCCAGGAAAAACCGGTGAGTTCGGTAAAAGCCTATCTGGGTCATACCCTGGGAGCTGCCGGTGTGGTGGAGTCTATCATTGCCATCAGAAACCTTCGCGACCAAAAGATATTGAAGTCGTTGGGCTACGAAAATCACGGTGTTCCGTTGCCACTCCATGTGGTGAAAGAAACCCGTAACTGGCCCATTCAAAATGTTTTGAAAACTGCCAGCGGCTTTGGAGGTTGCAATGCAGCGGTCATTTTCCGCTTTAACAGAAAGAAATAGACCTATGGCGCCCTCAATAAAACATATATACATTGCTCATTCCTGCCTTTTTATAAATGGCGAGCTTGTTTTAAAGGCCGAAAATCCTATTTTTGTCAAGTTTTTAAAGGAAATCTACAATTTTGCGGAGGTTAAATATCCAAAGTATTTTAAAATGGATGGGCTCAGTAAATTGGGTTTTTTGGCGGCAGAAGTTCTTTTACAAAATATTGCAATTTCAGGCATCGCTGAGAAACAGGGAATTGTGCTCGAAAACAGGGCATCTACCTGGCTCATCGATATGCAACATCAGGAAACCATCAACGACCGGGGAAACTATTTTCCGAGTCCGGCCAATTTCGTTTACACGCTCCCCAATGTGATGACCGGAGAAATCTGCATCCGCCTTGGCTTTAAAGGTGAAAATGCGGTTTTCGTAAACAGCGGATTCGACCCCATTTTTGTGGTCAATTATATAAAATCACTTTTCGCAGCCCATAAAACCGACTTCATGTTGGGTGGCTATGTGGATGCCGATGATGAATATTATGAAGCGTTTATGTTTTATGCCGATAGAGAAAATCAGAACCTGCTTAGTGGTAAGGAAATGGCAACTATTTATCAGCAACTAAAACAAAAGGCACAGGAAATAAATTATTAAACCCATATAAAACTAAATAGTTATGGAAAAATTAATTCAGGATTTAAAAGTTGAAATTATAGAAGCGTTGAACTTAGAGGATATGACTCCCGAAGATATCGATGAGAATATGCCTTTGTTTGGCGATGGTCTCGGCCTCGATTCTATTGATGCTCTGGAGCTTATAGTTCTTTTGGAGAAAAATTACGGAATCAAAATCGAAGATCCCAAAAAAGGAAAAGATATTTTCTTCTCCGTAAAAACCATAGCAGAATTCATCACTGCAAACCAAAAATAAACCGACGACATGACAGAGCGGATTGCTGTTACAGGAATTGGGGTTATTAGTGCCTTGGGATTGAGTGCCAGCGAGAATTTCAAGGCGCTCATGGAAGGTAAAACAGGTATTGGGGACATGCAACTCCTCGATAGTCTTCACCATGATTTTCCTGTGGCCGAAGTCAAACTGACCGACCAACAGCTTGCCGATGGGCTGGGAGTGAAGTATCATAACAAGCTCACCCGTACCGCGTTAATGGCCATGTGGGCAGCGCAGGAAGCCTGGAAAGATTCGCAAAGCATCTCCACTGAAAAAGTGGGTTTGATTTCAGCAACAACCGTGGCCGGAATGAGAACATCGGAAAAGCATTATGTTGATTTTCAAAACAATGGGGGCGATAGCTTTTTTATCGATACCCACGATGCCGGCGACCATGCCGAAAAAGTAGCCGATTTCTTAGGAATCAAAGCTTTTATTACCACCATAAGCACCGCCTGTTCCAGCTCGGCCAACTCTGTTATGCTGGCCAGCAGGATGTTGCGGGCTAAGAAATTAGATAAGGTGATAGCGGGTGGAGTGGATGCTTTGTCGCTGTTTACACTGAATGGCTTCAATTCGCTCATGATACTCGACAAGACCAATTGCCGCAGTTTCGATGAAACGAGAGCCGGATTGAATCTGGGGGAAGCCGCCGCCTTTTTGGTTTTGGAACGCGAGAGCGATTTAACCCCCGAATCGAAGGTTTATGCCTGGGTTTCCGGTTTTGCCAATGCCAACGATGCCTACCATCAAACCGCCAGCTCTCCCGATGGAAACGGAGCCACCTTAGCCATGCAAAACGCTTTGAAGATGGCCGGATTGAAACCAGTGGATATCGACTATATCAACGCCCACGGAACTGCTACCATGAACAATGACCTTTCGGAAGGATTGGCCATCATGCGCATTTTTGGCGAAAATATTCCTCCGGTGAGTTCCACCAAACCCTTTACAGGTCATACGCTGGCAGCTGCCGGAGCCATCGAAGCCGTTTTTGTGAGTATGGCACTCCGCGAAGGTGTTATATATCCCAACCTGAACTTCAAAAACCAAATGCCTGAGCTGAGTTTCAAGCCTCAAACAGAACTTCTCCATAAACCCCTGAAACATGTACTTTCCAATTCGTTTGGTTTTGGGGGAAACAATTCAACATTAATTTTTTCAAGAGACTAAATTATGAAGGTATACATCAACGGAATTGGTCTTGTTTCTCCACAGGAAACTATTGACAATCAAAGATTTCTTGAAAATATTGTTGAATTGCAGGCAGAATATTTTCCCATCATCGAGCCGCCTTATAAAGATTTTATCGACCCCAAAGAATTGCGGAGAATGAGTAAAATCATCCGCAATGGAATCGTGGCAGCTAAAATTGCTTTGGCCGAAAGCGGAATGGAAAATCCCGATGCCATATTAACCGGAACGGGCCTTGGTTGCGCCATCGACACCGAGAAGTTTCTCACTTCCATGGTAGAGAACAAGGAATCTATGCTCACACCCACAAGCTTTATCCAAAGCACCCACAACACGTTGGGCGGAAGCATTGCCATTGGTCTTGGGTGCCATAATTACAATATGACCTATGTTCACAGGGGATTTAGCTTCGAAACAGCTTTGATTGATGCCATGCTCATGATTCAAAGCGGAGAAATAGCCAATGCCTTGGTGGGTGCTTTCGACGAGATGACCTACATGCACAACAGGCTCATTCGCAGCACACCCATGTACAACCCCCAAACGGGTGCTGTTCCAGGACAAGCCACAGGTTTTTTTGGGCTTGATGTGATTCTAAGCGAAAACAGCTATGGTCAGCTTCTCGATGTGAAAACACTTTATAATCCCGAACTTGCCACTATTGAATCCGAAATAGAATCCTTGCTGAAAGCTCATGGGGCAGATGCATCCAAAACGGTGGTTTTAATGGGATATAATGGGTTGGAAGCCGAAAAGTTAGTGTACGATCATATTAAAAATAAGTTGTTTACCAATTCCGCCATCGGACATTTTAAACAACTTTGCGGAGAGTTTTACACAGCCACCGGATTCGCCTTTTGGATAGCCGCTCAAATACTTAAAAAACAAAGCCTTCCGCAGGCAATTATTTATTCGGGCCTGATTCCTGAATCCATCGAACATGTGTTGATTTACAATCAGTTTCAACAAATAGAGCATAGTTTAATCCTGTTGGGGAAATGCTAAAATTCAGCTTTTTAAATAAAGTATTTCTGGCCATTTTTGTTGTTTTTTCATTACTCCGGGCCTTCAAAATCGCTCCTTTCTATTTTTTGTTTTTTCCGCTGATTTCTTATGTGGGTTTTCTTGTTTGGGGCTCTGCTGAAATCACCCTGAATTTCTATTTCGATTCCATTCATCGCCTGAAATCCAAACAACATGTCCTTCTTACCTTCGACGATGGCCCGCATCCCGTTTTTACGCGGCAAATACTCGATTTACTCGACGACTACGATGTCAAATCTATTTTCTTTGTCATGGGAAATCAGGCCAAAGAGCATGCCGGGCTGCTTAAGGAAATGGTGCGAAGGGGGCATTTAATTGGGAACCACTCGTACCATCATAGCACCATGTTCGATTTATTTCCGCTGAGGCGAATGAAATACGAAATTGAAAAAACCAATCAGGTTATCGAAAAAATTACGGGACAAAAGCCCGTTTATTTTCGACCCCCATTTGGTATTACCAATCCACGTTTGGCCCGCGTCCTAAAACAAACTGGCATGATATCTGTTGGTTGGAGCTTTCGAAGCTTCGACGGCGGAAAACGGTCAAATGAAAAGATTATGAGTCAATTGACAAAAAAAATAAGCGGGGGAGAGATTGTACTTTTTCACGATAACAGAGCACGAACAGTGGAGCTTTTGAAGACAGCGCTGCCGTTTCTGTCGCAGCGGTTCGAGTTGAACAATAACAATTTAAATAAGGAAATACGTCATGTGTAAGAAATGGTGGATTGCAGGATTGGTTTTGTTGGTCTTTGGGGGCAGTTTGGTTGCCCAGAACAACAATACGCTGACCGTCAAAATTGAAAATATACAACTTCAACAGGGCGAGATATTTGTTACACTCACCAGCGATTCCACCCAGTTTCCCGGAATGCAGTTCGACGATAAATTCTTCAAACGCAAAAAAGTAGAAGCCAAAACCATGACCATCACCTTTCAGGGGCTGCCCGATGGAAATTATGCCTTTGCAGTTTTTCAGGATCTCAATGGCAACGACAGCATGGATTATAAGAAATTTGGCATTCCCGCCGAGCCCTTCGCCTTTAGCAATAATGCCTTGCGAAAATTTGACCCACCGCATTTTAAACAAGCCAAATTCCTTGTAAAAGGTGGTAAAAATCAGGAACATACCGTTCAAATGGTTTATCATAAACCAAAAGGCAATACAGGCAACAAGCAATAACAGGATTGACTTATATTTGCCACTTCACTCAATAAAACCGGGCCATCACTATGAAACTCAATTTCAGCCTTATTCTCAGTTTATTCGTCTTATTAGCATTTGTAGCCTCGTCGAAGGCGCAGCCAAGGCCATTGGCCAATCCCCGCGAAATTTTAGCAAAAATAAATGCCCATACTCAGGATATTTACAAGCTTCAGGCCGATTTCGTTCAGGAAAAGCATCTTAGTTTTTTAGAAAATCCAGTGGAGTCGGAGGGGAAGTTTTGGTTCAATCAGCCCGACCAGATTCGCTGGGAATACCAAAAGCCCTACAATTACGTCATGATTATGACCAAAGGTCAACTCAAGGTCATTGACGATGGCAACGTGTTTTCCACCGATTTGAGCGCCAACAAGATGTTTGAGCAGCTCAACGGGTTGATTGGCGGAAGCATTCAGGGAAAGCTTTTGGCGGAGGAAAAAAACTATCAGAAAACCTATTTCACCGACGATAAAAATATCATTGTGCGTTTTGTTCCGGTTTCGCCCGAGCTGAAGGCCTATCTCAAGCATATTGAGATATTTTTCGATAAGGCAACCTACGATGTCACGCAATTTGTAATGGTGGAGCCGGGGGACGATTTTACCCGCATTCGATTCAGTCAACGTAAAATAAATCAGGACTTTAGCCAGGATGTATTTAAATAGCAAAAAGCCCGTTATTCTTAGCGTGATGTGGATTGGACTGCTCTTGGTCACTTCATGTCAGCCTCGCATTTTACGAAATCTGAAACAAGTCTCGCCAGGTCAGACCACCGAAAAAATTCATTTACTGAACGATAGCCTCACCGAATGGCGATACAGAGCCCATGTGGAAGCCTTTGGCCAGAATATGTCGGGCATCTTTATCATGAAGAAATCGGAAACGGGTTACAGAGCTTTTTTAATGACAGATTTTGGATTGAAAGTGCTTGATTTTCTGCTGCTTCCCAATGGAGATTATGAAGTAAATCATATTATGGAACATATGAATTACAAATTTATAAAAGAAAATCTGGCTCAGAATTTAATCATGCTATTGCCCCCAGACCCTTACGATGAACTCAGGATTTTTTCTATTGATTCCACTGAAATGCTTTACTCCCCTGAGAAAAAAATGATTTATTTTGCAAACCAAAATGCAATATTTAAAGTGGAAAGACTGAACAACAGAAAAAATACAGTGGCAACGACCCAACAAAAGGATAATGCAGCCATTGAAATTCTGCAGCCAGGCCCGGGGATTTCCATTTTGCTAAAACCCTTAAACTGATGCTAAAAGAACAACTCTATTCGCTCGAAACACTGACCCACGAGAATACTAAAATTGTGGCTACCATCACTTTGAATGCTTCCCACGATATTTTTAAAGGACATTTTCCCAATATTCCGGTACTTCCTGGGGTTACCATGATGCAAATGGTCAAAGAAATTCTCGAAACCGCTTTGAATCGTTCATTACTAATTAATACAGCTGGCCAGCTGAAATTCCTTCAGATGGTAAATCCGCTCATGGTCAAGCAGTTGGAATGGGAGATTGACTATACCACGGTGGACGAGAAAATTCAGGTGAAAGCCCAAATGAAAGCGGGGGAGACCACTTTTTTTAAAATGACAGGAACACTCTCATGAACTCCTTGAACAGCCAGGTATCTGAGTTACCACAGAAAATTGAAGAACTCAAGATTCTTGTCCTGCTTCCAACCTATAACAATGCCCCCAAACTCAAAGCCGTTCTCGACGATGTTTTGAGATTTACGAATTCTGTGTTGGTGGTGAATGATGGTTGCACAGACCAAACACCCCAAATTTTGGCTGATTATACTGAAATTCAAACGATTAATCTTGCAAAAAACAGCGGAAAAGGAGTTGCCCTGAAGACAGGCATCGATTGGGCTTTGCAAAAAGGTTATCGGTATGTAATCAGCATGGACAGTGATGGGCAACATAAAGCATCTGATTTACAGGTTTTTGTAACGTATATTGAAGAGAATCCCGAGGTGATGATTATTGGTGCCCGAAATATGGAGCAAACCGAAGGCATCCCCGGCGGAAATAGCTTTGCCAACCGATTCAGCAATTTTTGGTTTCAGCTGGAAACGGGCAAAAAACTCCCCGATACCCAATCGGGTTTCCGTTTGTATCCGCTGAAATTCTTTGGGGGAATGAAATTCTTTACTAATCGCTACGAGTTCGAAATTGAGAGTATTGTGCGATTGAGCTGGCGCGGTGTGGCCATGCATTGGGTGCCCATTCAGGTGGAATATCCCGATGACAGAATCACCCATTTCCGCAAGTTTTGGGACTTTTTTCGCATTTCAGTTCTCAATAGCATTCTGGTAATCATTGCATTATTGTGGATAAAACCCCGCGATTTGTTTCGCCTGCTTGTGAATGGCGAAATAAAAAAGATCATTCTCGAAGAAGTTTTGCGAACCACCGACAGCAATGCCACCTTGGCCAAAAGCATTGGTTTTGGTTTCTTCATGGGCATTTTTCCCGTTTGGGGATTTCAGATGATTGTGGCTGTGGCTTTGGCCATTCCCTTAAAACTCAACAAAGCTGTCACGCTCATTGCAGCCAATATTTCCATCCCGCCCATCATTCCGTTTATTCTTTATTTCAGTTTTCTAACCGGCTCACTACTTCTGGGAGGCTTCGCTTTGCCCGAGCTCAGCAGCGATTTGAGTTTTGATGATGTAAAAGACGATCTTTTACGATACTATGTGGGCGCAGTGGTATTGGCAGTTATATCGGGATTGGTCACAGGGTTGGTAAGTTATTTTATGCTTATAAGCATCCGAAAAAGGAAGAAATAAATCAATAAAATTCTATTTGGAAATAGTCCGGCAGGATTCTCGCGGTGGCATTTGGGGTTTACAGCCAAAAAACGAAGAGCATAAAGGATAGTTGGGTGTTGTTTTGTTCACAGATTACGCTTATTTCCGCGGATTGATTTTTTTTTGCCACTAGCTTGCCTGCCGACAGGCAGGGGCACTAAGGGCACAAAGGTTGGTTGGATAGAATGCATTAGGGTTGGTTTTTTGATAGTGTTTTTAAAATTGAAATAATTCGGCTGGGAAATCTTCCGAACACTCCTAATTGTAAACCTGTCTACCTGCGCAGCCAGGTAGATCCGCGCCGGCGGGTCACAATGATTCAATTTTGAAATATATTTTATATACCTGTAGATTAATAAATTAATATTTTCATCCGACCTAGTTTAAACCAAATATTTTAGAAAATATAAAAGGTTTATATAACAATGTTTTATTATAAAATTGCGTCATTCTTAATTTTCTGATAAATCTAACGCTATTATTAAATTGCTTTATATTATTTTGAAAACTCATCGAGTCTTTAGAATATATGACTGTCCTTAATACGTACCAAAGAAAAAAAGTGTCTATTTGATGTGTGAGTCCGGTCTAAAAAGCCATCAAAAACGAAGATATAAAATACAACTACTTGAT
>DYSN01000182.1 GCA_020718205.1 Draconibacterium orientale
GGTCGGATTTTTATTCAACGGACTGAACTTATAAAAACAAAAGAAAACAGGATTTTAATTTATAAAAAAGCAAGTTATACCAAATACACACAATATATAGTACAATAAACGAATTTTATAATGCCGATGCAATAGCTTTTTAGTCCAATTCATATTGGACTTCCGAACTTGTTCGGAACACAGTCTTACAGATATGCTTTCGGTATTAAATCATTAAACAACAATAAATTATGCGCATTCTCATTTTATGCACCGGCAACAGTTGCCGAAGTCAGATGGCTCATGGATTCTTGCAATCCTTCGACCCCAGGTTGCAGGTATTCTCCGCGGGAACCGAAGCATCTGGACAGTTAAACCAAAAAGCGGTTCAGGCCATGACCGAAATAGGCATCGACATAAGCAAACACACCTCCGATTCTGTGGAACTTTATCTCGACGACGAATGGGATTATGTGATTACTGTATGCGGAGGTGCCAACGAAAATTGTCCAGCCTTTCTTGGCAAGGTAAAGCACCGATTGCACATTGGTTTCGATGATCCTTCCCATGCCACAGGCACCGATGAATTTGTATGGAGCGAGTTTATTCGGGTGAGAAACGAAATACAAAAAGCGTTTTTTCAATTCTATGAGGAACAGATTAAACCGGAACTGGTATGAAAAAACAAGAACAAGGACTGGGGGTTTTTGAGAAATATCTGACCGTTTGGGTATTGCTCTGCATTGTTGCCGGAATTGCCATAGGTAATTTTTTTGGCGATAGCATGTTGACTTTGAGTCGGTTGGAAATTGCCAGTGTCAATATTCCCATTGCCATTCTCATTTGGCTCATGATTTATCCCATGATGCTTCAAATCGATTTCAACAGCTTGAAAAATATCGGAAACAAGCCCAAGGGACTCGTTCTCACGTTGATTGTCAACTGGCTGATAAAGCCTTTTACCATGGCATTTTTCGCCTGGATATTTTTCACCCAACTCTATTCTGCATTTATTTCGCCCGCGGAAGCCGATGAATATATTGCGGGAGCTATTTTACTGGGCGCGGCACCCTGTACAGCCATGGTTTTTGTGTGGAGCTATCTCACCAAAGGCGACCCCACCTACACGCTGGTTCAGGTTTCGGTAAACGATTTGGTAATTCTGGTGGCATTTGTGCCCATTGTGGGCTTTCTGCTGGGGATTACCGATATTGCAATTCCCTACGATACACTGGTTTCGAGCATCGTGATTTTTGTTGTTATTCCGCTGGCGGCGGGATATTTAACCCACAAATATCTGGTGGATAAAAACGGTGAAACCTGGTTAAAGGAAGTTTTTCTCCCCAAATTAAAACCCGTTTCCATAGTCGCGCTTCTTCTTACACTGGTTCTGTTATTTGCTTTTCAGGGGAATATCATCCTGAATAAGCCACTCATCATTCTGCTGGTTTCTGTCCCGCTCATACTTCAAACCTATTTCATTTTTTTCATTGCCTGGTATGGCGGAAAGCGGTTAAAACTACCACACAATCAGCTGGCACCCGCGGCCATGATTGGCGCCAGTAATTTTTTCGAGCTGGCGGTAGCAGTGGCCATCACTTTGTTTGGACTACAATCGCCCGCTGCATTGGTAACAGTAGTAGGGGTTTTGGTCGAAGTGCCCGTGATGCTTTCGTTGGTCTGGCTGGCCAATAAATGGCGGTTTTAGTTGTTTTAGCAGTTTTCCACGAATTTAATTGGCCACTACTTCACTAATTTCCTTTGCCTTCTCTGCGTAAAAAAATACTTATCCACGGATTTCGCTGATTTTCACTGATTTTTAAGGCCATGAATACGCTAATTTCTCTGCGTCCTTTGCGTGAAAAAAAATTCTTATCATCGGTTTTTTTCGCCACTATGGCTCTAAGGGCACAAAGGATATTGCGATGTATTTGTTTGATATTTCCCTTTATCCTTTGAACAGCTAATAATGAATAAAAGCAAAAGCATGGTCGCTAGATAATATATAATCCTGTGAATCAAATAATTCATGATTATAATTTAATTAATTTCTTCGTTTCTGTGGTTTGCTCTCTTTCAATTAGTAATTGATAAATCCCACTGCTCAAAAGACTTAGATCAATTGGTTCGGCAGCATTTGTGATTTTCGAAAGAAGAACATTTCCGTTGATGTCGATAATGGTTATTTGAATCTCCTGGTTGGGCAACAATCCTTTAATTTGAATAAAATCGTTTGCCGGATTTGGATAAATAAACCAATCAGTTTGTGCAGTAAGCTCGCGTGTTCCCATTAGAATCTCATCGGGAAATATAGTTCCAAGGGTATCGCCATTGTCAATGAGACCCACCAACTCGTATTCATAATCCCACTCAAAACCAAACAACAAGCTCTCGTAAAATGTGAAGTTCGCAGAATATTCCGGGGAATTATACCAGTTTAGGGAATAATAATTTTCTTCTTCTAAAGGTGCCAGGAGAGCAGGGTTGTCTGCTTTTATAAAAATGGATGTGGAGTCAAAAAAGTACACAGCCGGAACAAACCGTGATTGTTTTTTTACGCCACCCCACTCATGATGAGTAAGTTGCATAATTAATGTATCTTCTCCACCGGGTAAATTATTGGGAAAAGCTTTGGGGTCATAAAAAATTTCGTTTGGATAGGCTTCGGTGGCTGCATCTGGATAAAAAACCAGGTCTTGTTCTCCCTGATTGAAGATTGGGCCATAATTATTGTAAGTATATCGATGCAGAAAACTTGTTGAAATAACTATTGAATCAGCGTTTTTTTCCACCCCAATCACAGTAAATTTATACATATGCGAATCTGTATTCACCATTTCATCATAAAGTGAGTTGGTATAGCTGTAGCAAATCACATCGCCGGCCGACCAGTTCTGATACATATTCCGAAACGTGGGAACAATAACACCCAAATCGCGTCCTTCTATCCCAATCAATTGAGAATTCCAGGGAGAAAACCATTGTAAAATCCCATGATTCTTTGTCAGGATAATAGACTCCTGACTCGATAGTGTAATAATCTTAATGGAATCCATTTCGCCAAGTACTTCCATTTGTTGTAAAGAACTCACCTGAGCAGACAGGCCATTGACTTCGTCAAAAACCCACTCATCATTCAATTGGGCATTCGTTAGAATTTTAAACTGCTCAGCAGAGCTTTCAAACTCCCAGATTCCATTTTCAAAAACCTTGGCATATTCCAGCAAAAACTGAGGCTGATTCAGCATCATATAATTTGGGTTTGAACAGGTATCGCAAAACGCCACAATTTTGTTGAAATAGTAAATCATGTGGTCGTCCATTTGTTTTATGGAATCCACCCACAACACATTATTGATAATTTCCAAATCATTGTCGTTGGAATAACAAAACCGCTCGGTGGCATTTATGGCTGCCCAATTTTGAGAAGAAGCAGCAAAAGCCACCAGAGAAAGCAAAAAAAGGTAAATCTGTTTCATGTTATTGGGTTTTACACATCAAATATATATCTTAAGGCGATAGCAGGCATACGTAAAATCACTTATTTTCAAGAGTTTTGCTTTTATGAAGTAAGTCAGGTCGCATTTAGAATGCCTGTTGGGAGCAAGAAAAAGCATCAAAAAATGGAAATACGCAGGCAATCCCAATAGCAGGACAAGAAATAAAAAAAGACGAATTTCCTTTGCGATCTCTGCGTGAAGAAAAAATTCTTATCCACGGATTTCACTGATTTTTATGACCACGAATTAACCAATTTTCTTGGAGTTCTCTGCGTGAAAAAAAACTAATTCACGGATTGTTTTTGCAACAAAGGCTCAAAGAGTATTTCGATGTATTAGTCTGTATATTAGAGTTTTGTGATTACGTAAACCATTTCGCTGACTTTCCCGCAGGCAAGCGCTCAAGCAGAGGCGTACTGATAATGAATAAGATGAAATAGCCATGATTATTAAACCACCCATTGGAATGATATTTTTTTATCATGGCGTATTCCCCCGAATGAATCGGGGCAAGCTATGTGGCCTTAAAATAAAAAAATAA
>DYSN01000069.1 GCA_020718205.1 Draconibacterium orientale
AATCTCTTAACACTAACAGAATGTGAGAATTAGGGTTTGTTCGCGCCTTTTTGGCTTACTTTGCTAAAAAACTAAAATCACTAAAATATGACAACAATAGATGAGTCCAAACCAGTGTTGGTAACGGGAGTCATCGGTTATGTGGCAGGTTGGCTGATGAAGGAATTGCTCGAAGCAGGAATCACCATTCACGCCCCCAGTGAGAGACCCCAAAGCCACCGACAAGCTCAAGTATCTGAACGAATTGGCCCAAAAATACTCAGGATCCATAAAATACTTTAAAGCCGACCTGCTATCGGAAGGCTCCTACGACGAAGCCATGGCGGGCTGCGAATTGGTTTTCCACACCGCTTCTCCATTTATCAATAAAGGGAAAGATGCTCAACGCGATTTGGTGAACCCCGCTCTTTTGGGAACCCGCAATGTGCTGAAATCTGTAAACAAAACTTCGACAGTAAAACGTGTGGTTCTCACCAGCAGTTGTGCCGCCATTATTGGCGATGCCAAAGATACGCTGACCTACGCCAACCATACAGCCACCGAAGAGAATTGGAACACCACCACCACCCTGCATCACCAACCTTACAGCTACAGCAAAACTGTGGCTGAAGCAGAAGCCTGGAAAATAGCCAAAGCTCAAAGCCGGTGGGATTTGGTGGTTATCAATCCATCGCTGGTTATTGGTCCCGGAATTCATCCCAAACCCACATCGGAGAGTTTTAGCTTAGTGAAACAATTGGGCGATGGGAGCCTGAAAACAGGCGCACCGGGCATGGAGATTGGTGCCGTTGATGTTCGGGATTTGGGTAAAGCTCATTTTAGAGCCGGATTTACTCCACAGGCTGAGGGAAGACATATTTTTTCGGCGCAGACTGTAAGCTTTCTTCAACTTGGCCAAATGCTTAGAAATCATTATGGAAACAGCTATCCCTTTCCAAAAAGCGAGCTGCCTAAATGGATGGTGTGGTTGATGGCCCCAGCAGTGGTGGGAGTTTCACGAAAAATGGTGGCCAATAATATGGGCTATCCCCGGAAAGTGGATTACAGCAAAAGCCTGAAAGCGCTACAAATGAAATACACGCCTGTGGAGAAGTCGATTGTCGATTTCTTTAATCAGATGATAGAAAGCGGGGCTTTTAAAAAGAAATAGGGCTTCAACTGCTTTGCATGTCAGGGATTTCAGGATTTCTTTTTTGATTTTGAAGGTAAAATCCCCAGAAATAATTTCAATTAGGCTTTAATAAAGGATTTTGGAAAGATTTTTTTTTACATTTGTCTAAATCATATGTAATAAAGAATTTTTTTGGATTGAAGTTAATCAAAACAAAATAACCCATTAATTAAAGTTCTATGAAAATTAAATCTCTACTCGGGAGCGCGGTTTTATTATCGTTAGCTCCACTTCAAACTTTTGCCGGCGAGGCAGATTTGAAAATTCCCGAAGCCATAAAAAGCGAAAGTATTCTCTATTATGGATTCTTGATTACTTTGTTGGGTATGCTCTTTGGCTTTTTGCAATTCCTGAAAGTCAGAAAGTTGCCAGCTCACAAATCTATGCTCGAAATTGCCGATGTAATTTACCAAACCAGCACAGCCTATCTGAGGCAACAAGGTAAATTCCTTGCCATTCTGTTTATTTTTATTGGAGCAGCAGTTGCGGGTTATTTTGGTATTTTAGCCAAAGACCACAATGGTAATGCCCTTTTTGGAATCGGTGGCGTTCTTTTAATATTATCCTGGACCGTAATAGGTATTTTGGGTTCGTATGCCGTTGCCGCCTTTGGTATTCGTATGAATACACTGGCCAATTCCCGTATGGCTTTTGCCTCACTCGAAAGAAAACCCATTAAACTTTTAAATATTCCACTAACCGCCGGAATGAGTATTGGTGTGCTATTGATTAGCGTTGAGCTTTTTATGATGCTCATCATCCTCATGTTGATGCCGGGTGAATTGGCAGGAGCCAGCTTTATTGGTTTTGCCATTGGCGAATCGCTGGGAGCTTCGGCCCTCAGGATTGCCGGGGGTATTTTTACAAAAATTGCCGATGTGGGTTCCGACTTGATGAAAGTGGTATTTAAAATTGGCGAAGACGATCCTCGTAACCCCGGAGTTATTGCCGATTGTACTGGCGACAACGCCGGCGATAGCGTAGGCCCAACTGCCGATGGTTTCGAAACCTACGGTGTTACCGGAGTAGCATTAATCTCCTTTATCCTTCTTGCTGTTGGCGGTTCAGCTCTTGGAATGGATGTAGCACTAACAGAACTACTTCAGGTTAAACTTCTTGTGTGGATTTTCGTAATGCGCTATTTAATGATTTTTACCTCCGTAGTGGCCTACTGGATCAATGGTGCCATTGCCAATTCACAATATAAAAATGTCGATGAACTCGATTTCGAAGTTCCTTTGACTCGTTTGGTATGGATTACTTCTATCCTTTCTATCATGGTAACTTTTGTGGCCAGCTATCTTTTAATCCCCGATGTAAACGGAAGTACCGATATGTGGTGGATTCTTGCAACAATTATTAGCTGCGGAACTTTGGGAGCAGCCCTTATTCCTGAGTTTACAAAAATCTTTACTTCTACCAAATCCACCCACGTGAAAGAGGTAGTGAAAGCATCGCAGGAAGGTGGAGCATCATTAACCATTCTTTCCGGGTTGGTTGCTGGTAATTTCAGTGCCTTCTGGACTGGTATGGTATTTTTTGTACTCATGTTCTTAGCCTATTTTGCCAGTACTTTCGGGCTGGATGCCTTCATGGTTTATCCTTCTATTTTTGCCTTCGGTCTCGTGGCATTTGGTATGCTCGGTATGGGTCCGGTAACCATTGCTGTGGATAGCTATGGCCCTGTAACCGACAATGCTCAGTCAATTTATGAGCTTTCGCTGATTGAGGAAGTTAAAAACATCGATTCAGAAATAGAAAAAGACTTCGGTTTTAAACCCGATTGGGAAAAATCGAAATATTATCTCGAAGCCAACGATGGCGCGGGAAATACTTTTAAAGCTACCGCCAAACCTGTTCTTATTGGAACCGCTGTGGTTGGAGCAACTACCATGATTTTCTCATTAATTCTAATGATTAAATCTACCTTAGGCATTGAACCCGAAGCAGTTCTCAATCTGTTGAATCCTTATACAATTTTGGGATTTATTTTGGGTGGCTCGGTAATTTATTGGTTTACAGGTGCTTCTATTCAAGCTGTAAGCACAGGAGCTTACAGAGCTGTGGAATACATTAAGAAAAACATCAACCTCGACCCCAATGCTCCTAAAAAAGCTGACGTTCAAAAATCCATCGAAGTTGTTAAGATTTGCACCAACTATGCTCAAAAAGGTATGTTTAATATCTTTATTGCCGTGTTCTTCTTTGCATTGGCTTTCGCGTTTTTCTCTTCTCCATCGTCCATTGGTGGCAATAATGCAGTGGCGCTCTTTATCAGCTATCTGATTTCTATTGCTGTGTTTGGTTTGTTTCAGGCCATTTTTATGGCCAATGCCGGCGGTGCCTGGGATAATGCCAAGAAATTAGTGGAAGTTGACCTAAAACAAAAAGGAACTGATTTGCATGCAGCAGTTGTTGTTGGCGATACTGTTGGCGATCCTTTTAAAGACACTTCATCGGTGGCTTTAAACCCGATTATCAAATTCACCACCTTGTTTGGATTGCTGGCAATGGAAATAGCTATCTCCGAATCGTTCAGAGATATAGCTCCATATGTGGGTCTTGTATTTGTGGCTATTGCGCTCTATTTTGTTTACCGCAGTTTCTTCGGAATGAAAATAGATAACAAATAGATTTTTATCAGGTTCGAGCAACCTGGCTTTAAAACAGATGCCTTGATAGATGTGGGAATACCCACTCATCAAGGCATCTTTCTATTATAGAGAAGATATAAAATCCAATAAAAACCAAGGAGTAAAGCTGAGAGTTACATCAGGGTGAATTAAAATGAAGTACACCACATGAGCGACTCAGACGAGTAGGGGGGAGCTAAACCACCTTCACAATAAAGTAGTTCTTTTTACCTTTTTGAACCAGCACATATTGATTGCCCAGCAGGTTATTGGTGGTGATTTCTGTCGTTTCCGTCACTTTTTCCTTATTCACCGAAACGCCATTGTCTTTGAGCATTCTGCGGGCTTCTCCCTTGCTCGGGAAAATCCGGGTTTCGTCGGTCAGAAATTCTACAATACCTAATCCATCCGAAAGTTTTTCACGTGAGATTTCCGAAACAGGAACGCCTTCGAAAACGGCTAAAAAAGTTCGCTCGTCAAGTCTTTTCAAATCGTCGGTGGTTGATTTTCCAAAAAGGATATTGCTGGCGGCTTGCGCTGCTTCCAACTCGTCTTGTCCGTGTAACCGCACGGTAATATCCTCGGCCAATAAACGCTGTAAGAGTCGCAAATGGGGTGCTTCTTTGTGCTGTTGAACGTAGGTTTCAACTTCTGAATACGTGTACAGAGTGAATATTTTTATATATTTTTCAGCATCTTCATCCGAAGTATTGAGCCAAAACTGATAGAACGCATAGGGGCTGGTTTTGGTGGCATCGAGCCAGATATTGCCGCTTTCTGTTTTGCCAAATTTTCCGCCATCGGCTTTGGTTATCAGGGGACAGGTGAGTGCGAAGGCTTTGCCACTTTCTATACGTCTGATGAGCTCTGTTCCGGTGGTGATATTTCCCCATTGGTCGGCACCACCCATTTGAAGTTTGCAGTTTTTCTCTTTGTACAAATACAGAAAATCGTAGCCCTGAACTAATTGATAGGTGAACTCGGTGAACGACATGCCCGATTTGCTATCAGCACCCAGTCGCTTTTTCACCGAATCTTTGGCCATCATATAGTTCACGGTGATATGTTTTCCCACATCACGGATAAATTCCAGGAACGATAAGTTTTTCATCCAGTCGTAGTTGTTCACCAGCTCTGCTTTGTTTGGGATGTCGCTTTCAAAATCGAGAAACCGCCGGAGCTGCTTTTTTAGGGCTTCTTCGTTGTGACGCAATTCGGCTTCGCTGAGCAGATTACGCTCTTCGGATTTTCCACTGGGGTCGCCAATCATTCCAGTGGCTCCACCCACCAAAGCAAGGGGCTTGTGGCCGGCAATCTGAAGATGCTTAAGCATCATAACCCCCACTAAATGACCAATATGCAGCGAGTCGGCAGTGGGGTCGATGCCCACATAGGCCGATATCATTTCTTTTTCCATTTGCTCGTCGGTTCCGGGCATTATATCGTGAATCATGCCTCTCCAGGTCAATTCTGCTACAAAATTCATAGGTGTGATTTTTTTCTTAAAATGAGGGTGCAAATATAGTGTTTATCAGGTTAACCCTATTTTTTTGATACCATTGATGACATGGTTTTCTGCACATTGATTTTGTTTTGGTGGTTGCTATTCCATTATCTTTGCAGGAATCTAAAGAACAATACCATGTCTTTTATAAAAATTAGCTCTGCTTTCGATGGCGGAAATATTGAAGTTATCGACGCCAATAATCCCGACAACATCCGACTGGCATTGCGCCACGACAATGCGGCCGGGTTTATGCAATGGTTTTATTTCAGAATTCAGGAAGTGGGAGGGATGGATTTGACCATTCATATCGAAAATGCCCATGAATCCAGCTATCCCGAAGCCTGGGAAGGCTATCAGGCGGTGGTTTCCTACGACCGAATCACCTGGTTTAGAGTCGATACAAGTTACAATGGCCAAAAGCTCACCTTGCGTTTTATGCCCGAGTTTAACAGCGTTTTTGCAGCTTATTTTGCGCCATATTCTCACGACCAGCACCTGAATCTCATCAGTTCGGTGCAAATGATGCCCCATGCTTTTGTGGAGCATATAGGCAAAACGGTGGAGAACAGAGATATTGATATGATAGTTCTGGGCGATGATGCCGATGAAACCAGAAAAAAAGTGTGGATTATTGCGCGCCAGCATCCGGGCGAAACCATGGCCGAATGGTTTGTGGAAGGGTTTTTGGAACGAATGGTCGACACCTCGGATGCTTTGGTGAAAAGTCTGCTTCAGCAAGCCTGTTTCTATATCATTCCAAACGCCAATATCGATGGCTCCATTCATGGAAATCTTAGAACCAATGCTGCCGGCAAAGACCTGAACCGCGCCTGGGTCAATCCCGACGCACAATACACCCCCGAAGTACATCAAATATTACAAAATATGGATTGGACCGGGGTCGATTTATTACTTGATATTCATGGCGACGAAACTCTTCCCTATAATTTTGTCTCCTCCATTGAGGGCATTCCAGGTTTTAACGAGTATCTGAGTCATTTGCTCCAAACCTTTAAAAACACCTGGATGGCGGTGAATCCCGATTTTCAGGATACCCATAAATATCCCGTCAACGAGCCCGGAAAAGCCAATCTCGATATTTGCTCCAAAGCCATTGGCGAACGGTTCAAATGCCTCTCCATGACCATCGAAATGCCTTTTAAAGACAATGCCAATTTGCCCGATTCAATTTTTGGATGGAGTCCTGAGCGAGCTAAAAATCTGGGGAAGAGTATTTTGCATCCCATAGCCGCCGTTTTGCCACATATTGTAAAATCGGATTTGAATAAATCGATGAATTAATCGCCATGAAACAACTGTTATTTTTAGCGTTAATGGTTTTTGCGGCCAATTTTTCGCTGTCGCAGGACACCATTCGCCCCAAAGAGCTTCTGTTTTTTAGCAACGATGGCTGTGGAAAATGCCAAACCGCGCAGCTTTATTTCGAAAGCCATGCCATGCCTTTTACCAAATATCCTGTTAAGGAAAACCGAACCCTTATGTATGAATATGTCCACCGGAAAACCGGAGGCAAAAATGTGGGAGTGGGTTATCCTGTTTTGGTTTATGGTGATAGCATCTATTTTAGTATCAAAAATATGAACAGCGTTTTGATGGAAATCGAACAAATGATGAAATCCGATGGTTTACTAAAAGATGACCACGAAACAAATTAATTATGAAATATTTGCGGTGGTTTATTTTTCTTATCAGTTTAGGCTTTGTCTCAATAGCTTCTTCACAGGCGAAAACCTACGATTTTAACGAAAATTGCAGAAATGCCTATCATGAGATTTTAAATCTGGAGCTCGAAAAAGCCCGGATATTGGTAATCAATGAAACTAAGCAAAATCCACAAAACCTGTTTCCGGTACTTTTGGAAAACTATATCGATTTTCTTGGCATCGTGCTCACCGAAGACCAAAATTTGTTTAATGAAAAAAAGGATTTAAAAATAGCTCGCATCGAAAAATGGAGGCAGGGGCCAAAAAACAACCCCTGGTATTTGGCCGGACAAGCCCAAATTAAGCTGCAATGGGCTTTTGCCAGAGTATTGTTCAACGAGTATTATTTAGCGGCCACCGACATCAATTCAGCCTATCATCTTCTAGAAGAAAACCACAGAAACTTCCCCGCTTTTTTACCCGACAATATGGGTTTGGGGGTTCTACATGCCATGATAGGTGTGGTTCCGGGAGAATATCAATGGGCCATGGAAATGCTGGGTCTTAGGGGAACCATAGAGCAGGGAAGGAGTGATATCGAAGAACAGATTACCAAAGAGCCCTGGCAACCCATGAGTCTGGAGGCATTGTTCTACTTCACTTTTATTCAGCTCAACCTGCAAGCCGATGCCAATCGTTTACAGATTTTATGGAATTATTATGACTCAGAGCCCTTTAAAACCTATACAGCCAAAAGCCCGCTATTGCAGTTTTCCAAAGCAGTACTGCTCCAAAAAATGGATAATGAAGCCGTCATCGATTTTCTGATTTCTGCAAAACCTTCCGCAACGGCATTGCCTTTTTACTATCCGCAGTATATTTTAGGTCAGGCGTTGTTGTATAAACTTGAGCCAACAGCCATGCGTTATCTCGATATTTATCTGGAGCGATATCCAGGCGATAACTATAAAAAGGCGGCTTTGCAAAAAAGTGCCTGGGCCAGTTTTATCGCTGGCGATTCTTTGGCTTACCGCCAGAAGATGAGTAAAATTTTAAGTGGGGGGAAATCGGTTTTTGATGCTGATAAATCGGCGGAGAAAGAAGCTTCCAAAGTGATAGAAGGCTATATTCCGGATCTTTATCTGCTGAAAAGCCGCATGCAGTTCGATGGGTTGTACTTAGATGGGGCATTGGTAGAGCTCAATAAAGCAAATCTGCAAAAATCGAATATGCCTTTTCAGTTGGAGTATTACTACAGAAAAGGCAGAATTTATCATGAAAAAAAGGAGCTGAATCTGGCAGAAAAATCCTACGAAAAAGCGTTGAAATTAGGCGCAACATCAGATTCTTATTTCGCTGGAAATGCGGCTCTTAAACTCGGTGAAATGACGGAAATGCAGCATCAATATAAAAAAGCCCGCGAATATTACGAACGTTGTCTCGAATTAGAGTTTACCGAATATAGAAAAGGAATCAGAGCAAAAGCCAAAGCCGGATTGCAGCGGCTTCAGAACGTACAATAATGAAATTTCGTTCAAAGCAATAACCAGATTAAATCACACTCAATCGCCCGCTACTCACTGTCTCTTACTGTTTCGGCTAACTATTGGTGCCCACAATAAGTCGCTGCCCAAGTTTGAGTTTATAGGAATTATTGATGCCGTTCCACTTTTTAATTTTCTCAACGGTCGAATTGTATTTCTTTGCCAAATCCCAAAGGGTATCGCCAGGTCTGATGGTATGATATAGATATTCGGGCTCTACGCCGGGAACGATGTCTTTAACATTTGCTTGTGCCTGCCATTGCTGTGGTTCAGCAGATTTTTCCTGAGTTGGAACCACGCGGATTTTCTGACCAATTTTTAACTTGATGCCGGATAGTTCATTCCACTTTTTAAGCTGGTCAACGGTAACACCAAATTTCTGTCCTATGGCCCCCAGATTATCTCCTTTTCTCACCACATAAACGCCATCTGTTGAGCTGGCTAATGATTCACCGGAATCGTTAGAGACTGTTTCAGAATCAGTCGATTTTGTCTTCTTCGATGACAGCGACTTGCTGGTTTCTGAAGAGCCCGGAGCATAAACAATAAGCTTTTGTCCGGGCCATATATTGTTGTTTCTGAGTCCATTCCAGCTTCTTAGCATACTCACCGAGGTGTGATATTTTTTCGCAATGGCCCCCAGATTATCTCCCTTTCGCACCACATGAACTGTTCGCTCATTCGACTTTTTAATCTTCGACATGAGCTGTTCTTTCTCTATCCCCTTTGATGTTTTGAAACTATACAAACTATCTTCGTTTTCAATGAAATAGCCCATTTTCTCGCGGGGAAGCCTCAGCACGTATGGTTGCTCTTTGGTGGCTGGAATAACGCCTTCTTTATAGGCTGGGTTAAGAAAAGTCAAATCGTCCATATCGGTTTTCAAAAACTCCGATATCTGATCGAACGAAAGCGCGTCGTAAACCGAAATACTATCGATTCCGTAATACAAAATCCCTGGATCTACAGGGTAAATATTGTGTTCTGCAGCATAATTAAACACGTAGTTCACTGCAATAAAAGCAGGAACATATCCGCGGGTTTCTGATGGAAGATATTTCCACACAGCCCAATAGTCTTTCACACCACCCGCTCTTCTAATTGCTCTGTTCACATTTCCAGGGCCTGAATTATAGGCGGCAAGAGCCAACTCCCATGTTCCATATATTTCATATAAGTCCTTTAAATGGCGGGCTGCTGCATCGGTGGCTTTATAAGGATCGAAACGGTCGTCCACCAGTGAATTTTGAGTAAGACCATAGAGTTTGCCAGTTCCAAACATAAACTGCCACAATCCTTTGGCACCGGCTCTGCTGGTGGCGGTAGGATTGAGTGCACTCTCAACCACTGCCAGATATTTAAGCTCCAGGGGCATGTCGTACTTATCCAATACTTCTTCGAAAATGGGGAAATAAATCTCCTTGAGCCCCAACATACGGGCTGTTTGGTTTCTGGCTCTTTTGGCATAAAGGTTAATAAATCCTTTAACATGCTGATTGTAAACTAATTCGAGTGGTGTGTGGGCATTTAAAACTTCAATGCGCAACTCATAAACAGAGTCGCTAAAAAGGGGCACTTCCTTTTTCTCGTAGGAACAAATATTTAAATCGTTGGTATCGGTTTCAAAGCTATATTTTTTAAAAAACTTAACGCAAGCAAGACTATCAAGCTGACGAACCACCTCAGAATTTTGAAGCATGGCTAAGTCTTCCTCAATATAATCGTTCTTGCCGTATCTGTTGTCATAAGCATTTGCAAATTCTAAGGTGTCTTCGAAAATCTGATCGATGAAACTCAGGCTGTCGCCGGTGAGATCGGCGGCTATGCTATCGTTCATGGTCATCTCCAATGCTTCTGTATCTCGGGCATCTTTTATTGCTTCTTTGGAGCTCTTTTTTGCCATTGAACCTTTTTCCGATTCGTTGTTAAAGCCCAGTTTGTTAAATACCTGACACGAATTTAACAACAGCGCCAGAAGGGAAAAAGCAAGGATTTTTTTATAATTCATAATGTGTAGGTAAAATTCAACAGTGATTTTGGCAAATTAAACGAAAAAATCATTTTTATCTTGCTGTATTACTTCCATTTATCAATGTTGAAGTGTTAAAAATCCTTAATTGCTACTCTGTATTTTTTTCATCATACCCTGTTGATTATTAATATATTCCTAAAACTATATTTGCTTGCAGCATTTAGAAAGATATTTTGGTTCTGACAAAAATGAAAGGAAATAAAAGAGGGAGGAACCGACCCAATGATGGTAAGGGTTAGCAAATGAAGCAGGGCTATTTTCTGTCAATGAGCTGAACCACAAAGTCTATTGCATTTTTACGGTCGGTGTTTAATTGCTGAACAAGGTCGGGTAAACCAGAGAATTTCTGTTCATCGCGAATTTTTTCAAGAAAGCACATGGTGATGTATTTGCCATAAATATTGCGGTTAAAATTGAAAATATGTACCTCGGCAGTGAGGTCGTGCTTGTCCATTTTAATGGTGGGCCGATAGCCAATATTGGCCATTCCATAGAACGACTCGTCGTCTATTTTCACTTCAACCACATAAACCCCGGCAGGCATTAGTTTGTGGCGGTATTTGTCTTTCACATCCATATTGGCCGTAGGGAAACCCAACTGCCGTCCTATTTGATTTCCATAAACCACATTGCCCGACATTTGATATTTATAGCCCAAAAACCGATTGGCTGCCTGAATATTTCCATCGTGCAGATATTTTCTTATTCTCACCGAGCTCACTCCCAGCTTGTGAATATCTTCCATAGGAACCTCATTCACGAGAAAACCATATTGTTCGGCCAGTTTATTCATGAACAGAAAATCGCCATCGCGTTCGTATCCATATTGATTTTCGAAACCCATAACTACTTCTTTTACAAGAAGTTTCTCAACGAGAATAGTTTTTACAAAATCGAAAGAGCTGGTTCGGGAAAATGCAGTTGTAAAAGGAATGATGAGCAGATAGTCAACTCCAAATTGTTTCAAAAGGGCGGCTTTTTCGTCGATAGTATTCAGAAGTTTGACTTCGTCTTTGCTTTTTTCGAACAGAACTTCCTCGGGTCCGGGGTCAAAGGTAACCACCACCACTTCTCCATTTTTCCGAATTGCTATCTTTCTGCACACTTTTAGCAATTTCTGATGTCCCATATGAACACCGTCGAATCTGCCAACTGTGATAATTGGATATTGTAGTTCAGGAAACTCCTCGATATGATGTAAAATCTTCAAAATCTATAAATCCAGATTAAAATGATGAATGATATATTCTGCAATTTGAATGGCATTGGTGGCAGCCCCTTTTCTCAGGTTATCGCTTACCACCCAAAGATTCAATGTTTTGGGCTGGCTCTCATCGCGACGGATTCTGCCCACAAATACATCGTCTTTTCCTTCTGCGAATTTGGGCATGGGGTAAATATTATCAGCTGGAGAATCCTGAATGGTTATACCCGGAAATCCAGTCATGTGCCTAATGGCTTCGTCCAAATCAAACTCCCGGAGAAACTCGGCATTCACACTTTCGCTGTGACCGCCCATCAGCGGAACCCTAACCACAGTGGCGGTAATTCCTATTTCGCTATCTTCCAATATTTTGCGGGTCTCGTGAACTAATTTTTCTTCTTCGGTGGTATAGTTATTTGGTAAAAAATTGCCCCCATGCGGTATCAGATTCATATCGATGGGATGCGGATAAAATCTAGTAACTGCGGGACGGCAAATGCGCTCATCCTGCAATTGACGCACTGCTGCCGATCCTGAACCCGTGACCGATTGGTAGGTGGAGATAACAAGCCTTTTGAGTCGGTACTGCCTGTGAAGTGGTGCCAAAGCCATCACCATTTGAATGGTTGAGCAATTGGGATTGGCAATGATGAACTTTTCGGGCGAGAGCGTATGGGCATTTATTTCGGGAACGCAAAGCGGAATATGCTCTTCCATGCGCCAGGCCGATGAATTATCGATAACAAAACATTGCTGTGCAGCAAACGCAGGAGCCCATTGTAAAGAGGTACCCCCTCCGGCTGAAAATATGGCTATTTGTGGTTTTCTTTTTAAACCTTCTTCCATCCCCAAAACCTTATATGACTGGTTTTTGAAGTAAATTTCCTTACCCACACTTCGCTCGGAGGCAATAGGAATAAATTCGGTGACATTTATGGAGCTTTTTTCGAGAACCTGCACCATCACACGGCCCACAAGTCCTGTTACTCCTACAATTGCAATTCTCATTTTTATCTTTATCTATTGACAAAATTAGTATATTTATTGCGAATTAAAATGATAAATGTTTGCTAATGAAAAAGCTTCTAATGGCCATTATTTGGCTCCTTCCCATATCCTTTTTACAAGCACAGATTAATGAAAATTTCAGCGATGGCGACTTCTCCGGCAATCCGGTTTGGACGGGTACCGATAGTCACTTCAGAGTGAATAGTTCCTTTCAGCTTCACCTGTTTAACGAGGGGAATTCG
Organism: Draconibacterium orientale; assembly: GCA_020718205.1. Taxonomy (GTDB): domain Bacteria; phylum Bacteroidota; class Bacteroidia; order Bacteroidales; family UBA12170; genus UBA12170. The sequence continues at coordinate 13,006 of DYSN01000069.1, forward strand.
GCTACATCGTGGCTTCAAACACCCAACAGTCTTGTGGACAGCACAAGCTGGGAGTTCTATATCAAACTTAGTTTTAGTCCGTCGGATAATAACAACGCGCGGGTATATTTGGTTTCCGACCAAAGCGATTTAAGTGGCCCGCTCAACGGGTATTTTCTGCAGTTTGGAGAAGCGCTGAGCTCCGATGCGATAGAATTATTCAAACAAACAGGAACTCAAACCACTTCCATTTGCCGCGGAGAGGAAGGAGCCATTGCATCTTCCTTCAATGCTTTTATTAAGGTGGTTCACCGCACCAATGGGCAGTGGATAGTTTATTCCGATTTTAATAGTACAGGTCAGTATTCTGTTCAATGTCAGGGTTTTGATAACGAAATTCAAACCACTGAACACTTTGGGTTCTATTGTAAATACACATCATCAAATTCCACAAATTTCTATTTCGATCAAATTATAATCTCGAATTATCAGGTTGATGTGGAGGCTCCGGAGGTTGAAAACATTTTGGTTGACGGCGAAAACTCCTTGAATATTCAGTTTTCGGAAGTGCTAACAGCAGAATCGGCGCAGAATACAGCAAATTATATAGCGAATTCGGGCATTGGCAATCCCCAGAGTGCCCAGCTGAGCGGCAATGGGAACGAGGTTACCTTGAATTTTGCTTCTTCTTTCCAGGAAAATCAAAATTATGAGCTCAGCATCGAAAATATTGCCGATTTAAATGGCAACGTAATGCGCGACACAACGGTGAGCTTTGCCAGAGTTGAAATAGGAAGTTTTGATGTGGTTTTCAACGAAATCATGGCCGACCCCACACCGGTGGTGGCACTTCCCGAAGTAGAATATCTTGAGTTGTTTAACCGGACAGCCTCAGCAATTTCCCTGGCTGGCTGGCAATTAATAGTGGACGAAACGGTTAAAGATTTTCCCGATGTTATTATTGCGCCCAATTCATGGCTCATTCTCTGCAAAGAATCCAATATTCCGCTTTTATCTTCTTTTGGCCCATGCGCTGGTTTCAGCAGCTTCTCCATTACCAATACCGGCCAAAGCCTGAAGCTAGTTTCAGCCGAAGGTCTCGAAATCCATTCCATTTCCTTTACCGACAACTGGTATGCCGATAGCGAAAAAGATGACGGTGGGTGGAGCATTGAACAAATAAACCCCTCTGATTTTTGCTCGGGCGCCATGAACTGGAAAGCCAGTCAAAACGATAGCGGAGGTACTCCCGGGTCGGTGAATTCTGTGTTCAATAATAGTCTGGCTACTCCTTTTGTTCAAAGTATTCAGCTGGTTGACAATCCGTTACTTCTGGTTGAATACAGTCAGCAAATGAATTTGGAACATATTCTTAATAGAAGCAATTATTCGGTGAGTCCGGGTAGTTTTACCATACAGCAAATCATAGTTAAAGATAGCAGCAGTTCGGTGTATCTTATTTTCGACAACCCCTTTGAGCTTGGCATCACCTATGAGCTAACCGTAATGGGTGCCATAGAAAATTGCGCTGGTCAGTTGATGCAAGTTCCCCAAAGTCTGGAATTTATGGTACCCAAATCTGCTGTTCCAGGCGATGTGGTGATTAATGAAATTATGGCCGATCCGGAGCCCACACAAGGACTACCACCTTACGAATATCTGGAATTATATAACAATGCCGAAGCTCCCATCTTCCTAACGGATTGGCAACTCATCGTCGGTTCCACGGCCAAGACATTCGAAAATATTTCCATTATGCCCCATTCGTGGCTGGTGCTTTGCAGCGATGAGGCAGCTTCTTTCTTCGATCCGTCCATAATTACTTATCGCTTCTCCAGATTTTCACTCACCAACGAAGAAGGAGACCTGATATTGAAAGACTTTGCAGGCGGAATTATCCATCAGGTGGCGTATGGCCTGGAGTGGTATGACGACGATAGCAAAACTGATGGTGGATGGAGTCTTGAAGCAATAAACCCTGCAGATTATTGTCTGGAAAAGACAAATTGGGGAGCATCTATCGATAGCCGTGGCGGAACACCTGGTACTTTGAACAGCATCGATGGTACCTCCGTGGGAGCTGAATCACCTGCCATTTCGAGAATCGAAATTCTGGGCGAGCAGCTTATCAGAGTTTATTTCAATACCAAAGCCGATAGCAGCAGTTTGTCTGTCGCAAGCAATTATTCAATTGATAACGGAATAGGCCAGCCCCTGAATTGTATAATCGAAGGGCCAAAATACAAATCGGTTCAACTGATGCTTGAAAATCCCCTGCAAAAAGGCATTGTTTATGTGCTCGAAACACAAAACACACTGATTCAATGCAATGGCGAATCTATGGGCAGCCTTTCGAAACCTTTTGCAATTCCAGATGAAATAGAAAAAGGGGATTTGGTTTTTAATGAGATTCTCGCAGATCCCGCTGTTGATGATGGCGAGTATATCGAAATTGTAAATATTTCTGATAAAATTCTGGAAACCTCCGGGTTGAGTATTTCGAGCTTAACCGTGAACCAATACGATACATCGTGGAGTACGGCAGTTTTAACTGGAGCACTCTTATTTCCAGGCGATTATGTGGCTTTTACTCCGTCCGCTATTCAGGTTTTAAAGGTTTATCACTCCGAAAATCCTGAAAACATTATAACGCTGGAGGATTTTCCATCGTTGCCCAATAGCTATGGAATGCTTGCGCTTCATAAATCGGCCTATAAATTCCTTTTCATTGATTATATGGTTTATAACGAAGACATGCATTATAGTTTGCTGAAGGATACCAAGGGTGTTTCGCTCGAGAAAATACATTTGCAGGGCGGAAACGATGCTTCCAACTGGCACAGTGCAGCCTCTGCAGTAAATTATGGTACTCCTGGCTATAGAAACTCACAAAATCTAACCGAAGGTGTTGCTGAATCAGCTTTTGAATTGACTCCACTGGTATTCTCCCCCGATAATGATGGCTTCGACGATGTTTTGCAGATAAACTATAAAATGAACGATGCTGGCTATCAGTTGAATGTAAAAATATACGATAGCCGAGGGAGAGAAGTTAAACATCTCATAGAAAACGAGCTGTTGGGCGCCGAAGGTAGCTTGGTTTGGGATGGTCAGAACACTGATAATGAGAAAGTTCCAATGGGAATTTATATATTGCTTTTTGAATATTTCGATCTTCAGGGGGATGTTAAAACAGAGAAACTTACTACCGTTGTTGGAGGGAAACTTTAGGGGTTTTTTGTTCCTTGTTCGGAGCGCGGACACTGAGCATAGTCGAAGTGTTCGAGGTTCAGCCTCCGGACACTGAGCGTTGGTTGCTGAGTGAAGTCGAAGTTTTCCGGGTTCGTTGTTAATTTGTTCGTTGTTCCAGATTCAAGGTCAAATCAACTAATCACTAAATACTACTTCACTTCCAATCACAAATCTCGGTCCATGATTCTTAACCAAGTCCCCTGGTCACATAGTCCCTAAGTCAGGAGAAAGCTATTCAATTTTGGTATAAATAAGTTGTAGTTTAATTCTTTTATCGTTGATAATCAATGGATTGCTTCCGCCAGCCACCAATCGGTTTCCGTGAATGGCACCCCCTACAATTTCAATTCTGAGTTTGTTATCGTCGTTTTTACCTTGAAGCAAATCCTGCATAAACTGAGTAATGCGGAAGGTATAGTTTTTGTTGGTGCTATTATATTCCCCGCCAAAATATAAATCGCCCGAAGATGCATCAGTAATGGTATAATAATAATCGGCACTGTCAATAATCACTTTATAGGATAAGGTTAATTCATCAATAGCAGGCAGGTTGCTGGTTTCGTCGATATCGGAGAGAATGAGTTTGGCTTCGTTTATGGAAAATTTATCATAGTCTTCCATCAAAGGCAAATGGGGGAAGGTTACAATGGTTCTGACGCCGCCGAGTCCCTGCAGATAGACTTTTTCGGAGCTAAGAGTGGTATCGCCATCAATCACCTGTGCCCTGAAATCGGCATCGGCGTCATGATAGTCATAATGATTAAAATTGCTGAAACGGGCTGTGCTGTAGTTCACTACATAATCGAACTGAAGACTGTTTTCTAAGCTATCAGTTGGAAACTCGTCGTTATGATAATAAAGTCGGATATAGGTATTGTCGCTGGCAAAATTGGCACTCACCAAATTACCACCCGAATTGGGTAAATTGCTTTCGAGGGTTGTGATATAAATACCTTTGAAAGCTTCCATAAACGATTCGTTATCTTTGTAAACCAGGCTATCGTAGGCAAGGAGTCTCATGCCTAATTCGGCGCTCAAGGGGATTCGGATGGGTTGAAGAATGGTTGTGGTATCTCCGGCCACCACATCAATATATTCTACAGAGTCGAAATTTGGAATAAATTCGGCGTATCCCAGCACATCCGCCTGGGTTCGTAATTGTTGAAAAGAGTAGTAGGCCGTATCGAGAAACATATCTTCGCCCACTTCATAAACCGACCATTTCTGCATATAATTGGTATCGCCATAAACTTCGGTTTCGGAATAGGTAATATAGAGTACAATACTATCGAGCTGGGGGTTGGTTCCAAAATCGTAGTCCTCGTAGCCCGATTTGAGTCGGAATTGAGAATACAAGCTGGCATTCATGGTTCCAAAAACAGGGTCTTTAATGGCACCCATAATATGAACCGAAAGCTCGTCGGTTCTCAGACTATCAATAAGTTCGCTGTGAACAATCATGCTTGATGTGTCTACATAAGTGACTTTAAGCGGATTATCGCCCACCACATTAACACCAATTTTGCTGATGTCTTTTTTACACGAAAATATTACCAGGGCAAGAACCATTATCCCCAGGCTTGCTATAAAAAAATTTCTTTTGATTATCATAGGTATCAATTGCTTGGCGAAAGTAAATAAAGCCCTTAAGAATAAAAAACCATTTATCTTTTTTTAACGGTTACTCTTTCATGAGATTGTCGTAAAAATCGTTGTAAACGTCGATATAGGTTTCTTCGGGTTGATATTTTAAAATGGGTTTGCCAGACTCTTCGGCTAATTTGATATAAGCTTCTTCGAGGTCTTCGTTGCCATAAATAATGGCATCGGAATATTCGAGGGCGCCTTTAATCAAATCGAGGTAGTTACCATTGCGATAAACTTCCAGGTCTTCGTCGTGAATGCCATCCATCTTTATTTTCTGGGGAAGGTTGTCGTTTAGTTTATCAGCTACTTCGTCGTTATAGAGCGAAACCACGATTTTGGTATCGCTAAAAATGGGGTTGTCTCTGAAAGCTTTTTTGATATAGATGGGCACCAGCGCCGACATCCAGCCATGACAATGTACTATATCGGGCGACCAGCCTAATTTTTTCACAGTTTCCAAAACCCCGCGGCTAAAGAACACTGCCCGCTCGTCGTTGTCTTCAAAAAACTTACCGTTTTTGTCGATGGTGGTATACTTTCTTTCAAAATACTCATCATTGTCAATAAAATACACTTGCATTCTGGCTTGTTGAATCGATGCCACTTTTATAATGAGTGGATGGTCGTGGTCGTCGATAATCAAATTCATTCCGGACAATCGAATCACTTCGTGCAGTTGGTTTCGTCGCTCATTGATGTTCCCAAAACGCGGCATAAAAGTTCTGATTTCTTTACCTTTTTCCTGAATACCCTGGGGGAGATAGCGCCCAATTTTACTTCGGTGAGTTTCAGGCAAATAAGGCATAATCTCCTGATTGACAAATAATACTCTTTTCTTCATTCCTAAATAAATTTGAGAAAACAACTTAAGGTCGCCCGCATTTTACGTCTCTAAAAACAATAAATTTCAAGGTTAGTTTTCGCATGCCATGAGTTGCTGTTAAAATCGGAGGGCAAAGATAGTAAAAAAATCTAAGCGTTCGTAATTCAACTATTTATGTTTTA
>DYSN01000070.1:0-70 GCA_020718205.1 Draconibacterium orientale
CACATAGGACACAAAGAATATTTATTTTAACCACATAGGCACATAGGGCACAAAGAATATTTATTTTAAC
>DYSN01000070.1:170-18778 GCA_020718205.1 Draconibacterium orientale
CACATAGGCACATAGGACACAAAGAATATTTATTTTAACCACATAGGCACATAGGACACAAAGAATATTTATTTTAACCACATAGGCACATAGGGCACAAAGTACTTTCTTTTTTAGGCACATAGGGCACATAGGTTGTTTTCTCTATGTGTTCTATGTGCCTATGTGGTTATTTTTTTTTCTTTAAAGTACAAAGCAGTATGGTTGGCAGCGATTATTGATTCCGCCAGTTTTCGACCACTTTATGCCACGAATTTTTAAATTCACAGCTTCTTTCCAAATAGTATTCGTTGCTGTAAAACTGATTGCTGTTTTTGGTGAAAACGAATTTCAAATCGTTATAATCGGCATTGTTTCCATATTCCCAAACTTCCTGATTCTCTTGATAATAGACTCCATCGGGCGGACCATAGACCATAAAAATCATCCCCCGGTCGGTTTTCCAGCCTTCTTTGTAGGTGGTAAAAAGTGTATTGGCTCGTTGCATTCTCGAGTAATAGGTTGACATCATTTCCTGGCTACGCTCTTTTTTTCGTCCTTCGAAAAACCAGAATTCTTTGAGGGTATTGGCCGCTGTATCTTGCAACATCAGCGCAAACTCCTTTTGGGGAGTGAGATAGCGAAGGGCAAAAACTTTTTGTGCATCGGAAGAAATTTGGGGAAAGTCAGTGTAAAATTGCGTGACTGTTTTTCCGGTTTCCGCATCCTGAGTGGGCTGAATGACGTAGGCTCCCTGTCCGGGCAACTGAATCACAAAGCTTTCTCCATTTTGAAGTGCTACCTGAAAAATATCGAAGGGCTTGATTTCAGGATTCTCCAGATATCCACTTTCAGCATAAGGAGCTTTGGCTGGTGAAAACTCTGGTTTATAGTATTTTACGAAACAGTTTGTTGCATTTGTATTGTTGTGAACAAGTTTTATCTTTTTTCCCTGACTGATCCAATCCGACCACAGCAAACCATTGTTTTCGTCAACGATTTTAAAATTATTGGGGGAATCGGCAGTTTTATGATAAACTGCTATCTCTGAGTATTTAGGAGTGGTTTGTTTCACAAGCATTTCGAGTTCAATCCAGTAGGAACGATTTGTTCTGAGATTTAAAGGAATCGTGAGCAATACTTCATCTGTAGGGAGCTTGTCGAAACTCAGCAGGTCGGCCAATTTAAAGGTTTCTGATTTTATTAAATCCCGCCGGTCTTTCGAACCAAAAACCGAGTATCGGAAAGTGGTGAGACTGTAGGTTTCAAGCTGGTTGTCAGACATTTCGGGAATCATCCGCGGAACCACCCGAATATAAAGCTCCGAAGTGCTGTCGTTGAGATGATAGAGTTGTTTTTGCATAAAATTCCCCCCAAATTTTTCCATGTATTCGGGCGCAACATTCTGGCGGGTAAGTTGATATTGATAGGAGCAGGAATTCAGGCTCCATAGAACCATCAAAAATGCTGTAAATCTGACTAATCGTTTCATGCTTTAGAGTTTTAGAACCTGAAAATAAACCAATTTTTATGCCACAAATGAGAACTAAGCATGTCTGAGAATTCTTCAGGCTGTTAAAATAGTTAGGCTGCTACTATTTCGGCTCAAATTTGCCTAAATTTACAATCAAATTTCACAGCCATGAAGCACAGGATTCTCACAGTTATTTTAATAATAACGATTTCCCGGATTTTTGGGCAATATATCATCCGCGAGCCGCAATTGATGGGTGGTTCCTACAATTTTAAAATGATTTTCGATAACGAATTCTATTATCCGCCACAAGCCATCAGCGACATGCGCGAAGGTGAAGTTGTGGTTAGTTTTACCATCAACGCTCAGGGCACTCCGGAGGATTTTAAGGTGATACAATCCGTTCACCCTCAGCTTGACAGCGTATTTATTGAAATTCTGAAATTGTACACCTGGATTCCCGGAATCCGCGACGGAGTGAATTATCCTATGGTAATGAAACAATCGCACCATTTCAAAATAAAGAAATACCAAAAGCTGGTGGAAAGACGTGGATATGATGCTCCCCCATTTGCTTTTCAGCCTTATTCCAAATCTTTAAAAGTTTATGAATTTAAATCGTTACAACTAACTCCAAAATCCATTTATAAGGGCAAACAAGTGAATATCAATCAGTTTATCAGCGAATATATTAAAGTACCTGATGCCGCCTTAAAACAAGGAATTTCGGGGGTTGTAGAGATTGCTTTTATTGTGGAGTCCAGTGGACGAATCAGCAATTTCCGCGAGATAAAAGGCATTGGCGGGGGTTGCACCGAAGAAGCCTACCGGCTGATTCAAATGGTGGATTGGGAACCCGGAATGTTGAAAAACGAATATGTGCGCAGCGAATATCAAATCAAGGTGAATTTTGGTAAATCGCAGTATTAACCGCATTTTTGCCGCCAATCAGTAAATTCAAAAACCCTGTCATGAAGAAAATTGGCCTGCTTTCCGATACTCATGGATTTGTTCATGAGCGTATCAAAGTGTTTTTTAAAGATTGCCGGGAGATTTGGCATGCCGGAGATGTTGGAAGTCAGTCGGTGCTCGACGAGTTGGCACAAATTGCTCCCCTGAGAGTGGTTTATGGAAATATCGACAACCATGTTTTGCGGGCTCAATGGCCTGAAGATGCAGTGTTTGTGGTAGAAGGTGTGAAAGTTTACATGACCCATATTGGTAGTTATCCGGGCCGCTACGACCGCAGAGCCTTTAAACTTATTGATGTTCATCTGCCCGATATTTTTATTTGTGGTCACAGCCATATTTTAAAGGTGATGCCCGATAAAAAACGAAAAATCTTGCATATCAATCCCGGAGCCGCCGGAAACTATGGTTTCCATCTGAGCATGACCGCCATTAGGTTTGAACTCGACAGAGGAAGAATTGACAATTTGGAAGTTTTTGATTTGCCAAGACCCGGCAGGGAAGTATATACAACTATGAGCCAGTAGGCTTATCTCAACAAATTGATCAGTTTTAACAATTCAATTATGATTTATTACAGCAAACATACTCAATTTTGTTTAAGTTTACACGGATATAATTAAACAACAAATCATGATAAAAAAAATACTTACCCTCAGTTTTTTCTTTGCCTCTTTCGCAATGTTTGCGCAGGAATGCAAAACCTATGCACTGCATTGGGACTTTAATTCTCAAAGTGAACATCTTGTAGCGCTTGATCCAATCACTGGGGAGTATGAAATATTGAACAGCATTCCCAATGTTCAATATATTCAACACGGATTTTGGGCCATCAATCCTGATGAAGGTGAGTATTACTTTTATGGAATTAGCCAAAACAACGATGCCAAGCTGTATTCCATCAGCCTGAAAGACGGAAGCGTTGCCAATGCTATAGATTTCCCCCCCGCAGGATTTAACGGGAATTTGAACGAGCTTCATTATCATCCATTTACCAATCTGCTTTATGCGTTGCATTGGGATAATGTGGCGGAAATGGAGTTTTTAGTTTCGCTCGATCCACAAACTGGAGCTGTAGATACTGTTGCCGGCTTGCCCAATGTTCAGATGATTCAGTCTGATTTTTCAGCGTTGGATTATTTCAACGACAAATATTATTTTTCGGGGATTGATTTTGACAATAATGCCAGGCTTTATACCATCGACCTGAAAACCAACCGGATAATTGCCGATCCCGTGTTTCCGGAAAACAGCATTGCAGGTGGCGTTAACGAGCTGGAAATTGACATTTTACGAGGAACACTTTATGGTCTGCATTACGACCAGGAGGAAATGGCCGAGTATCTGATTCGCATTTATCCCAACAGCGGAGCCGTCGAAAAAATGAGTTTAATACCTGATGTTCAAATGATTCAGGCAGGATTTTCTGCTTTAAACAGCCACGACCAACAGTATTATTTTTTAGGTATTAACAGCAATAACGAAGCTTTACTTTATACCATCGACCTGTCGACAGGTGCCACAATCAACGCTGCTGAATTTGCTACGGGGCTCAACGGCTCACTCAACGGGCTCAGGTTCCCCGTAATAACCCCCGTGGTGTCCAATATGAGCGAAACATCCATTTGCATCAACGACAGCTCCCTGATTCAGGCTCCACAGAATTTCCAGAGTTATCAGTGGAGCAACAATTCTACCCTCCCCCAAATTTATGTGGCCGATTCGTCAGAATATTCTGTGGTTTTAACTAAAGACTATGGCTGTCAGGTTGTTATATACCCGTTACAAATGAATCTCTACGATTGTGGGGACATTGTTGGTACGCTGGAACAAACTTTGGACGGTTGCTATTTCGACAGCGAAATGGTAGCCCTGAGATTTATCGACGAAATTGAAACCACCGCTGATTTTGTAAATCTGCGCTGGAATTTTATCACCATTGAACTCGATACATTCCAGTTTGACATGACATATCCCGCCCAATCTGAAGGATTATATCAAATAGGAATTGGCTTTAATTGCGATAATAAGTCGGAGACTGAATATTTCTACGAAATGATTGATATTCAAGCACAAAACCCCACAGGCTTAGCAGAAAATCCGGTTTCAAAAAACATTAAAGTATACCCCAATCCAGCTCAATTAGCATTAAACATAGAAATGTCTCAATTGCCTTCGGATGCTCAGGTTGAAATATACAATGCTCATAATAAACTCGTTAACACTTTTCAACTCTCAGAAACAAACCTAAATAAAATTGATATTCAGGATTTATCCTCCGGTTTGTATATTTTGGTCATACGGTCGCCAAAGCTCCTGTATACTACCAAATTTATCAAGGAATAGCGGAATTTTAATCAACTTATAGAAGCCCTTTTCATTAATGAAAAAAGGCTTTTTTATTGGATAATTAATAGTAATTTTGCACCACCACAAGCCGAAAAATAAAAGAAATATCATGATAAAAAACATTCTTAAATTTCTTGGTTATTCACTTATCTTATTGATAGTGTTGTTGTCTGGATTGATAGCCTACTCTTATTATCTTTTCAACTATTCTAAATACGACGATTCGTTTGAAATCGACAGCAAGAATCTGACTTACTATTCTCCAACATCTGTTGAAGCTCAAAATAGTTTTGTACAGAGCGCAAAGCTGATTCATAATTCGTTTCCGCAAGCCATCGTGGGTCATTTTCAGGTTCCATCGAAAACTGATACCAGCCTGAAAATAAATTATTTATACATTCCAGCTGCCGAAGACTCGTCGAATTTAATAATCATTTCCAGTGGATTGCATGGTGTTGAATCATTTGTTGGTAGTGCCATGCAGCAGCTTTTTCTAAAGGAATTTGTTACATCGGATTTGGTAAAAAACACTGGCGTTTTATTGATTCACGGCATCAATCCCTACGGATTCAAGTATTCGCGGCGGGTGACTGAAAATAATGTGGATTTGAACCGCAACAGTTATTTGACCGATGAGTCCTACCAAACTGTTAATGAAGGATATCCATTGGTGAAAGACTTCATCAATCCCCCAGGCCCACTGAATATGCAAAGCTTTGGTCAGCGGTTTTTCTATGTGAACGCCATTGCTCAAATAATTGAGTCGTCGATGCCTGTGCTGCGTCAGGCGGTTCTTCAGGGGCAATATCAATTTGCCCAAGGACTGTATTTTGGGGGATTTAATCAGGAGCCACAGATTGACAGTTTAATTCCGGTGATTTCAGAAATTTCGAACCCCTATAAAAGCATTATGACCATCGACTTGCACACAGGTTATGGCGAACGTGCAAAATTGCATCTATTCCCAAATCCTGTGGAAGCTGAATTAAAGAAACGGATGGAAAATCTTTTTAGCGGATATTCCATCGACTGGGGCGATAATGCTGATTTTTATACTGTTACAGGAGATTTTGTGGGCATGGTTGGCAATATTTGTAAAGGCAAAAACTTCATTCCCATGACTTTTGAGTATGGCACTTTGAACAGTCAAACCACTTTTGGATCGCTGAAATCCATTCAAATAATGGTGGCAGAAAATCAGGGAGCTCAGTATGGATATCTTACAGAAAAAGATAAAGCCACTGTTAATGAATTATTTATGGAGATGTATTATCCTTCATCCCCGGCATGGCGCTCCCACTGCATCGAACAAACCAGAAATATTTTTAAGGACATTTTGCCTAAATACGTAAACCAGGATTTCTAACCATCTGTTATGCTGCAAATCTTGTTAGACATTTTCAATTACTTCGTTAGAGTTGGTACCGCAACCTTTCTGCAACTTGTTTTTCTTTTGGGTCCACTACTCCTGCTGGCTTTTATTATGCATTTGGTGGCTCAAAAGACAGAAAAACTGGGCTATGCAGTTCTGGGTCATAATCTATATATCTATGGATTTGCGTGGCTTGGAACCATAGTTCACGAATTGGGTCACGCCGTTACTGCCATCGCTTTTGGTCATAAAATAGTTGATATGGAGCTTTTTACGCCCAATTCGCCCAACGGCACACTGGGGCATGTGAATCACTCTTTCAACAAAAAAAGCATTTATCAGCGCATTGGGAATTTCTTTATTGGCATTGGGCCAATTTTCTCGGGTTCTTTGGTTTTGTACCTGGCCAGCTGGCTACTGTTTGGCTTTAGTTTTAGCCTGTTGAACGAGCCGGAAATCAGCAGCGATCACACCTTGAGCTTTCACAGTTTCTGGACTTCGACCATCAATGTATTTAGCAATGTATCCATCTATGTTAAAACCATTTTTACCGGTGAAGAAACACAGATATGGAAAATTATTCTATTCATTTATTTGCTCTTTTCTGTAGGAACTTCGGTAACACTAAGCAAGGCCGATGTAAAATCAAGTCTCAATGGATTCATCTATTTTGTTTTTGTTCTGCTGTTATTCAACATTTTAACTCTTTGGATTGGCGATTTTACCGAAAATGTTTTCAAGAAAGTGGGCGGGTTTTTCTCCGGATTTTATTTCTTTCTGATTTTGAGTATTCTCATCAATATCGTTTTTATCATTTTGTTGAGCTTTTTACCAAAACAAAAAGCCAAGAAATAAGAAACCCACCGTTTTTTGGTGGGCTAAGTGTTTCATCATTAGTTTCTTCCGGTGAGTGTTTTAGGAATCCTGCCGCTTTTGATAGATTCAGAACGTAGTCTTCTTCCCGCAATTCTCTCAACCATGTTGCCTATTTCCAGCACTTTATCAATATTCAGATTGGTTTCTATACCCATTTCATCCATCATCACCACCATGTCTTCGGTGCTCACCAAACCTGCCAGATTAGGGTCTTTATAATAATAGGCTCCGGTTCCTGCCACTGGAACTCCACTCACAAAATTGGCTGGTTGTCCGCCTATTCCTCCCATACTCGACTCGTAATTGGTCATTCCGGCTTGTAAGGCTGCCAAAACATTGGCCAATCCCCAGCCCCTCGTGGTGTGAAAGTGAACGATATGTTTATCGGGCTTTCCAAAATGATCGAGAAGCATGGAATAATAGCGGTACACTCTATCGGGCGATGCACTTCCATCGTGGTCGGCATGCTCCACATCGTTGGCGCCTATATCGATCCATCGCTGAGCAAACTCAATGGCTTTATTCATGTCGGTGGGGCCTTCGATGGGGCAACCCCAGATAGTGCTCACAGTACCATTGACTTTAATGCCTGCATCGTGGGCTTTCACAATTTGCTCTTCTGCCATTTTCCAGTAGTCTTTTAGCGAAAGTCCACTGTTTTTAAGGTGATGCGACTCGCTGGTGGATACCATGAACAGGATTCTGTCGGGGCCATAGCCTTCGAGTTTGGCCTGAATGGCACGTTCCACAGCTTTTTCGCGGATGGTGATGGCCGTGAGTTTCACATCGTTGATGAGGTGTTTCACCTTCTTCGAATTCCTGATTCCTTTGAAAAGCGCATCGCAGTCTTTAAATTGTGGCATTCCGGTGGGATTGCCAAAGTTCGAAACTTCAACGTGCTTAAAACCAGCAAGTATGAGCTGCTCGAGCATCCACAATTTGGCGGCGGTGGGAATGAACTGCTCTTCATGTTGAAAACCGTCGCGAACAGTGATATCTCCTATGGTAACTTTTTTTGGGTAGTTCATTATTTTAGGTTTTTGGATTAATACTTAATAAAATTGATTGATGCTATTTTTGCTGAAAGGCCTGATTTACAGCTTCATTTCGGGAATTTCTCCTTCAACTATTAAGGGCGCTCCGGTTTTGGCAACAATCTCTTCCACTGAAATTCCGGGGGCTCGTTCGAGTAATTTAAAGCCCTTGTCGGTGATTTCGACCACTGCCAAATCGCTCACAATTTTCTTAACACATTTAACTCCCGTTAAAGGTAATGTGCAGTTTTTTAGCAATTTAGGATTGCCATCGCGATCGGTATGCGTGGTGGCGACAATGATATTCCTGGCTGCAGCCACCAAATCCATGGCTCCTCCCATGCCTTTAACCATTTTTCCGGGGATTTTCCATGAGGAGATATCCCCATTTTCGCTCACTTCGAAAGCTCCCAGAACCGTAAGATCCACATGTCCGCCGCGAATCATGGCAAAACTGAGTGACGAGTCGAAAAAGGCCGAACCGGGAATGGTGGTCACGGTTTGTTTTCCGGCATTGATGAGATCGGGGTCGGCTTTTCCTCTTTCGGGGAAGGGACCAATGCCCAAAAGCCCATTCTCCGATTGCAGCACCACTTCAATCCCATCAGGGACAAAATTGGCCACCAGTGTAGGTATTCCTATGCCCAGATTGACGTAGTATCCGTCCTGCAATTCGCGGGCTATTCTTTTTGCTATTCCGTTTTTATCGAGGCTCATGATTGTTATTATTTTTTTCTTTTTTTTCGCCACTAAGGCTCTAAAGTCACAACGAATTTTTTTCTATGTGCTCTATGTGCCTATGTGGTTTTTAATTAAATTTCATATTTACTTAGTGTCCATCGTGCCTTTGTGGCAAAACTAAACTTTGATTCACCAAAAAAAATTAATCCCGAACTGTCTCAAATTCTATTCGTTTCTCATAGTCAACTCCTTTAAAGATTCGTTGTACGAAAATTCCGGGGGTATGAATCCGGTTGGGATCGAGCTCTCCGGCGGGAACAAGCTCTTCGACTTCGGCAATGGTGATTTTTCCGGCCATGGCCATGGGTTGATTAAAATTATTGCCTGTTTCGCGATAAATCAAATTACCCATAGTATCGCCTTTCCAGGCTTTAACTATAGCAAAATCAGCTGTTAACGCGTGTTCGAGCAAATGCATCTTGCCGTTGAACTCACGGACTTCTTTGCCATCTCCCACTTCGGTGCCATAACCTGCAGGAACATAAAATGCCGGAATTCCCGCTCCTCCCGCTCTGATGCGCTCGGCCAGTGTTCCTTGTGGTACCAAATCCACCTCAAGCTCGCCCGACAAAAGCTGTCTCTCAAACTCCTTATTTTCACCCACATAGCTCGAAATCATCTTTTTAATCTGATGATTCCGAAGCAACAATCCCAATCCGAAATCATCGACTCCGGCATTGTTCGAAATGCAGATGAGCTCCTTTAACCCTGAGTTTACCAGCGCTTTAATGGTATTTTCGGGAATGCCGCAAAGTCCGAACCCGCCAAGCATAAAGGTTTGTCCATCGCACATACCTTTGATGGCTTCCTGTGCATCTTTAACTACCTTTTTCATATCTTGTTGTTTTTGTGTTATTTACATTAATTATTAACAGCCAATATAGCGTGAAATCACCAATCGCTGAATCTCCGAAGTGCCTTCGCCAATTTGCAGCAACCGCTGATCGCGATAAAACCGCTCGATGGGGTAATCTTTCATCAAACCATAACCGCCGTGAATCTGAACAGCTTCGTCGGCGACTGACTTAGCCACTTCGCTGCAATACAGCTTCGACATAGCGGCTTCTTTGGCAAATGGGCGGCCATTATCCTTGAGCCAGCAGGCTTTGTAGAGAAGGTTGCGGGCGAGCTCTATCTGCATGGCCATATCGGCCAATTTGAAAGCGTTGATTTGAAACTTGGAAATGGGCTTGCCAAACTGCTTGCGCTCGTTGGCGTATTGAAGAGCCATTTCGAAAGCTCCCTGAGCCAGGCCCAATCCCATGGCACCTATGGAAAGGCGGCCATTGTCTAAAGTTGAAAGCATGATTTTACTTCCTTGACCCACTTTCCCCAAAAGTTTCTCTTCGGGCACCTGGCAATCGTCGAAATAGAGTTCCGATGTGTCAGAAGCGCGCCACATGAGCTTTCCGTGCATTTGAACCCGCTTAAATCCGGGAGTTCCCTTTTCCACAATAATGGTGGTAAATTCCTTGGAACCATCTTCATTTACCCGCGTAACTGCCTGAACTGTAGCGCCCATAGAAATCTCTTCGGAGCCATTGGTGATGAATATCTTGCTGCCATTGATGCGCCACTGACCATCTTCCAGTTTGGCGGTGGTTTTGCTTCCGCGACTGTCGGAGCCAGCTTCGGGTTCGGTAAGGCCAAAAGCCCACAGTGCTTCGCCGGTGCAGAGCATGGGAAGGTATTTCAGCTTTTGTTCTTCGGTGCCATAATAATACAAAGGACCTATTCCCAATGAGTTATGAGCAGCCAGAGTTGCCGCCTGTGAACCATCCACCCGGGCCAGCTCTTCCACTGCTAAAATATAGCTGAGGTTATCTAAGCCCTGACCTCCATATTTTTCGGGTAAGTACATGCCAAACAACCCTAATTCACCCATTTTTTTAGTTATATCGGTGGAGAAAGTCTCTTCCTCGTCGAGCTTTTGGGCAATGGGTTTGATTTCCCGTTCGGCAAAATCCCTGACGGTTTGCCTGATTAGTTCTTGTTCTTCAGTTAAATCAAAATTCATGTTCTACGTTTTTTAATCGATTGTTATAATGATGAATACAATTCCTTTTTGTCAGTTTTGCTCCTAAGAGTCTGTTTCTTCCAGATTTAACAATACTTTCGACCCATCGACCATATCACCGGCTTTTACAAAAATCTCGTCGATGATGCCATCGCGGGGAGCCAGAATATTGTTTTCCATTTTCATGGCTTCCACAATCACCAGTGTTTCTCCTTTTTTTACCGTTTGGCCTTTTTGAGCCAACAGTTTTATCACTTTGCCGGGCATGGGCGACTTGATATGACTTCCACCAGCCGATTCGTGGCTTGATTCATAAAAATCGTGGGTTGGCAGATGATTGAGATCGGTAATAGTTAACTGATGACCCTGAACCCAGAAATCGAAAGAACCCACACTGTTTTCAGATGAATACAGCTCAAATTCTTTCTCATTGATAACCAATCTTGTATAGTTTTCATCGGCATCCAAAACCTGACAAAAATGGAAGTTTCCTTCGCTAAGAAGAGTAAACTCCGATGTCTGTTTATCCTTAACCTGAAATATTTTTGTGGCATCGTTAAAGTGTAGTTTAAACTCCATCAACATGCGCCAGAAACCTATCTCTCCCCAAACTCCCTTAGATTTTGTAACCGGGAAGAGCAATTTGGAAATATGCGCTGCAGCAATGGCTTCCATGGGGATTTTCAATCTCTCAAGTTCAGATTCCTGCACTATTTCTTTGGCATGAACATCGCAGTATTTGGTTGATATCTCATTGTTAATGAATGCTTTTTGACGTAAAAGCTGCAACATGAAAGAAATATTGGTCTGAATCCCGAGAATCACATAATCTTCCAGCGCACTGATGATGCCGGTAGTAGCTTGTGCGCGATTTTCTCCCCAAACAATCAACTTACTAATCATAGGATCGAAAAAGCTCTTAATCTCGGTGGCTCCGGCTATTCCGCTATCGATGCGGATATGATTTCCCATGGGGCTTTTATAGTAGTGGATGTGACCGGGAGCCGGGCGAAAATCGTTGGCTGGATCTTCGGCATAAATCCGTGCTTCGATGGCATGACCCTTCTGTGTTATCTGATTCTGAGCGTAGGAAAGTGAATTTCCGGCAGCAACCCTGATTTGTTCAGCAACTATGTCAACTCCGGTTACCATTTCGGTTACAGGATGCTCCACCTGGATTCGGGTATTCATCTCCAGAAAATAGAAGTTCAATTGAGCATCCACCAGAAATTCTATGGTTCCTGCGCTGTAATAGCCAATGGCTTTAGCGATATCCACAGCGGCTTTGCCCATTTTTTCCCTGATTTCGGGGGTTAAAGTTGGGCTTGGAGATTCTTCAATAATTTTCTGATACCGACGTTGAATTGAACATTCACGCTCATAAAGATGAATGATATTGCCGTGCTTGTCGCCGAGAATCTGGATTTCGATATGACGGGGATTCTCCACATATTTCTCCACATACACTTCGGCATCGCCAAAATAGGCCAATGCTTCGCGGCTTGTGGACTCAATAGTCTGATGCAGTTCGTCCCAGTTTCGCACAATTCTCATTCCTTTTCCTCCCCCGCCGGCAGCGGCTTTCACCAAAATTGGAAGCTCGATCTGCCGGGCAAGTTCCATGAGTTCCGATGGAGAACCGGTTACACCCTTGGTCATAGGAATCCCCAGTTTTTCCACAAAATTGCGGGCTTCAATTTTATTTCCCATCAATTTTATGGCCTGTGTAGATGGCCCGATAAAAGCTATTTGATTTGCTTCGCAAGCTGCTACTAAGTTGGGATTTTCCGCCAGGAAACCATAGCCCGGATGAATAGCATCGGCACCTGTGGCTTTGGCCGCTTCCATAATTTTATCCACATTCAGATAAGTTTCGGCGAGCGATTCGTGGCCAATGCAGCGGGATTCGGTGGCATAATGCACATGCAATCCTTCTTTATCGGCTTGCGAATAAACAGCCACGGTTTGAATTCCCATTTCGTGAGCAGCCTTAATTATCCTAACGGCGATTTCTCCGCGGTTGGCAATGAGTATCTTTTTAAATGTCTTCATTCTGTTTTTTAGTCGGTTGATAAAAGGAGCCTATTGCTCTACCACCCAGTTTGGTTTTCGTTTCTCTAAAAATGCGGCCATGCCTTCCTGTCCTTCTTCGCTGGCTCTGATTTCGGCAATCATGCGGGCGGTATACTCAATGGCATCCTGCAAGGTGAGCTTATTGGAGATGTCGTAGAGCAGATTTTTGCAGTGGGTCATGGCTTTGGGTCCGCTGGTTTTGAGCAAAGAAATAACGAAATCCACATGCAGCTCCAATTGTTCGCCGGGCAATGACTTGTTAACGAGTCGGTGGTGTGCAGCTTCTGATCCTTTGAACCTTTTTCCGGTGAGCATGAGCTCTTTAGAACCATATTCGCCCACCCGCTTGGTCACATAGGGAGAGATGCAGGCAGGTACAATTCCAATTTTAACTTCGCTCAGCGAGAAAGTGGTTTCTTCGTCGGCATAAACAAAATCGCAAGCAGCCAGAAGGCCATTGGCCCCACCAATAGCGGCTCCATGAACCATGGCTATGGTGGGTTTGGCACAGGTGTAGATATTGTAGAAACACAAGGAAAGATTCAGACTTTCCTTGTAGTTTTCTTCGTAAGAATAGCGGGCCACGTTGCGCATCCAGTTCAAATCGGCACCAGCACAAAAGGATTTTCCCCTTCCGCGAAGCACCACAATTCTGATATCTTCGTTTTCGTTGATATGTTCAAAAACGTCTATCAGCTCCGATATCATCACCTCATTAAAGGCATTGTGAATTTCGGGGCGGTTGAGCCAAACGATTCCCACTTCATTTTTAATTTCCAATTCAATGGTTTGGTAAGTATTCATAGTAGCTTATTCAGGTTAAATTATTTTAATGTCTTCGATTTTTCGATGATTTGGTCTACAACCATTGGATCGAGTAAGGTGCTTGTATCGCCAAAATTGGTATAATCGGAAGCGGCTATCTTTCTCAGAATTCTCCGCATAATTTTTCCCGAGCGTGTTTTTGGCAATCCACTTACTATCAATACCTTATCCGGACGAGCAATAGGTCCGATGATATTGTTAACCCCAATCTTAATACTGTGGATAATCCCTTCTTCACTGGTGGATTCATCCATATCGTTACAAACCACAAAAGCATAGATTCCTTGCCCTTTGATATTATGGGGGAAACCTACCACAGCCGATTCGACCACACGTGGGTGCTCGTTGATGGCATTTTCCACTTCCGCTGTTCCCATTCGGTGACCTGACACGTTGATAACATCGTCCACACGGCCTAAAATTCTGTAATAACCATCTTCGTCCCTTTTCACGCCATCGCCGGTGAAATAGTATCCGGGGAAGGAGCTAAAATAGGTTTGCTGAAAGCGCTCGTGATCGCCGTAAATTGTTCGGGCAATTCCTGGCCAGGGGAATTCGATGCATAGATTTCCTTCCACACTGTTTCCTTTGAGTTCATTGCCTTCGTTATCGAGTATAACAGGCTGAATTCCAGGAAGTGGAAGAGTTGCATAAGAAGGTTTAGTAGGAGTAATTCCAGCCAACGGGCTAATGAGAACTCCACCGGTTTCGGTCTGCCACCAGGTATCGACAATGGGACAACGGTTTTTGCCCACATGGTCATGATACCAGTGCCAGGCTTCCTCGTTGATGGGCTCTCCAACGGTTCCCAATACTTTGAGACTCTTCATCTCTTTTCCTTCCACAAACTGATTTCCTTCGGCCATGAGCGAACGGATGGCTGTGGGTGCGGTATAGAACTGATTCACATTGTATTTCTCCACAATATCCCAAAAACGGCCTGCATTGGGCCAGGTTGGAATGCCCTCGAACATAAGGGTTGTAGCCCCGCTGAGCAATGGTCCGTAAATGATGTAGGAATGGCCTGTAATCCAGCCAATATCGGCAGAGCAGAAATATATATCGCCCTGACTGTATTGAAAAACATTGCGGAAAGTAAAAGATGTGTAGACCATATAGCCTGCGGTGGTATGAACCAGTCCCTTGGGTTTTCCGGTAGATCCGGAAGTATAAAGAACAAAGAGCGGGTCTTCGGCATTCATCACAGTGGCCACATTATCGAACGATGCGCCGGCAGTGAGCTCATCCCACCAAAAATCGCGTCCAGCCTGCATGGTTACAGGGATTCCCGTTCTTTTTTTCACGATTATTGTTTCCACTGATGGACATTTTTCTACAGCTTCGTCAATCAGGGGTTTTATGCTGATTTGTTTGGAGCCACGGTATGAACCATCGGAGGTGATAACCATTTTTGCTTCGGCATCTATGATTCTATCAGCAAGTGCAGTGCTGCTAAACCCAGCGAAAACAATGCTATGAACGGCACCAATTCTTGCACAGGCCAGCATTGCCACCGCCAAATCGGGAATCATGGGCATGTAGATAGCCACCCGATCGCCTTTGTGAATCCCTTTGGAAATGAGTACGTTCGAAAACTGTTTCACCTTTTCGAAAAGCTGCCCATAAGTCAACTGAACAGTGGCTTCGTTTGGATCGTTGGGCTCCCAAATAATGGCGGGCTGGTCTTGTAGCGTGAATACCTGACGCTCGAAAATATTTTCGGTAAGGTTAAGTTGTCCATCTTTAAACCATTCAATTCTAGGCTCTTTGAAATTCCATTTCAGCACGCAAGTATATTTTTTTCTCCAGAAAAAATCTTCAGCTTGTTGTCCCCAGAATTGCTCGGGGTTTACGACACTCTTTTGATACTCATGAAAGTATCCGCTTAGAGTTTTAATTTTTACTGCCATACATATTATTTTTTTCGATTACACATCTCTTATTACATCCTGAAGATTCCGTATTTGGTTTCGTCCCATTTTTTATTGAGCGACATGGCTATTCCCATGGCCAAAACTTTGCGGGTATCGGCGGGGTCTATGATTCCATCGTCCCACAGGCGGGAAGTGGAAAAGTAAGCAGAGCCTTCGTACTCATATTTCTCCAAAATACTTTTACGCAAGCTATCCATGTCGGTCTGCGACATCTCAGCCCCCTGAGCCTGAAGCTGTTCCTTTTTCACCTGAATGAGGACATCGGCAGCCTGTTCGCCCCCCATGACTGAGATTTTACTGTTTGGCCACATGAGCAACAGGGTTGGATCGTAGGCGCGGCCTGCCATGGCATAGTTTCCGGCACCAAACGACCCACCGAAAACCACGGTAAATTTGGGCACATTGGCATTGGCCACAGCATGAACAAATTTGGCTCCGTCGCGGGCAATTCCTTTATGTTCGTATTCTTTTCCCACAATAAATCCGGTGATGTTTTGCAGGAAAATTAAAGGAATTTTACGTGAAGTACAAAGCTCCACAAAATGAGCCCCTTTGAGCGCGGTTTCGCTGAAAAGAACGCCGTTATTGGCAATAATTCCCACGGGAAATCCCATGATGTGCGCAAAACCAGTTACAATGGTGGGCGCATAACGAGCCTTAAACTCCTGAAAACGACTCCCATCCACAATCCGCGCAATGATTTCTCTGGAGTCAACCGATTTTTTAAGGTCTATGGGTGCTATGCCGTACAGTTCTTCTACGGAGTAAAAAGGTTCTTCTATTTCTATTTGATTGAGATGCTGTTTATGGCCAATTTCCAGGGTCTCGAAGATATTGCGACAAATGGAAATGGCATGTTGGTCGTCATCGGCAAAATGGTCGGCAGTGCCCGAAATACTCGTATGCACATCGGCGCCCCCCAACTCTTCGGCGGTAACTTCTTCGCCTGTTGCTGCTTTAACCAACGGCGGGCCGCCAATAAAAATGGTTCCTTGTTCCCGCACAATGATGGTTTCGTCGCTCATGGCGGGAACATAGGCTCCGCCGGCGGTACAACTTCCCATGACGATAGAAATCTGAGGAATTCCGGCTGCCGACATGCGCGCCTGATTGTAAAAGAAACGGCCAAAGTCGAATCTGTCGGGGAAAACTTTCGATTGTTCGGGAAGAAAAACCCCTCCACTATCGACCATATACACGCAAGGCAAATGATTTTCCATGGCAATCTCCTGAGCCCGAACATGTTTGCGGATGGTTTCCTTGATATAGGTACCACCTTTAACGGTGGCATCGTTGGCAATGATGATGGTTTCTTTGCCATGAATCACTCCGATTCCGGTGACTATACCTGCGGATGGAAACTGATTTTCGTAGGAGCCATAAGCCGCCAAAGTAGAGAGCTCGAGAAAAGGAGTCCCTGAATCGACCAGAAGGTTTATGCGGTCGCGGGCCAGCAATTTGCCACGCTGCACATGCTTTTCAACTGCTTTCTTAGGCGCACCGTTCACTGTATTTACTATTCTGCTACGGAACTCGTTCAACAGCGCTTCGTATTGTTTCTTATTGTTTTGAAATACCTCCGATGTGGTATCTATTTGAGATTTAATTCTATACACAGACTACAAATTTGATAGTAAAAAATATCATCCCTATAACTAAAATATCGCTCAGAGCAAGAGTTTTCGTTTTTTGGGGAGATTGGGTTTTGATGCCCGAAAATAATAAATTTTTGATTAGTTCATAACATTCCAAAGGGTTCAAAAATAGATTTTTTTATTATGCTTGCATAATATTTAATTAATTTCTCCCAACCGTTTGGTAGATTTGAAAAATCCGGAAAGCATCATCAGTAAAGGCGATGTTGATGGGATAGATTTTTGGGGTTTAAGGGTTTAAAATCTCCTAGTATAAATCACTGGTAACCATCTATCCTTAAAACATGTTTGTGAGTACCAACACCCCCAATCTTGCAACTGATTGGAATTACCTATATAAAAGAAATAGGTGTTTTCAATTTTGAAGCTATACGAGTATTTGGCATTAATAGCATAGGATCAAATTCTCCTTTTAGTAATAGGACAATTTTTATTTTTAAAGATGGGAAAAAGTCATTCCAATATTTAGACTCAACACCTGCAATTCAAATTAATTTTTTTTCCAAAAGCAGCTTAAACAGAAAAGGATTTAAAATAATTTTTCCACCGGAATATACTGACGACTATCTAGTCTAAAATAACAACAACACACAATCGAGAAAACCGCTCCACCAGTATTATGATGGAGATGAGCTACTTACACCACTCAGCATGTGAATCCTGCAACTCATACAATTTTTTTCCAAGAAAACTACTATATTTTTTAAACCAATAATCGTCTAGAACTTAACTCGCAATAATGTAGAGTGAGGTTGGTAATGAGAAAAAACCATCCGAAATTTGTTTCACCCAGTCAAAAGAAATAAAGTTACCAAAAATGGAATCATTTGAGCAGACTATTTATAATATCAGGTTGCAATGGAGAAGGAAAAATAATACCGGAGTGATTTTGAAAAATGTTGACAAGTGGAATGTTTTATTAAAAACTTATAAATCGAATTAACATGGACAATAGTGATAAAATTATAGAGGGACTTGAAAAAGCATATCGAAAATTGATTGAGTTTAAAAAATACAAGAAAACTCCAATTATTGTATTTAAGGATGGAAAGGTGGTAGAGATAAATCCTAATAAAATAACTACCAACGATAATGTATATATAAAATAGGCAAGATTCCAGTAAAACTGTCTGCCTACCGGCAGGTTCATGGGTTGTAGCCCGCTGCAAAATCTTAGCGGTTTAGCTTCGCTGCCCCATTCGCCGAATTTGCCTATACAATAGGTTCCCTTGAATCTCCCACAGTGGCCAATGAACCAAGTCTGTGTAACATTTCGTATAAATGAAAAACTCCCCCTTTTGGTTGAGAAA
>DYSN01000183.1 GCA_020718205.1 Draconibacterium orientale
GAAAGCATGACTTCGTACGGAATAAAGCCGACCAGAAGCCCTCTCTTTCGCCCAACAAATAGGTATACGGGCCAAATTTGTCTAAAATTCGCCCATAGTTTTTTGGTGGATAGATTTGACGCTCTTTTCCAAATAATCGCAATATCCAATCCAAGATATTTTTCCGAGGACAAGTGATAGTCATGATTATTACACCTCTTCTAAAATTGTTTTACTGACGAACGGAAAAACCGTCTGAATTTCCAAGAAAAACCTGCCAAGATCAAAGTAATCAAGGCATAAAGCCCGTGCTTAACAGGGGTCATGATGGGCGAGGTGACTTCACTTATTGTCTTTCCCACGAGTTCTGGATGTTTATCGGCAACCGTCTGCATTGATGTTTGCATGCCATCGGAAACTTTCCAGCCGCCGGTTACCATCGTTGCACTTAACCCATAGGCCAAAATGTGCTGAACATCGAGGTGTTTCAAAATTGCTCCTTTTGTTTTCTCCCATCCCTCAAGGAGCAAGTTGCGTGTAGCTTGTGAATCTGCTTTTGCTGCCAGTCCCGTCAATTTATTTATCTGCTCAGCTGGAACTTTCTTGGCAAAAATTCTCACTCCATTCTCTCCAAACAACTCCACTATCCTTGGCCCGGAAGAAAATGATTTTGCCTCAATAAGCAATATGTCTTCACCATATTTCCGGCAGAGGGGCAGGTACACATCAGGCTTCATAGCAAGGGCACGGCTGGCTTCAGGGACTGCACTTGCAAACTTCCAGATTTCGTCACCATGGGAACCTGCGGCTTCCAAAAGTTCAAGTCCTCCCTTACGAAGAGCTGGCACTACACTGTCACCATGACGTACAGCAGCATTCATAAGTTGCTCTCTAGCAGCCTGCCTGGTCACTGTGGACAGATTTTTTCCACTGACCTTGGAACCTAACTCAAGAGCCTCTTCTATCTTTGGGGTAATAGTTTCCAAAGCCTTGATGCTTGTCCCTACAAAAGCACTGGAAGAGGTTGTAAAAGTAAAAAGTGACAGAAAAATTGCCGTCATGATGAGTGAATTCTTCATGTATGTTACCTCCTTACGATATTAATGGTTTCGGCGGCCATTTTATTGAATTCCGCCATGAGATTTATCCCGTCAGCTCGTCCATTCTCGACAAGAGATTTGGAAAAGCTTTCGGTTTCTTCAATAAATTGATTTTCAAGTGCTTCGCGTACCGTTACACGGGCATCATAAAGATCAACTGTCGTCCAAACAAGAAATGCTGATTCCAAAGTAAAAGCAGCGGCATCGCCAAAAGGTAAGGGACCATCTGTAGCGGCCGCAAGTCCAGCAAAACCCAATCTTTTTGCTGCGGCTTTTGCCACTTTGGAGAAGGCTGTTAATCCCCCTGATCTGAGTCTGTCGATTATGGCCTTGATTGATACCCCGCTAAAGATCAAAGCAATGCTGGTTTCTTTGGCTGATTCTTGAAATTTGCTCATGTTATCTGTGATGGACTGTCGATAGATGGCTGCAGATTGTTCCGCGAAGGTACTTTCTTGACTTATGATGGTCAGTCCCCCGGCAAGTTCGTTGTTGAAGGACTCAGCAGAAGTTAGAAGATCAGTTCGCAGTTGTTCATACGCCAGCGTCTGGCGACGCATGGCATCGTTGGTGGCATTAATGAAAGGATACAGTTCTTGAGAAAGAAGCTTGTCAGCGCGGTCTCCGTCTGTCACCAAGTCCAAAGCCATGGCATAAGAGATTTTAAACGACATGCCCACTTCGGTAAGTTTCTCAGATATAGCTACCGGCGAAGGGGAATGGGTCGTAAAAAGCTTTTGAGTCGTCAATAGTTCCTGCTCGTACTTCTGGTATGCTTGGCCGTTTCTACCCTGTCGAGAATCATCAGCACGTTTTAGAAGTGCAGCTATTTTGCGCTCAAGTTCTTCGTTAGCTATAGTGTTCACATTAGAAGAATTTAACTCATGAAAGCCTTCAGACTTCTTGTCGCTATAATATACAGTCAGTACAGCTAAAAATATAAAGAGGATGGTCATCCATCTACCAATCCGGAACTCGCCCGAAGGTGGCTTAGTTTGGTCTCTCACAATGCAGTCATCGAGAGTCAAGTCAAAACATTCTTCAAATTGAGATTGTTTCATATTTGTTTACTCTGCAATTAATTGATGACCCATTTCCCTATCTTGTAAGCGCCGTAACCTGTAGCGGTGGCAACGCCGACTATAATCCCCCCCATGATTACTGGGCCGCCCACTGCCGCAGTTACCACTGCCGTTGCTGCCGCACCAGTACAACTTGATCCAAGCATCCCGGCTGCAGCAGTAGTCATCCCACCCAGACCCAGTGTTGAAACCGCACTGGCAACCCCTGCATAACCGGCCAGGGAGCCCGCACCGGCACTGGCGGCACCAACAACACCAGAAGCGATGGCGGCGGCAGGAACAGCACCAGTAGCCGATGCCGCTGCCATCGCTTTATTATCAAATGTGGTGGATCTAATCTCCACGTTCGATGCAGCTTTTGAGATTACCGGAGCGTTAATCAACAAAGAAATGGTGATGGCAGATATGGATAATGTCTTTTTTAGCAAAATGTCTTTCATTGATGTTCTCCTTGTTCGTTGAAAGCTGGCTGCAGAACAGTTTAGTCCCCCAATTAACTTATTTGTTCTTACTAACGAGTATCTTGGTTAGACCCCTTAAAAATTATATCCATTCAAGCGCTATAAAACTTTTGACTCGGTGTTTGAGCCATTTTATGAAAGTGTAGATAATTTACTTTTTTAATGGGACATGGTATTTGTTAACGACTGTTTGTAATTTCACGGTAGCACTTCTCTCATTTAATTCAAGTAACATGTTGTTTATATTTTAAATTGTTTAACGCGCAACGATGCGCCATGCTAATAGTTCGTTAACATGACATTATATACAACAGCAGAGAAGCTTAAAATTTGGGGAGCAAAGTTCTTAATTGAGGATTTTTTCTATCGACAAGATGATTTGGAGAAAAATAAAGCTGAGGCTGTTGACAAGATACAGACTTTCTGGATGATTTTTACTCGCACTATCACAGAGTTCAGTCCAAGTGAGGATAAAATTTTGGCACGAAGATACATGGGGTACCTTCAAGGAAAATCAAAGCCGCTTTGCGACCAAGAAAGAAAACCACCCATAGACGAAGTTTATGGGTGGTTTTCTTCTGAAAAGCGACGCGATGTTTTTAGGGTAATTTATGAGAGTGATTTTTTCGATTACAAGAAATATGAAGATCTTATTCTTGCGTTTAATCTGGTCGATGCATTACTTGATCAACCTGAGATCTGGAGAGAAGTGAGAAATAACTGCACTACTTTAAATTTGAAGGACGAGAAAAAAATAAATGAGAAAAATATAATCGACATTTTTCAATATCAAAAAAACAATAATTACCCATTAATTAATTATTTATACACAGAATGGGTTCATACGGCCCTAACAATAGTTGGGGAAATAATTGATTTCATTATTAGTGAGATTAGCCCCAATAGTGACAAATCAAGGATTACTTCTATTCATCATAATTCAGATAGGCATGATATTGCGAGATGCTTCTTAGATGATAATTCAAGGAAAAGATTAATTTTCCCAACCTATGATTTAATCCAAGCAATCATTCGCGCTTTTTCTTTCCTAAGTCTTGACTTGTTCGGAATTTGTAAAAACAAAAATTGCCCAAAAAAGAATAAAAGGCCAATCTTATTTGTTAAATTTCCTGTGCATACAAAGGCTTATTGCTCTAACAAATGCGCAGCTTACGTTGGGACATACCGAAACCGTCAAAAGATTAAAAAATAGCATCGCATGCTCCAAAACCGTGGCCAGAAACAATGGAGGCAGTATCCGGAATGGATGATTGGATTCCTTGATGTTGTGAATCGGTGTTGAAAATTGACCCACATCATC
>DYSN01000071.1 GCA_020718205.1 Draconibacterium orientale
GAGTAGAACACGTATTAAATTCTTTGAATATTGGCTGCACCTCAACAAAATCCAAGCCCATAAGGGCGCATAAACATGGAGTAAAACACTGGAGATGAGTAGTAAAATATTCAGGATAAGCCATTGGGTGGAAAAAGGGAAATAGGTGGTTTGTTTTTTTATGGGTTCTAAGGATTTTGCGGTTTGGCCGGCCGATATTGAAATGGTATTTTTCAGCAGACTTTGTCCGGCGGCGATTCCAATAAAGGCCGAAACCGGACCCACAACCACATGAACAGCCAGCAACAGGATGATGGGCAGCCAAATCAAATCGGTATCCAGGTGAAAGTGTTTTTCGGCCATCTTCATCAGGCTTGTGTAAAGCTCCACCAAATCGGAGCCGTATAAAATAACCATATTCAGAATTCTTTAAAAAAGCACCCACGATATAGCCAAAATCGACCCCGGAAGAAATGCGGCCAAGGAGTGCCTGAGAATTAAGTTGGAAAGCTCGAAGAGCAGAGCCTCGCTAAATATGGCAATCATGGAGCCAAAGATTACGGCACCGGGCGACACGCTTTTGAGCAATGCCGTGATGAGTTCTGCCCGCTAAAACAAGCCTTTTTCTTTCCATTTATAGGAAACCGAAATGATGATAATGAGACCATGGGATGTGAGAATATTCCCACTGAAAGGGATGCGCAGATTGTGCAAAAAACTACCAAACACAATTTCCGAAACAGCCCAGCTTGTTCCCAAAACGGCGGCTATGAGCCATATTTCGTCGATTTATTGATTTTTAATTGCAATGATTAAATGTTTCTACACGTAAATATTAGGGCTTAAAACCCTTAAAATGAAAAGCTAATAATACCGGATTTTTACAAAAATACGAACACAAAAGTACAATATAAACCATTTTACGTAACATCAAATCACGATTCCGTTTTTGTGTTTATACTAAAAAGAAAGCCCACCAATTCAACGATACCGTAAAATAATGCGGCCTATTTATAAATTATCAAAAGAAGAATCAATATAACCCGAAAAAGGATGATCTTACCTTAGCTATGGTATATTATATCTATATTTGCTGCGCAATTCAATCATTTCTAACATTGAGCACTTTTTTAATTTCCTCTTGAAAATGAAAGAGATATTTAAAATGGTCTCCAAAAAACAATAATATATGTCTGAATTCATTTCTTCAAAAGAAGCTATGGAACTGGAAGATAAATATGGAGCACATAATTATCATCCACTGCCTGTGGTGTTGGCCAAAGGAAAAGGAGCCAAAGTATGGGATGCCGAAGGTAAAGAGTATTTTGATTTCTTAAGCGCTTATTCTGCTGTAAATCAAGGCCATTGCCATCCTAAAATTGTAAATGCGCTTGTGGAACAGGCTCAAATACTCACCCTCACTTCAAGGGCTTTTTACAATAATGTGCTCGGTGTTTACGAGAAATATATGAGCGAGTATTTTGGCTACGATAAAGTGCTTCCGATGAACACTGGTGCCGAAGCCGACGAAACCGCTCTTAAACTGGCTCGTAAATGGGGTTACCTGAAAAAAGGAATTCCTGAAAACGAAGCAAAAATTGTGGTTTGCGCCAACAATTTCCACGGTCGCACCATCACCATCATTTCCATGTCGACCGACCCGGATTCTTACGGTGGTTTTGGCCCCTTCACCCCCGGTTTTGTTACAGTTCCCTACAACGATGTAGATGCTCTGAAAGTGGAATTGAAAGACCCCAATGTGGCTGCATTCTTAGTTGAACCCATTCAGGGGGAAGCAGGCGTTTATGTTCCGGATGATGGATATTTGAAAAAAGCCTACGATTTGTGTAAAGCCAACAACGTGCTGTTTATTGCCGACGAAGTTCAAACTGGTATTGCCCGCACAGGCAAACTCTTAGCTTGCGATCACGAAGGCGTTCGCCCCGACATTCTTATTCTGGGTAAAGCTTTATCGGGTGGTGTTATTCCGGTTTCTGCTGTTTTGGCCGACGACGATATTATGCTTTGCATTAAACCCGGCGAACATGGATCAACTTTCGGTGGTTTCCCATTGGCTGGAAAAGTAGCCATGGCTGCATTAGAAGTAGTGAAAGAAGAAAAATTAGCCGAAAGAGCCGAATATCTGGGCGAAATTTTCCGCCGCGAAATCAGAGCCATCGACTCGCCCATGATTGAATTGGTTAGAGGAAAAGGATTGCTCAATGCGGTTATCATCAAACCAACCAACGGCAAAGAAGCCTGGGATGTTTGTGTTAAAATGAAGGATTTGGGCGTTTTGGCCAAACCTACTCACGGACATATTATCCGCTTTGCGCCACCATTGGTTATTACCGAGGAAGAATTGCATCAGGCCGTTGCCATCATCAAAGAAGCCATCTTCTCCTTCCATTAGAATTACCCTTATCAAAAATAACAGGAAGCCATCGGTTTTTATCGGTGGCTTTTTTTTATCCTTCAACCAGCTTTTAGTATTTCATTTTATAGACAAATCAGGTTATAGACTAAATATCAAAGTCCTTTACAATAACAATATCTTTAACAATAAAAATAGTTCTATATTTGGCTTATGATTGAAAGATTGAAAGATATTTCGTTTAGAATTCACATAGAACCTTTACACGCTGTTGAACAAGCCACTAAAGTTGAAACAGTTATAAAGGTTTTGTCTGATATTTACCAATCATATAATAACTATATAGAGATTGAATTCTTAAAGAATGAAAAATTCAAGACTATTTATGACACGAATAAAAAAGTCTTAGAAACTATTAAGGATGAATTATCCCTATTAGTTGTTGATCTAAATTTTAGCAGCTTTGAGGCAGCGGTTGCTCCGAACTTGTTGGAGATACAATCTTCTTTATTTAAAAATGATGTTTTGGATTGGAAAAGAGAAACTTACAAGGAGTACAAGGATAATATTATTTTTGGCGATTACGAAAATACAAATTATATGAATAAAGTTGCCAAAAGATATAACGATGATGAAAAGTTGAGAATTTTTAAGCCGCTTTTTTCTTCATTTGGAGATGGTAAAGAATATCAGATTCATATTAAAGATGAAAATCATCAATCATTAAAAGCATTCATTCAACCAAAAAAAACTAAAGATTTTTATATGCCTAAACTTGTAGCGGAGAAAACAGATATTTCTGAATATAGTACAGTTCAGTTATTTGCTAAAATCAAAAAGCAAGGAGATACATTTAAATTAAATCAAAAGAACTTAAAAGAGATATTGTATATAGAAGTATTAGAGCATGATACATATCCTTTCAAACCAGACTTAATTAAATATGAGGACACCATTTTTGTCTTATCAAAGAATTTAAATTGCACCGTAGAATTTGATAATAACTATTATATCATCAAAAACGATGATTTAGATTTGACAGTTTGGGGAGATTCGAGAAAAGAAGTGGAAGAGGCATTTAGCTTTAGCTTCTATTCATTGTATAAAAATTATTATCTTGAGGAAAATAGTCATTTATCAGATGATGCGATTGTTTTAAAGGAAAAATTGATTAGTCTAATTAAGAGTGTGATTAATGAAGCCTAGAAAAACGAAAGATATACAACGAGTATTGGAGAAAAAAGGCTTCGTACTCCATCCGGAGAAAGACCATCATCAATTTTATTATCTACTAATTGATGGTAAAAAACAGGCTATTAAGACCTATTTTAGTCATGGAAAAAATGAATATGATAAATTCTTAATGAACCAAATTAAAAAGCAGCTTAAATTTAAAGAAACCGAAAAAGCTGAGGAATTTTTTGATTGTCCAATGTCACAGGAGCAATATATTCTGATGCTTGAAGAAAATGGTGAAATAAGGAAAAAACAATAATTTCTATTAATAAGTCAACCTTTCAACCATTTTATCAACTCGTTACTCAAAACAAAAATTCCTGAAGGCTTAAAATTTTTATTGCCAAAATTTCAGCGTGTGCTGTTCAGCTCCGCCAGCTCCCGCAGTATTGCTTTTTTCTTTCGGGGGTTTAATGGAAGCGCGTCGAGCCATTCCTTTTGCTCCAATAGCTGAGAACAACTCACCACTTCCTTCTCTAAAAGCCATTGTTTTTCGGCCATGCTGAGTTGCGATAAAACGGTGATGGGATAGATATGCAATTGCTCTATCATTTCTTTCAAGCCATTTCCAGCCGGATAGTCCCAGCCCAGCAAATGCAAGCCACTACAAGTGCCATACTGAATAGAATCGGGACTAAATCGGGTATTGGTAACCACCCAAGCTTCGAAATTGAGATTTTGAAATTGGGGCTGGCTTTTTCGCAGCTGAACAATATCATTCACCCGGCTTCGCACATATAATGGCACTTGTACACTCACATGTTTCCCCTGATCCTTGCTGTATTTGCATTCCATCAAAAGTTGAGTTTGGTCTTTGGTAGCAATCACATCCATTTCGTGGGTTACACAGCTCCCATCGACCACAATGCCCACCTGAGTGCTAAAACCCCGGGCTTTCATAAGCTGGCCGATGAAGCGCTCGAATGGATAACCCGATGGCCCCAACTCAAGAATGGCACTTTTGAGTTTGTAGCGAATAGACGAGGGCAAATGTTGCTTTTGAAGCAGCGAAAAGGCCTTGCGATAAATCATTTTTGTGGTGATTCCATGAAAAATCCACCGCTCAATCTCCGCCAGAATATGGTTGATGTTTTGTTGCGAAGCTCCCGCATTTCGCAGCGAGCGCTCCAGTTTATCGAACGAAAAAACCTCAGGATCGCCCGAAGCTTTTGTAACCATTATTTGCGGATGCGTTGCGCTTCTCCCCGACTCTATACTCATGTTTTCCTGTTTATTATGAGGTAAAAAACCTGAAAATTAAATTCGCCTGTTGCCAATTACGACCGGGCTAAATTAACCAATAAACCAATAAACTCGTTATCCTAAAATCGAAAAACCCTATGAAAACAGTCTTTAAAATCCCCCTAACCTTTTTTAAGATTTCCATGAAAAAATATGCTGTCTGCATTACACTCAAACCCTTATATTTACAGCCTTAAATTAAAACCTATGAAGAAATATTTACTGGCGTTGATTTTGAGCGCTTTTTCCCTGATAACCTTTGCCCAGACTCCGCTCCGCTTTGCCAAAGATTTTACCGCTGTCACCACTACTCAGGATACTTTTGTACTCACTGAGCTTCTTAGTCAGCATAAATATGTGGGGTTGGAGTTTTTCTTTGCCGAAAGTTTTTTGTGCAAGGAAACCTCTGTTATGGTGAGTCAGGCCTATGAGCAACTGGGTCGTAACGAGCACGAGTTGATCATTTTAAGCATCAATGTGGGCAACGACAGTGCACAATGCCGGCATTATATCGACAGTCTGGGAATTCAAACCCCGGTAGTTCCCGGAACCTGGGGAAATGGCGATACCATTGCTCATAGATTTGATATTCAGGCTTTCCCAACCTTCATTCTCATATCGCCCGACACGCTCGATTTTTATGATTTGGCTTTGGATACCATAACCATCCCCGATTCTACTATGTACGATACCATCCCCTACCGTTACAATATTGCCATTGACGATGTTTGGCCCATTTATAGCGTAAGCGATATTATTGATACACTCACCAATAATTTCCCCATCCATCAATACACTTCGGTTTTCGACCTTCCAAAGGCTCAAAACCACAGCTTTACAATGTATCCAAATCCCGCCAAAAACTTAGTCTATATCCATTCCTATGATATTGAAAATGAAGCCACAGCCCGTTTCTACAATATCTCGGGACAAATAGTAGGGGAACAGAAATTTGTTTTAAAAGCTGGGGAGAGCATACCCGTAGACCTAAGCAGTCTTAAAAAAGGAGTCTATATTTTAGAGTTGTTCAACAGCCAGAAAACTGATCAGCAAAAACTTATTATTCAATAGATTGGGTGTTGATTTTGTGTGACACACAAATATAATCGCGATTTTTCACTGCAAAGTCCGTTCTACCCAAAAAAGAAAATATGAATATGAAAATTACCCACTTAAGTATAAAAATAGAGGAATACAACGATATAGCTGAGTTGAGCGAGCAAGACAAAACGCTTCTGTTGAAAGCCTGGGATGCCTGCGATTCGGCCTATGCCCCCTACAGTAAATTTAATGTGGGAGCCGCTGTTTTGCTGGCCAATGGAGTGGTAGTAACTGGAAATAATCAGGAAAATGCAGCCTCTCCCAGTGGGCTTTGCGCCGAAAGGGTGGCCATGTATTACGCCTCTGCTCAATATCCGGGCATTGCCATGAAAGCCATAGCAGTTGCTGTTAAATCGGAGGTGGTTCAGCTCGAAGAACCTGCCAGCCCTTGCGGGTCGTGCCGACAGGTGATGGCCGAATACGAAAATCTCTATCAAACCAAATTGCGCATCATTCTGGGAAGCCCACATGCAAAAATTCAAATTCTCGATGGTATTTCGAGCCTTCTGCCCCTCACTTTTTATGCCGAAGGCCTTAAAAAATAACATTAGTCAATTTTTTTCTTCCTAATCGTTTTTGTGTACCTTTACCCACACACAAAACTCAATTTTATTCATCCATAAAACCCAATTTATGAATCCACGAAATCATAGTTTTCACATTCCTGTTATGGGAATTGGCTTCACCATAGATACCCCCGTTAAAGTTGCCCACTTAGGCATCGACTCAGTCATATCGTTGGTCGACGATATGCTGATGGAAAAAATGCGCCGTTTTTATTGCGAGAAAATGCTTTTGCCCTACCAGGAAATAACGGATAAAATAGAAGATTTCAGAGCCAAGCGAATTACTTCGTACCTCAACTTGATGAAGGAGATTGCTGATCAAAAATTAGACGAGTTAAAAACCGCCGGTCAGGATAAGATTGAAGAGATAAAACACTATTTTCAACTGCTGCCCGATAGTTCCGAGCTCAAAGAAGAATTCAATATTCGCCTTCAAAGCTTTAGTTTTAAGGAGATGAAGGAGTGGCTGAAAGAAAACCTGAGTCTGGGGAATATTGATGTGAACATCATGACAAAAGTGGACAAGGACAACTATAAAAACGGCGAAAAACTGCCTGTTGAATTTAACGATGCCCATGCAGCTCTGCGGGGTTTTGCCCAAAGCAATCTGAATTCGTCGGTGGTACTCTCTGCCGGAATGAACCCGCGCCTCTATGCCTACATGGAGCAATTCGACGATTTTTTCCCCAGCACCAACGGCTTTTTGAAAAAGAGAATTATTCTGAAAGTCTCCGATTACCGTTCCGCTTTAATTCAGGGCAAGTTCCTGGCAAAGAAAGGATTGTGGGTTTCTGAATATCGTATAGAATCGGGTCTTAATTGTGGTGGTCATGCTTTTGCCACCGATGGCTTTTTAATGGGACCCGTTTTGGAAGAATTTAAACTAAAACGGCAGGAGCTTACAGAACAGGTTTGGGTCATTCTTTCAGCTGCCTTGATTGCCAATAATAAACCACTACCCGAAAATCCTCTCTCACTGCGCATTACAGCCCAGGGCGGTGTGGGCACCAGCGAAGAACACGATTTTCTCAGAGCACACTATCAGGTGGATTCTGTGGGTTGGGGTACCCCTTTTCTTTTGGTTCCCGAAGTTACTTCGGTGGATAAAGATACCGGAGAGCAGCTAAAAAATGCCAAAGAAAAAGATTTGTATCTCAGCGGAATATCCCCCCTTGGAGTTCCTTTCAATACCCTGCGTGGAAATACAAAAGATATTGAAAAACAGAAACTTATTGACTCTGGAAAACCTGGTAGTCTCTGTCCCAAAAAATACGTGGAGCTCAATTATGATTATACCGAAAAAGCTATTTGCACGGCCTCGTACCGTTATCAACGATTGAAGATTAAGGATTTAAATACACAAAACCTCCCCACAGAAATCTATCAGAAAAAATACAACCAAATTGTCGAAAAATCATGTATTTGTGTGGGATTAGGCACTTCTGCGCTATTGGCTAATAACTTAGATACGACCATTGAAGGACCTGGGGTTTCCATTTGTCCTGGACCCAATTTAGCCTACTTCGATAAAGAAATGTCGCTGAAAGAATTATCGGGGCATATTTATGGTCGCAACAATGTGATTGAACGCACCGACAGGCCTCATATGTTTGTAAAAGAGTTGAATCTTTATCTCGACCATTTGAAAACTAAAATGGAAGACGCGAAACAGGATTTCTTCAAAAAGCACGAAAAACAACTGACTCATTTCAATGAAAACATGCAGGAAGGGGTTCGCTATTATCAGTCGCTCTTTACCAATATTAAAGGCTTCTTTGCAGAAACCAAACAACAGGTTTTGGCCGATTTGGAGAAAGGAAAGCAGACATTGCTCCAAATGGAACTGGAAATAAAAGCACAAAGTGAAGTGAAATAGAGTTTTTGAGTTGTTCTTCATCATATAAATTCCGGAATAATTAAATCGTTACACATCGCAATTCTGGCTGCTGCTTTGCTGTTAACTCATTGCAAAGAGCCCGTTAAATCTGTAGGCGCCGACATTTCTTTCCTTCCCGAGCTGGAAGATAAAGGGTTGGTTTTCACTGAAAATGGCAAACCCATCGACCCGGTGATTATATTGAAAAACCATGGATTCAACTATATTCGTCTGCGGGTTTTTGTAAATCCGGAGAACGAAAATGGATACTCCCCCTGAAAAAACTATTGTGGATTGGAAAAAAACACTGGCTTTGGCTAAACGTGTTCATGAGGCGGGATTTAAAATTCTTCTCTATTTCCATTACAGCGACACCTGGGCCGACCCGCAAAAACAGTTTAAACCCAAAGCCTGGGAAGGTTTAGATTTTGCAACTCTCACCGATAGCGTTACCAGCTATACCATCCGGGTGATGAATGCTTTTAAAAATCAGGGAACAGCTCCCCAAATGGTTCAGGTGGGCAACGAAATAAACCATGGTATGATTTGGCCCGATGGCCATATTAGCAATCCCGACCAGTTAGCTCAATTGCTGAAAACCGGAATAAAAGGGGTGAAAACCGTTGATCCACAGGTTTCTGTGATGAAACATATTGCACTGGGCGGACAAAATACCGAAGCTGTGTTTTGGCTCGAAAATATGTTGGCACGTGGAGTGGAATTCGATATTATTGGGCTTTCATACTATCCCCGATGGCACGGACCTCTGTCCGACCTGGAGAACAATCTGAACGATTTGTCGCAACGATATCACAAACCACTGAATGTGGTGGAGTATAACTGGTACAAGAAAGAAGTGCACGACATTGTATTTCAGCTGCCCGGCAATATGGGCAAAGGAGCCTGCGCCTGAGAGCCGTTGAGCCGGCAAACCGATATGGTAACTTACGAAGGGGTGGTGAATGCTGAAGTTATAGGCATTTACGACCAATTGGCTTCCAAATGGCTAAGTAAATAAAGGATTCTCAATTGTAAATATGCAAATACCGGCCATCGAACGATGTTCGGTATTGCTTGAGCGGCTTAACAGAAGGCCCTGCCACATTGCTTCCATCGAGAATGAGATAAGTAGAGCCGCAGCAATCGTCCGAAAGAATAATTCCATCCGCTTCTACCACAATCCGCGAACATCCTTCGGTGGTGCAGCAAGCATCCGGATCGTGTGGGCAGGTTCGTTCAAAGGCCACAAAATCAGTGAGATTGATTCTGTAAACAATGATTCCCCTGCTGGGATAATTGGCAGTTAAATACTCGTGCCCGCCCGAAGTATTCAAATTAATGTATTGAGTGGAATTGGGTTCTATCGTGATATTGACCACAGCATAGGGCAGCGGATCGTCTTCTTTTTCGCATTGATTCGACAAGACGAAAACCAGCAGAAGCAGGACCAATAGAGGAGTTTTCGGGTTTTTCATGGGCATTATTTCTTTCGGTTTATTAACGCAGATTGGGGGGCAAATATTATTTAAATCTTCTGTTTTCGTTGAATTTGAGCCGATTAATGAAGGATGGTAATACCCAATTGTTCACTCAGAAATTTCTTTTGATTGTTTTTTTTGCTGTTAAGTTTCAAGAGTTGATTGATGGTTTCGTCGTTTTTCTCATCCTTCAACTGAAGCTGTATTTTTTCAATATCTTTCTGCAACACTCTGAGTTTGAACTGAAGAACCGACCGCTGAACGCTTTGAGCCAGCAAATCTTTTTTCTCGGTCTTAATGTAGATTTGTTTCTTGTCGAACCAATTGTTCGAAATTTCATATTTATCGAGGGATTGATCCACAAAAAATGAAGCCAGCTCTTTGTTGGGATGGTTGAAATAGTATTGATAATCGCGAAAAGATTCCCCTTCCAAATCAGTGGCAAACTCGCGGTATATTTCCTTGTAAACCTGATTTTCGAAACTCAGTCCGTCATATTCCAGCTGGTCGATGATGTAGTAAGCCACATTCAGAACGATATCATCTTCGTTTAGGCGCTTGATGATAAAGTCTTCGCGGCCATATTTTACCAGAATCCGGGCTAGATTTTCCTCCTCACCCACCAGCCGGGTTTGAGTAGTGTTGATGTTTGATGGCCAGATTAGGGTGGATGCGTGTTTGGGAACTTCGGGGATATTGCCAAAACTTTCGCTCATGTTTTTCCGCAGAATTTTATTGAGCTCATTCATGAGGGTTTGCTCGGGCATTTGCAACAAAACAGAGCACTCTCTCACATAAACCTGACGGGTGATGGAATCGGGAATTATGGCAATAGTTTGAACTATTTCCTTGATTAAACCAGCTCGTTTAATGGGATCGTTTTGAGCTTCGGTGGATAGTATATTGGTTTTGAAGCTGATAAAATCCTGGGCCTGAGTGGTTATAAAGTCCTGAAGCTCGGTCGACGAGTGAGAACGGGCAAAACTGTCGGGGTCTTCGCCGTCGGGAAAAAGCACCACCCTCACATTCATTCCTTCGCTCAAAATCATGTCGATTCCGCGCAATCCGGCTTTAATTCCCGCAAAATCGCCATCATATAGCACGGTGACATTGTTGGTGAATCGTTTGATGAGCTTGATTTGGTCGGTGGTAAGTGCGGTTCCGGAGCTGGCTACCACATTTTCTACCCCCGAATCGAACATGCTGATGACATCGGTATAGCCTTCCACCAAATAGCAGTTGTCTTTCTTCACCATTTCGTTTCGGGCAAAGGAGATTCCATAGAGAACCTTGCTTTTATGATAAAGCTCCGATTCGGGCGAATTGAGATACTTGGCTTGTTTTTTATCGTTGAGCAGGGTTCGTCCGCCAAAACCTATCACCTGCCCGGTGAGGTTGTGAATGGGAAACATGACCCGACCTTTAAACCTATCGATGCGTTTTTCGTTTTCGCGAACAATGGTTAAACCGGTCTTTTCTAAAAGTACAATATCCTGTGCGTTTTTTATGGCATAGTCGGTAAATGCCGACCACTCGTCGGGGCTGTAGCCCAGCTCGAATTTCTTAATCATTTTGGGGCTGATTCCCCTTTCGTGCAAATAGCTCAATCCCACCGATTTACCCACTTCGGTTTCCCAAAGCTGATTGGTGAAATATTTCGACGCAAAATCGACCAATTGCATCATGCTCTCCCGCTCGTTGAACTGTGCTATCTGGTC
The DNA here is from genome assembly GCA_020718205.1 of Draconibacterium orientale. Lineage (GTDB taxonomy): Bacteria > Bacteroidota > Bacteroidia > Bacteroidales > UBA12170 > UBA12170. The sequence continues at coordinate 11,571 of DYSN01000071.1, forward strand.
GGCGGTTTGTTCTTCCTCCTTTACTTCTATATGATACTTTCGGGCCAGATGGCGCAGGGCTTCGGGATAGGTTTTGTGTTCGTGCTCCATGATGAAACTCACCGAGCTTCCTCCGGCTCCGCAGCCAAAACATTTATAAAGCCCTTTGGCCGGACTCACTGTGAACGAAGGTGTTTTTTCGTGATGGAAAGGACACAAGCCCAATAGGTTAACCCCGCGTTTTTTCAATAAAACGTAGTCGCCAACCACCTCCTCAATGCGGGCAGTTTCGATGATTTGCTGTATGGTTTCTTTTGGAATCATAAGTAGGTGACAAAAGTAATTTAAAAAAATTCGGATGCATCATGCCTCAGCCATTTGAGCAATAGATTTTTATAAACATGCTAAACATTTGATATACAATACATAAAGAATAAAGATTAGCTTTAAAAATAGAATCGGCGATTATAAAAAAATACTATCTTCGGCAAAAAAACGGCGAAATTGTTCATTTGATTTTGGAGATTAAAATTTGAATTCTCTGATGAATATAATTGTTCCGGAAGTCAATTTATTTTACCCAAAATAGGCTATTTTATTGGCAACCATTGAATCAACATGTTTTTAATAATTTTTCCCGATTCAAAAACCCGTTAATATTATCCTTTTATTTGCCTAATAATTTTTTAAACTGCGTACTTCAATGAATTTTAAGATAAAGAAAGCATTATACTTTTTTGTTTGGTTTCTTTTATTGACAAGTGTTTACGGTTACTCAAATTGTGAAATAATCTATTCAAAAAATAGCTATCTGCAAGCATCACCTATTGCACACCAGGAAATATTGGAAACTCCTAATATTTCTGGTGAGATTCCAATTACTTCTGAAAAAAAATTAACTGGGGATTGTGAAAAATTCAATTCTCCAAAAAATCACATTAAATTCAAACCGCTGGATTACTCCTGTAATGAGGTTAACTCAGAAAATTTTGCAAAGGCAGAATTAATTTTTAGCGGAATTGGCAAAGAAATTTCATTGCATTTACAGAATGCTGGTTTCTTTGGAACTATTTTTCAGTCTCTTCATGGTTATTTTTTAAAAACAGAATCAAATGACCGACCAATTAATAAAACAAAAATCGATAAAGAATCAGAAGCTGTTGATTCGCAAAAAAGCCAATCAAAAAGATTTTCATATTTTTCTTTTACTCAAATTATTCCTTTAATCACAGGTCTAATAATTATTTTTTTAAGCGTAATAGTATTTCAATATTCAGATAATAAACGACTTAGTATTATTCTGCTCTTGCTGGGTGGTTTCAGTGTTCGACTTTTTACAGCTCTTTTAAACCCAAATCTGGAATTTTGGGATGAGCAATTTCATGCACTGGTTGCAAAAAACATGATGGACAATCCATTTGTACCTATGCTTTATAAAAATCCCGTTCTCCCATTTAACGAAACAAGCTGGATTTCTGGTCATGTTTGGTTGCACAAGCAACCCCTTTTCTTATGGCAAATGGCATTAAGTATGAAAATTTTTGGCGTCAATACCTTCGCCTTACGATTACCAAGTGTAATTATGTCAACCATTTTGATTCTCTTCATTTTCAGAATTGGCCAAATAACAATTGGAAATACTGCTGGTTACTATAGCGCATTATTTTTTTCCTTATCCAATTTTATTTTAGAAATTTCAGCAGGAGCCATTCCCACCGATCATAACGATGTTGCATTCCTGTTTTACATAGGCGCAAGTATCTGGGCATGGATTGAATATGAAAGTGCCTCCAATTCAAAACGAAAAAAAACTTTTCTGATTTTGATAGGCGTCTTTGTTGGATGTTCGGTTTTAGTTAAATGGCTAACCGGCTTTTTGGTATTCTCTGGTTGGGGACTCTCCGTGCTTTTAATAAAAGAACGAAGAACAAAGTGGGTACATTATAAAAACATACTCACAAGTTTGCTGGTGGCAATAATCATTTTTATACCGTGGCAAATTTATATAATTAACACATTTCCAGTTATTAGCAAATATGAGTTCAGCCTCAATTCAAAACATTTTTTTGACGTCATAGAAAACCACGGAGGGGATTTTTTATGGCATTTTAATATGATGAATGAAATCTACGGCATACCTTTCTTTTTATTGCTGTTTTTCTTAGTCATTCTTATAAAATCCATAACAAACAATATTTATAAAATATCGTTTTTAACTATTGTTGTTATAATTTATACATTCTTTAGTTTAGCCGCAACAAAAATGGTGGCATTTACCTTGCCAGCTACCATAATTCTTTATTTGGCAATTGGAGTTGCGTTTGAAAAATTCCTGAAAGTTCTAATTTTAAATCCCGAATATTTTAACCGAAAAATTTTTCATGTAGTTTACACTACTATTTTAATAGGGGTTTTATCAGGATTTAATTTGAATATCGAAAAGATTCAGGAAAAACATACTCTTTGGAAAAAGGATGAAAATTCTATGCTCTACCAAAGACTTAGAACAACCCCTTTGGTTAAAAATCTCTCGAAACAGTATGACCTTGGCAGAGAATATATCGTTTTTAATAGTATAGAAGAAGATAAAGCACCCATCATGTTTTTCAATGATATTGTTGCCGCTTACAATCAGATACCATCACAGGAAACCTGTTTAAATTTAAAGCAAAAAGGATTCAAAATAGCTATTTTCGACAATGGAAAATTACCAGCATATATTGAAAAGGATAGTGAAATAAAAAAAATATATGGATATTGGATATAATTACGTCCTTTCAATCAATAATAAACCACAATTGAAGCCCATCAACCCTATCAATCTTCCAATAGAACTTTCATAAAACATTGTTCACAATCAAAATCCAACCGATAGCGGCGGTTTTTATCTTTCAGAAAAATGGGTTCCTTGATTTGAAGGTTTGGATTGGGTTTTTGCTTGTGGGGACAAATATGAAGTTCATACTTAATGCAGTAACGCGTGGTCATGATGGTTTTTCCATCCTGTTGGGTCTTGTTCAACAGTTCAAAGGCTTTTTCATTGACTTCGGCGCCATGTTTTTCATAGAAAATACGGCTCAAGCTGTTGGCAATATTCTCCTGATAAAAAACCTGATCCTTGAAATAATGGGCAACGGTTTCCGGCCTTTTCGGTTGCGGCCTTTTATATTCTTTCAGCCTTTGCCCATGGAGCTTGTCTAAGCAATTGCGCCGAATTTCGTTGAGCATCGAAGCCGGGAAGAAATAGGCTTGTTCTGCCTGGTACTGAAAATCTGTGACCCTAAAAATAGAATCCCCGCTTTTAGTAAGCTGTTTTTCAATGGTTTGAATGGCTCTTTCAGCGTCCTTGGCGGTTTCCTTTGGATGTGTAATAACTTCGGAAACACTAACTCCATCTTCGTCGGTGGCATTTAGCCGGAAGCCATCGTTCTCTTCGCCGAAAACCAATTGTACATCAATTTTTCGCTTGTCGGTATTGCTTTCAAGATTTTTGGTAAAGGCCTTGTCAAAATTTCTGTAGACCAAAATTCCCGCCGATAACGCGGGCATTTTATCGGGGAAAATCTTGCTCCCCTGAATTCCATTCACCGGAAAGCCCTGAAGCTCTCCAAATTTGTTGATATAACAGAGCCCATCGCCATTTACAATCGGTTCGGTGGTTTCTAATTCAAAATGATTTGCCGAAACTGATTTTACCATTCCCAATGCCTTCCCCAACGACTTGGGACTGCTGAAATTGGCTAAGTTTTTTGGTCTGTTTTCCAGAAAATAGGGGGTAAATCCGCGGTTAAAACTCCGTTCGGGGTCTGGTTCAAAACTCAATTCGGTGCTTCCTGCCGATGCTTTGGTATAATCGGGGTTTTGATACAAAAAGCTGTCTATGAGCTTGCGGTAATAAGCCGTATTGTTTATCAGATAGTTGCTGTCCTTGAGCCTGCCTTCAATTTTAAACGATGTAATTCCTGCCCGAATGAGATCGAAAATTTGCTCTCCGGCATTAAAATCCTTCAGCGACAAAAAATGCTTGTTCCTGCTGATTACCGAACCATCGTTATTGAGCAGGTCGAAGGGCATTCGGCAGGCCTGTGCACACTCCCCCCGGTTGGCGCTTCTTCCGCACATGGCCTGACTAAAATTGCATTGTCCGCTGAGACTCACACAAAGAGCTCCATGCACAAAGGCTTCCAGCTCCACCTGAGTATTTCTCCTGATTTCCTGAATTTGTTTTACAGAGAGTTCCCGTGCCAAAATAATCCGCTGAAATCCAGCCTTCTCTAAAAACTGAATTCTCTCGGTTTCGTAATTGTGGGTTTGAGTGCTGGCAAAAAGTGGCAGTGGGGGCAAATCCATTTCGAGCAATCCCAAATCCTGAATAATGAGCGCATCGATACCGGCATTATAAAGTTCGCGAATAAGACGCAGCGCCTCATCAAGCTCCTGTTCATACAAAATGGTATTGAGGGTAACATAGGTTTTGGCCCCAAACTGATGCCCAAAGTTGGCCAGCCTTTCAATATCGGAAACCGGATTGCCGGCTGCAGCTCGTGCACCAAACTTTGGTGCTCCGATATAAACTGCATCGGCGCCATAATTAAAAGCCAATTTGCCTGCTTCCAGGTCGCGGGCGGGACATAAAAGTTCGAGTGCTGTCTTCAAAAAAATAGTTTTTGGCAAAAATATCAAAACAAAGTGATTAAAAACCATGGTGACTGATTGCGGGTGAAAAACAGCATTTTATACAAAACACAGACAATATATAGTCCAAAAAAAGAATTGTATAATGCCGATGCAATAGCTGTTTAGTCCAATTCTTATTGGACTTCCGAACAAGTTCGGAACACAGTCTTACAGATATGCTTTCGGTATTAAAACTATTTCAACCGGAGAGTTTAATGAGGATTTCCATCGGAAAACCCAAATACCTTAGAAGGGATTGGCTTCCTGCCGACCTTGTTTATTCCAATCGGGCAAACGGTGTTTATCACCTTCCAACTCCATAATTTTGTTTTTCCATGTATTGGGATATCCCGGACTCTGCATTTCCCGGCCTTCAGTTTTAATATAACCATCGTTGTATTTGGTAATAAGCTTGTAGCCCAATTGGGTCCATTCATCGAGAATCCATATGGCGCGGGTATTCACATAGTTTTGGAGCACCCAGCTTTTATCTTCGAGCATTTTACTGCTGTGTCGCATGAGAATACTGTCCTGTTCGGCTATCATTTTATCCTCCAATTTCCGCTGAACCGCCTGAATATCCTCAATCATATAACTATACTTAAGATTGGCAAAATTGCTCACAAAATTCATGGCCCACCACATAGAAGTTGGGTCGTATTTCATGATATCGCCCTTGCGAAACGATTCGGGAGTTTCGGTAATGCCCAGATAAACAGGAAGATAAACAGTGAAATAAGTATCATCGAAACCAAACCAACATGTTCCCAACTCGTTTGGAAGCTGCGAGTTAGCCTGAGCAATGAAGCTAAAACAGGTATTGTAAGTAGAAACAGGACGCTCCCACACATAGGTTGTGTCGCCTTGTTCCCAACTAAGCGGGCGCCAACGCTGTGGATTTCCAAAAGGACCAGCCGCCAGGCCCTGAGTCATATCCATTTCGGTTCCTTCGTAATGATCGCGAACCAAACCCATTACATTTTTCAGGCTGATTTTGTTTTTGGGGAAAATCCAAAGTGGATAACGCTCGGCGTCGTAAACACCCCGATGATAATCCATGGAGAAATTTTGTTCGGGAGCTGCCCTGCGAAACAGACTCCAAACGCGGCTTTCGCAATAGCGAAGTCTGTCGGGCGAAGGCGGGTTAAAGGCCTCGTTAAACCTGAATGGATCGCCTTTATTGGGGTCATAAAATCCATTGTCTGTGGCAAACTGAATCATGGAAGGGCTGTAAAGACAATTCTCCGGATCGTTTAAAGGGAAATTTCCGATTCGGGACATATTGGCATGGGCCGAAATAGCTCCGTCGGGAATCTTCACAGCCACCCAATTGGCTCCCAACTGGTCTTTGCCAACGCCTATCATTTCCAAAATCCACGCTTCGTTGGGATCGATGATGGAGAAACTTTCGCCTTCGCTGCCATAACCATATTTCTCTACCAGACTCACAATTATCTGAATGGCTTCGCGGGCTGTTTTAGCTCTGTCCAATGCTAAACTCATTAAATGCCAGTATTTTAGTGGCAAATTGTCGTTCCAAAGCTCTTCGCGACCCGTGAAGGTAGTTTCGCCAATGGCAACCTGATATTCGTTCATATGAAAGCCTATTTTTTTATAGGTCTCCGCAGGCTGTGGAATTTCCAGAAAAGTTTCGGTTCCCGGAATCTGAAATTTAATGACATCGCCGGCCATATGTTTTTGGTGGGGATTCATTTGCAAATGGTAAAGCCACTCACCATCGTTGGTATAAACCATCATGGTGCTTCCGTTGGCACTGGCGCCTTTGGTAATGATCAGATTGGTACAGGCTATGGAGTTTTGAGCCAGGAAAACCACTGCCAGAATAAATATTTTAATAAGATTGTTCATTGCTGTTGAATTATCGTTTAGTATTTTATCTTGTGAAAAATCCATCATTTTTCCATTCATAAAAATGGTAAGCTAAAATAGAAATTTCCTGATTAGTTTTAGGAGTACCTAAATACGAAATAGTATTTCTGTTTGATAGGAATAAATAGATATAGATGGATGTGAGTTATTGAAAAACATCCAATCACCTGAAATTTATGATGAACAAAAATCATTGAAAGGCAAGGGAAACGGGAATTTCTTTCAGGATATGAACAATCAGGATATCAACATTTTAATGTCATTAAAAAATTGAGTCGGTGGATAAAAACCCAGCTTGCCTTTATTAATATTGTTGAAGATTATTGTGATAATAGTTAAGTCTTGCTTATTTAAAAATTGTTCAAATGGAAGTATTACATGCAATCCAGTCCACAAAAAAGGTTGTGGGCAGCGAAGCACGGAGGGTAAAAACCGACTCAAAGAACTTCAGAAACACAAATACTACCGGACAATTATTATTAATTACTAAAGTTTCGCACCACTATCAAGCTGTCGATTTATAGATGTTTATCATATTTTTGATGTTTTTGATGAACTGAGGGTCATCGGCGTAATCAATTAGTTTAGAGATGGTA
>DYSN01000072.1 GCA_020718205.1 Draconibacterium orientale
TAGCTGTTTAGTCCAATTTTTATTGGACTATTACAGATATGCTTTCGGTATTAAAACTCAGCACAAAACAGCTGGTTTTGTCTTCCGGCGTCTTGAAATAGATATCGCCATCCATTTTCAGCATCATCTGCTTGCTCAGGCTCAAACCCACCCCCGAGCCATTTTCTTTGGTGGTGAAGAAAGGAATGAAGATTTGCTCGCGGATTTCGGGTGGAATTTCGGGACCGTTATTGCTGATTTCCAACATGGTGAGTGGCTTGTTCTGCTGGAGCTTCACCATGAGAACCGCAGGTTTTTCATGACTTTCGAGAAGGGCTTCGTAGGCATTCTTCAAAATATTGTGAATCACCTGATTGAGCAGCGAAGAATCGGTTTCGATAAAAATCTCGGCGGGGATTTTCTTTATCAGCCGGATGGTCTCAAAATGGGGATAGGTGCCGATGGCCAAAAGGGCGTTGTTCAACAGTTCGGAGAGATTTACGAGTTTAAAATCGGGCTCGGGCAGACGGGTGAATTTCCGGTAATTCTCCACAAACCGCATGAGTCCGCTGCTTCGGTCTTCAATGACTTCGAGCCCCTTGATGGTGTTGGCAATGATTTTCTCGTTGAGCTCATCCACAGCCACCGCTTTATTATCTCTTGTAAAATAACCCGAAATAACCTGCGACAATGTGGTGATGGGCGCAATATTGTTCATGATTTCGTGCGAAAGCGTGCGCGCCAGCTTAATCCAGGCTTCCACCTCGCCGTTGTCCAATTCCTTGGTAATATCGCTCACCGCCACCAGCCGCAATCTCTCGGTCGAAGTTTTGATTTCGGAGAGTTTAAAGAGCAGTTTTTGGCCAAACTGATTTTCGAATATGGCCGAAGTTTGCGTAAGGGGTTCGTGAATCAAATAACCGGGTAACGAGTCATCCATGTTTTTTAGCGAGTTTACGTGCTGAAATTCATAGAGTTGTGTGAGCTTCACAGCGGCGGGATTGATATTGATGATGCGCTGATGCTCGTTGATGGAGAAAAGCCCCGTGGCCGACTGCTTAATGAGTTTTTTAAAATACTGCTCCTGGGTCGATATTTCAATTTTGGCATTTTTAAACAAATCGTTGAGTCGCGTCATTCCCCGGTAAACTTCGTCGATGGATTTATTTCCCGATTTGGGGGGAGGTTTCAAAGTGGTATCTTCGTTTTCGATTCCCAGCAAAAAGAAGGCCATCCAGCGGTTAATATTGTTGAACCAGCGGACGAGAAAAACAATGTCGATGATTGCTAAAGCTATGAACATCAAAGAAATCCACAGCATTTCTAAGGTGAGCCAAACCCATACGGAAGCGGCTGTAAGCCCAATGAGCAAAAGCAATCTGATGACTATATTGAAATAGAAGTTTTTATACGACATTGGGCGGGTTTTAGAGTCCGTATTTTTTCAGTTTGCTATAGAGCGTTGGGCGGGTGATGCCCAGACTTTTTGCCATTTGGCTCATATTGCCGTTATACTTTTTCAAATGACTCATAATTAACTTTTTCTCCATTTCGTCGAGGGTCACATTGAGCAGTTCCGATTCGGCTTTCCCCTGATTTTCCGAGAGATGAAAGCTGTATTCATCCAGCAAGGGTCCATCGGCCAATATGACGGCTTTCTCCATGCAATGCTGCAATTCGCGCACATTGCCGGGCCAGGAATATCGGAGCAGCTTTTCCTCCGCCGTATTGGTGAGCGAAAGGGAAGGCTTGTCGTATTTCTGGGCGTATTTTTTCAGGTAAAAAAGGGCCAGAATGATGGCATCGTTATCGCGTTTTCGCAGAGGTGGCACTTCGATATTGATGGTATTGATGCGGTAGAGCAAATCTTCGCGAAACAGGCCTTCATCCACCATTTTATGAATGTCGCGGTTGGTGGCGGTAATGAGGCGAATGTCGATGGGGATTTCGGTGGTGCTCCCAATCCTGGCTATTTTTCTGCTTTGCAAGGCAGTTAGAATTTTCCCCTGAAGGTTTAAATTCAGGTTAGCAATTTCGTCGAGGAAGAGACTGCCTTTTTGCGCCGCTTCAAACTTGCCGATGCGGTCTTCTTTGGCATCGGTAAAAGCCCCTTTTTTGTAACCGAACAACTCACTCTCGAAGAGCGACTCGCTCACGGCGCCCATATCCACTGTGACCAAGGCTTCGGTTTTTCTGTCGGATAGACGATGGATTTCTCTGGCAATAAGCTCCTTACCTGTCCCATTTTCGCCTGTGATAAGAATATTGGCATCGGTTTTGGCCACTTTTTTCACCATTTCCATCACCTGTTTCATGGCATCCGAAAGGCCAATGATGGACTTGGATTCGGGGTTGAGCTCTTTGCGCAGGTTTTCGGTTTTTTGCTTCAGCTGCTGATTTTCGAGCTTCGATTTACGAAGTTTCAGTGCCGCATGAAGGGTAGAAATGAGTTTGTGGTTGTCCCAGGGTTTGAGAATAAAATCGAAGGCCCCTTCTTTCACGGCTTTAACCGCCAGCTCCACATCGCCGTAAGCAGTAATCATGATGACCGAAATATCGGGATCGGTTTTTTGAATTTCGTGGAGCCAGAAAAAACCTTCGTTTCCGGTATTGATGCCCGTTTTAAAGTTCATATCGAGCAAAATAACATCCACCTGTTTCTCGCGGATGGTAGAAATGACCGAGCCGGGGTGGCTTAGGGCATATACCTCGTCAAACTCCGTTTGTACCATCAATTCCAGCGATTGGCGGATTCCTTTATTATCGTCGATGATGAGAATTTTACCGGACATAATGAGCCTTTTAGGGTTATTAAAATGCGAAAATAGGCATAAGCAGGTGCAGAAGAAAGAATCTGTAAAGAAATTTTACAGGGAAGATGAAGAAAGAGGGCGAATCTGACTTGGCCTGATTGGATTTATAGCTCAAGTCCTTTTTCAAAAATAATAATTGAAATCCCAAACACTTCTATAAATTTGCTCAGGAAAAATGAATCATGATGAACGCTGAAACAGCATTGGTATTGGAAGGCGGTGGTTTTAGGGGAATATTTACCGCCGGAGTTTTGGAAGTATTTTTAGAACACCAGATTGATTTTGGTTCGGTTTGGGGCGTTTCGGCGGGCTCTGCCTATGGAGTGTCATATGCATCTAAACAAATGGGCAGAAATATTGAAGTGAACGGGCTTATTGGCGATAAAAGATATTGCAGCCGGAACAACTGGATGAAAGAAGGCTCCATGTTTTCGTGGGATTTTGTTTACGGAGAAGTGCCGCAACACCTTATCCCCTTCGACTACGAAACCCTAAAAAACTCCCCCACCGATTTTTGGGTTGGAACCACCAATTGCCACACGGGCGACGCTGAGTTTTTCCGGCTCAACGAGGCCGATAAGAAGGATTTTAAAACCATTCTGGCCGCCAGCAGCTCGTTGCCATTTATAGCTCCCATGGTAAGCTACCGCGATTCCCTGCTTATGGATGGCGGACTTGCCGATTCCATTCCGGTGGAATATGCTCTAAATCAGGGTTATAAAAAGGCGGTGGTGATTCTCACCCAACCAAAAGGATTTGTCAAGGAGCCCCAAAAGAATGGCTGGATTTTCAAGGCATATTACAGGAAATACCCAAAGATTTACGAATTGTTGGTAAGCCGGGCACAGCGCTATAACGACACCATAAACCAACTCACAGAGCTGGAAAGAGAAGGCAGAGTTTTTATTATAAGACCCGAGAAATCATTGGAAATTAAGCGAATAGAAAACAATCCGCAAAAAACCGCCGCCATCTACCACCAGGCCATGCAACAAACCCAAAGGGAAATTCCCGGGCTTTTGGAGTGGTTGGGGGATAACAGTTGAAGGAGTTTGACCGGGATTTAAAGCATCTTTTAAAAAAATATCGCACCCTGCACGATGATTTGGAAATAGTTTTTTGTTCGTTATTATTTTGTTCGTTGTTCTTTGTTTCGTCTCCGAACAACGAACAATGAATTCCTGAACCACGAACACTTCGACTTCGCTCAGTGTCCGGGCTCCGAACAACGAATTCCTGAACAATAAACCCAACCCTCCCCTGTAAAACCCCTTTACATCCACTGTAAATATTCTTTACAATAATACCTATTTATCACATCAAAAACTTATATTATCTTATTGATAATCTTTAGTTTAGAATCTTTGGCACAAGGCTTGAAATGCTTCAGAAAAATATTTTTAGCGGAATGAATCAAAAATCATCATACCACAGAATTTCAATTTTCAATATGCAAAGCTGCCGGATGCCGGAAATGATGCTTTTGGCATTGTTTCTGGCTCTGTCTGTTAACTCCAAAGCCCAGGAAAAATGGTCGCTGAGCCGTTGTATAGATCATGCCCTGGAAAATAATATCGACCTGACCATTGGCTACAACGACTTGGAAAACAGTAAAATAAACCTGAGAGAAAGCAAAATCGCTCTCTATCCTGATTTGAATCTGGGAAGCAATGTGGATTATAATCTGGGCCGGGCCATCGATGGCGATAATACCGTTACTTTCGATCCAACCCTGACCAATTATTACTGGGTGAGTTCCAATTTCACTATTTTTCAGGGGATGGTTAAGCAAAACTCTATCAAATACCAAAACTACCTGCTTCAGGCCAAAAGCGAAGAAATAGAAATCAAAAAAAATCAGCTGATTACTCAAATTCTAAGCAGTTATTATACAGTACTTTACAGCAAAGGTTTGAGCGATGTGGCTGTAAGTCAGCTGGAATTGTCAACCCGGCAATACGAGCGCATGGTTCGGATGGTGGAAGTTGGGAAGGAATCGCCGGTGACTGCCGAAGATTTGAAAAGCCAAATGGCCGAAGACCAATTGAGCCTGACGAAAGCCCAAAACCATCTGAACAAAACCTTGCTGGAACTCAAACAACTTCTGAGACTCAATGCCACGCAGCCTTTTGAAATTGAACCCTTTGACAGCACCGCCATCAACAATCGGTCGACATACAAAACCGACGAATTGTTTGCCAAAGCTACGGAGGTCTTGCCACAACTGAAACAGCAGGCTCTTTTGCTCAAATTGGGCGAAAAGGATTTGAGTGTGGCTCGCGGACAAGCTTATCCGAGTCTGAATCTCATCGCCGGATATTCTACTGCTTTTTATAGCAATTCGGAGCTCAACTATGTGAAACAACTGGAAAATAATCAGAATCAGTGGGTTGGACTAAGTTTAAGAATTCCTGTGTTCAATCGGGGGGAAGTTTCGGCCAATATCAAACGAAAAAAACTGGCGTTGAGCTCGCAACAACTGCAATACGAAAAGCAAAAGGAAGCCCTCTACAGCGAAATCTGGACTGCGGTTGACGAGCTGGAATCGGCGGAAAAAGAATATGAAAGTTCGCAGCAGCTGTTTCAATTCAGCGAGCTGAACCTAAAGAATATGACCAAAAAATTAGAAAAAGGTCTGGCCAATACCACCGAGTTTCAATCGGCCAAACAGCGCATGATATCGGCTCAGGCCAATCTCCTAAAAGCCCACATGATTTACCTGATGCGAACCCATTTGCTGGAGTTCTATGCCACCGGAACCTGGAATCATTTAGAATAAAAAATATATCAAATAACTGAATGTCAATTAAATGACATCAATAAAATAATAAACTTACCAAAGTAAAAAAGCCCTATGGACGTAAAAATAGAAAAGAAAAAAGGATTGAAAAAGAAGCATATTTTTTGGGCAGTTGGGGGAATTCTCTTTCTCACCTTGCTATATTATGCCTTCTTTGCGGGTAGCCAAAGCACCTATCGGGCCGAGAAAAACAAGGTCACTATTTCCACAGTAGAAAAAGGAATTTTTCACGATTATATTACCATCAACGGCAGCGTTCAGCCCATTTCCACCGTTTATCTCGATGCCCGCGAAGGGGGAAGAGTGGAGGAAAAAGTAGCCGAAGAGGGTCAGATGGTAAAAACCGGCGATATACTTCTCCGGCTCAGCAATACCGATTTGAGTTTGAGCATTCTGAACAGCGAGGCTCAATTGGCCGAAAAAAGCAATTTTCTCCGCAATACCATGGTTACCATGGAACAGGAAAAACTACAGATAAAACGGGAATTACTGAATCTGGAATTCGACATCAAAAGGAAAAAACGAGCCTGGGAGCAAAACAAGGAGCTGTTTGCCGAAGGACTCATTTCGAAGGAAGAATTTCTGAAAGCTCAGGAGGATTTTGAGTTTGCACAACGCAGCTACGAGCTTTATGTGGAACGTCAGAAAAACGACTCCATTTACCGCAACATCCAAATCAGCCAAATGGAAGACAATTTGCGCAATATGGAACTCAATCTGAAATTGGTGCGCGAAAACGAAGAATATCTAAACGTGAAATCTCCGGTCGACGGGCAGCTCACCATGCTCGATGTGGAGTTGGGTCAGTCGGTGCCCAAAGGCGGCAGAATTGGTCAGGTTCATGTGCTCACATCCTATAAAGTGGTGGCCGAAATAGACGAGCACTATATAGACAAAGTGAAAACCGGACTCAACGCCATTCTTGAGCGTCAGGGACAAGAATTTGAGCTCACAGTACGAAAAATATTCCCCGATGTGAAGAACGGTCGCTTTACCATTGAGCTGGTTTTCAGCAATCAAATGCCCGAAAACATGCGCACCGGACAAACCTATTACTCCAGGCTGCAGTTGGGAAATCCCAAAGAATCGTTGCTATTGCCCAAAGGCAGTTTCTTTCAGAAAACCGGCGGACAGTGGATTTATGTGGTTTCGACAGATGGACAATCGGCTGAGAAAAGAAGCATAAAAATTGGCAATCAGAACCCGCAATTCTACGAAGTGCTTGAAGGACTTAATCCTGGCGATCAAGTAATTACATCGTCGTACGAGAATTTTGGCGAGAGTGAGAGAATAGTATTCAAATAAAAACAGAATCACTATGAACCTGGCACATTATATAAAATCCATCATTAAAAATATGCGCAAATCGGGCAAATCAACAGTGTTCAATCTCATTGGCATATCGGTTTCGTTTGCTGCCTTTTTGCTCTTGTCTATCTATATCTACAACGAGTTTACCTACGATTATAGCAACGAAAAAATCGATAGAATTTACCGGTTGAATATGGTTGCCGAAAATCAGGGGGAAAAAATCGTTTCGTCATATTTGCCAAATCCCATGGCCGATTTAATTCTGGAAAACGTTCCTGAATTGCAAAATCTCTGTTCCTTTTCGTGGTCCGAAGGCACCTTTAACAAGGATGGTGATGAAATAAACACGTACAGCGTGAATACCCGTGCTGTGGATTCCACCTTTACCGAAATTTTTACTCTAAAAATGAAATATGGCCCTGAACATCCGCTTAAAGGTCAGGGTAAAATTATTTTATCGGAATCGGCAGCAAAAAGAATCTATGGCAACGAAAACCCGGTGGGGAAAACCATTTTCGCAAATTTTACCAAACCCTACGAAATATCGGGTGTTTACTACGATCAACCGGAAAACACCACTTTTCGGCACGAAGCCTTTTGCTCCTACCCCACCGATTTCTGGGTATACGAGTGGACGGAGTACAGTTTTAACCATTATTATCTGATAGCTCCCGGAGCCGATTTCGAACAGATTAACGAAAAAATAAAGCAGATTACCGGCATTACTGAACACATGGCTGAAAATAATGACTATAAAGTCAATTTCTCTTTCACTCCTATGACCGATATTCATTTCGACAAAGAAACAGAAACCGGAAATATCAGCTTTGTTTATACTTTGGTGGCTGTGGCTCTGTTATTGGTCTTTATGGCTTTTGTCAATTTTATCAATTTTGCCATTGCCAACGTTCCAAAGCTGCTCAAAGCGGCCAACATCAGGCGGGTTGTGGGCGAAAGCAGGCAAAAAATTGTGCTTCTGTTTATAACCGAGGCCGTGCTGCTCATGCTCGTTTCATTTATTATCGCTTTCTTTATCAATATCTTAACGATAAATTTCTGGCCCGACATCTTTGGCTATCCCATCAATCTTTGGGATCATTGGCCTTTGATGCTCATTTTGCTGCTGTTTCTTTCAGTTTTTGGAGCAGTTGCCAGCATTTATCCTGCCATGTTGATTGTAAGCGTGAAACCCGCGATGGCTTTAAAAGGACTCATCACTTTCTCGGCCAAAAGCGGAACACCCGGAAAAGTACTCACCGTGATTCAATACGCCATTTCCATCATTCTCATCATAGCAGTTTTATTTATCGAGCTGCAAATCAACTATGCAAAGCATTTCGACCTGGGATTTCAAAAGGAGAATATCCTTGTTCTGAATACAACTCCCGAAATTCAGAAACAGGAAAGAGCTTTTGCCGACGAAATGAAAAAAAGCCCTTACATTACCGATTATGCCTTTTCGCAATTTGTTCCGGGCGGTGTGGGCATGTCATGGGGACGAGAAGTGGATGGTAAACAGGTTAGCTTCAGGTGCTGGCCAGTTGACGAGCGCTATTTGAATTTTATGGGTTTGTCGGTGATTGATGGACGGATGTTTTCAGAAAATTTAAAAACCGATGAGAACAGCTTCATTTTCAACGAAAAAGCTCTAAAAGAATTTGGCTGGACAGAGAATTATCTGGGCAAGGAAATCCCCGGATTCGATTTCACCGGAAAATTGATTGGCGTGGTAAAAGATTTGAAATATGCATCGTTACACGAAGAAGTGATGCCCATGGCTTTCTGGCTCACCAGCGAACGACACAATAAAATGAGCTTAAAGATTGATGGAGCGCATATTAAAGAGGCTATGGAACATGTTCAGAAAGTCTATGACCAATTTGAACCAAAATATGCCATTCATTATTTTTTCCTCGACGAAAATCTCGATAAACTCTACAAGGCAGAAGAAAAACAGGCCCAACTCATTTTTATTTTCAGCATGATTTCCATCATCATTTCGGTGGTGGGCGCTCTGGGTCTCATCATCTTCATCAGCGAGTATCGCATTAAAGAAATTGGGGTGAGAAAAGTAAACGGTGCAACCACCGGCGAAATTGTCTACATGCTCAACTGGAGTCTTTTAAAATGGGTGGTTCTGGCATTTTTCATTGCCATTCCCATTGCCTGGCTATTGATGGACTGGTGGCTCCAAAGCTTTGCCTATCGCATTTCGCTAAGCTGGTGGGTCTTTCTGTTGGCCGGTGTTATTGCACTGCTCATTGCCATGATAACTGTAAGCCGGCAAAGTTTCAAAGCAGCCCGCCGCAATCCGGTGGAAGCATTGAGATATGAATAATTTGAATGTAAAATTGGAATTATAACAAGAAAATCATGTTAATACGATTCGTTTTCAGAAGCTTAAAAAAGCATTTTTTTCTCAGCCTCATCAAGGTGGTGGGTCTTAGTCTGGCTTTTAGCGGAATTCTTTTTATTGTGCTGTTTCTCAACCATGAGTTTAGTTTCGACAAGTTCCACAAAAAAGCGAATCAGATTTACCGCTTCACCATGACCAGCCCCAGACTCATTGCCAGCGGCCATTTTGCAAGGTTTCATATGTCGGAACAAATTCCGGAATTGGCAAACCGTTTCCCCGAAATCGAAAATTACGTGAGGCTTGCTCCCATCAGAGGCGGCGTTATCAAGGTCAACAATATGTTCTACAACACCAACCAGGCTTTTGTTTGCGACAGCTCTTTCTTCGATATTTTCGATGCCGAACTTTTGGCGGGAAATAAAGAAACCGCTCTGAAAGCCCCTGGCTCTGTGGTTGTTTCGGAAAGTTTTGCCCATAAAATCTTTGGTCAGAATAGCCCCGTTGGACAAATAATCACTCGTCCGGCAGGATTTTATTATGAGACACAGACTGATTTTACTGTAACCGCAGTGATGAAAGACTTCCCCCAAAACAGCCATTTTCACCCTGAGCTCTTAGCCACCGAACATGAACCCATTAACTGGTGGGCCTGGTGCTATTTGCAACTGAGCGAAAATGCCAATCCCCAAAATATCACTTCGGCCTATCCCGCCTGGCTTTCGGAAATCAGCAATCAGCCTGTGGATTCGCTCAATGCAACCGCGTACTTGCAAAATATTGCCGACATCCATCTGCAATCTGACAAACTCCGCGAAATAGAGACCAACGGAAATCCTTCCTATCTCTATGTGCTGGCTTTTGCTGCGCTCATTCTTCTGCTTATCTCCATGAGCAATTATGCGAGTTTGAATCTGGGAATGGCCGATTTCAATTATAAATTCATTGCTGTGAGCCGGTTGATGGGGGCTACACATCGAAGCAATCTGACTTATTTAGCCACCGAAAGTCTTGTTATTATTGGACTTACGCTCATTCTCACCTTTTTCGTTTCCAATCTGGCTTATGAGTTTATTCTGAGTCATTACAGCATCCATCTGTTTGCCAATGAGGCCACAGTGGTATTCGTAACATTGACCATCCTGAGTTTGCCGGCTATGATTGCCGGAATTGTCCCCACATGGAAACGTGGCTTTGCGAAGATAAATACAAAATCGTTCAAGCCGCTGAAAACCAAAAATATGGCCGCCGGAAAATCCATTATTGTATTTCAATATGCACTTTCCATCATCCTCATTATTTCTGTGCTCGTTATTTCGCGCCAAACCCAATTCGCGCTCAACAAATCTCTGGGAGCTCATAACGACAGCATTGTTTGTTTTGAATATGTGCACTCATCGGTTCAGGGAAAATTTGAGACTTTTAAGGCTGAATTGCTCAAATACAACACCATAGAATCAGTTTCGGCCATGCTGGAGCCCCCGGGGGGAGAAGCCAACGATATGTTTCTGTTCGAAATGGAAGGCTTCCAACCCGACGAAAGTGAGCAAACACCAAATATGATTGGGGTTTTCCCCTGCGACTATTCGTTCCCCAAAATCTTTAATCTGGAATTTTTAGGGGGTGAAGATTTTTCGGAAAAGAATGCAGATAGCGATGTGGGCGGGGAGTACATTATCAACGAAACCGCCATGCATTACCTGAACCACACTCAGCCGAACGACATCATTGGAAAAAGATTCAGGTTGATTGCTTCGGGCAATGTCAGCATCCCCGAAGGAAAAATTATTGGTGTGGTTAAAGATTTTCACCTGTCGAGCCTTAAAAAGAAAGTTCAGCCGCTGGTATTATTCAAAAGAGAAAACATGTGGATGCTGAATTTTGTGGTTGGTTTTCGACCCGGAATGCAACATCAGGCCATTGCCGACATAGAAAAGGTATGGAAGCAATTGTTTCCCGATTATCCTTTTGAATATAAGTTTGTGAATTCCATGAACAAGGCCGTTTACAAAACCGAGATGCTGCAAGCCAAGCTATTGCTGCTCTTCACGCTGATTTCGCTATTTATCTGTTCCATGGGATTGCTGGGGCTCTCACTCATAATTGCCCAAAAACGCACCAAAGAAATCGCCATAAGAAAAGTAAACGGAGCCAAAATCTCCGAAATTCTCTACATGCTGAATATGGATATTCTAAAATGGGTGGTGGTTGCCTTCGTTATTGCCGTTCCCGCCGGATATTTTGCTATGGCGCGCTGGCTCGAAAACTTTGCCTATAAAACCGAATTAAGCTGGTGGATTTTTGCGTTGGCCGGTCTCATTGCTTTATTGATTTCGATGGCAACCATAAGCTGGCAAAGTCTAAAATCGGCCCGAAAAAACCCTGTAGAATCATTAAGATATGAATAAACCACTGAAAATAAATTTGTTAACCAAACAAACCTTTTCGATTAAAGAATTAAAAACAGAAAAATAAAAAAACAACGGTCATGATAAAAATTGAAAATTTAACAAAAGTATTTCGCACCGAGGACATTGAAACCTATGCCCTGAATGGCGTGAGTCTGGAAATAAAAAAAGGCGAATTTGTTGCCATTATGGGCCCGTCGGGCTGCGGAAAATCGACGCTGCTGAATATCATTGGGCTGCTTGACAATCCATCTTCGGGAATCTATAAGTTTGGCGATACCGAGGTGGGAAGTTTAAAAGAAAAAGACCGCACCGGATTTAGAAAGGGGAATATTGGATTTGTGTTTCAAAGCTTTAACCTCATCGACGAGTTTAGCGTGTTCGAAAACGTGGAACTTCCGCTCATCTACCTGAAAATGAGCACATCGGAACGTAAAAAACGAGTTCAGGAAGTGTTGCAACGCATGAAAATTGGGCACCGCATTAAACATTATCCCCAGCAACTCTCTGGCGGACAGCAGCAAAGAGTAGCCATAGCCCGTGCAGTGGTTTGTAATCCCGGTTTGATCCTGGCCGATGAGCCCACCGGAAATCTCGACACCAAAAACGGACTCGAAGTGATGAACCTCCTCACCGAGCTCAATCAGGAAGGGGCCACCATCATCATGGTAACCCACTCCGAACGTGATGCCGGATTTGCTCACCGAACCATTAATCTGCTCGATGGACAAGTAATAACCGAAGAATAGACCTATTATAACCGCTTCACCATGAACCAAATACTAAAAAGCTTGAGAAGTTTCAGGCGCAACCCCATGTTGCTCTTTGTCAATTTGCCCGGCTTAGCCATTGCTCTGGCTACATTTCTGCTTTTAATGGTTTATGTGAAACACGAGCTCAGCTTCGATGAGCATATCAAAACCAAACATCGGGTGGTGCGATTGGTAAACAGAATTGTGGAAGAAAATTCCAATTCTGTTATGCCCATTTGCATGCGCAAAGCCTATACCGACATTCCCCCTCAGGTACCCGAAATAATAAAGGCCAGCCAGATTTATCGCGGTTGGGAACACACCCTAAAAGCTGGCGACAAGCAATTTAGTGTGGAAAATGTTCTGTTTGTGGATCCGGAATTTTCCGAAGTTTTTGGCTTGGATTATATCGATGGAAATGCAAAGGATGCCCTTGTGGGGAAAAATAATGTAGTGATAACAACCGAGCTGGCTCTCAAAACTTTTGGAAATACCCAATGCAGTGGACAGTACATTGAGCTCAACGAAACGAAATATGTGGTTGGCGGAGTGGTGGAAAAATGGCCACAAACCAGTCATATTCAATTCGATGCTTTATGCAATATGAGAGCCATTTCGCCGGAATTGATGGGCGGACTCGAGTTCTTCACCTACTATCTGGTGGACGAGAATGTGCCTTTCGATGCGCTCCAAAACAAAATCACCAAACCCTACGACAAGGTGCTCAACGAGCTGTTTTCGCAATTTAATGCGGTGGGAACTTCATTTTTAGAGCCGCTCCCGCAAATCCATCTCCACACCATCTGCGACTGGGATATTTCGCCCAAAGGCGACATGAACCAGATTGTACTCATCAGCCTGATTGCGGGGTTCGTTCTTCTTATTGCCATCATCAATTTTATCAATCTCTATGTGCATCATGGCGAAAAACGATTGAAAGAAATAGGCTTACGAAAAATTCTGGGCGTCACGCCAAAGAGTCTCAGCATGCTTTTCTATAGCGAAACAGCGCTTATTACTCTGGCCGCTCTCCTTTTAGCATGG
Organism: Draconibacterium orientale; assembly: GCA_020718205.1. Classification (GTDB taxonomy): domain Bacteria; phylum Bacteroidota; class Bacteroidia; order Bacteroidales; family UBA12170; genus UBA12170. Next base: position 13,461 of record DYSN01000072.1, read on the forward strand.
CTGATAGCATCGGCATCGCTGCCCTTCTTTGCCGACATCATTCAGGTAAAGATTAGTCTCAACGATTTATTTTCCCCCATCACCATCGTGCTCACCCTAATTTTTGTGATTCTGTTTATCGCAGCAGCAGGTGCGTGGCCCGCATGGTATTTGAGTCAGCTTCCTATTACCGTTTCCATAAAAGGAGGCTACAAAACCATTCAGCGGAAAAAATGGATTGCAGTTTCATCGGTAGTGATTCAGTTTTTTATCAGCAGCCTGCTCATTATGAGTCTGTTGGTGATTCATCTGCAAATTAATTTTGTAAAAAATATCCCCCTGGGTTTTCAAATTGACCATGTAATTGCAGTGAGCAACTTCAATCAATCGGTGGATGAAAAAGCCGTTGCCATTATAGAAGAGCTGAAAAAGCTGAATTTTGTGGAAGAGGCAGGCAGCAGCTCCCATTTTATGGGCGGAGGATGCAGCGGACAGGCGGTCTACAAGTTTGGCGAGTCGGAAACAACGGCGCGCTCCATCAACGAGTACAGAGTTCAACCGGGTTTTTGTAAAACCATGGGGCTGGAGCTTTTGGAAGGAAGATTCTTTAGTCCCAACGAACAAGATAGAAATGCTATAATTCTCAACGAGGCGGCCGTCAAATACTTAGGCCTTGATAAACCCCTGCAATCTGCACTCATCATGTTCGATGAAACGCCCCTACAAATTATTGGCGTGATGAAAGATTTTATTTACCTGAAAAATGCAGGACATCAGATTCAACCTTTGCTTTTGGCTGCCTACGACTCCAGAGTTTCTGTTATTTATGTGAAGACACAGGAATCATTAACCCCAGAAAAAACTGAAATGATAGCCAAGGTATTCCATTCATTTTTACCCGATTATACGTTTTCTTCTGCTTTGCTCAAAGATATTTATCAAAATAAACTTGAATCGGAAAACAGAATTTACCTCATCATAAGCAGCGGGGCTTTGCTGGCCATTATTCTCAGTTTTGTGGGCATGTTCGCGCTTTCGGTTTACAATGTGGAGAAGCGAACCAAAGAAATTGGCATCAGAAAAGTAAATGGAAGTACCTCGTGGCAAATTTTGGTTTTATTTCTCAAAGACATATTGAAATGGGTGGTTTTGGCCATGATTCCGGCATTTCTTACAGCAACAATATTCCTTCAGAGCTGGCTCAGCGAATTTTCAAATCACCTGAGGTTATCAATAACGAATTATGTGGTAGCAGGAATCATTTCTTTATTAATTGCCAGTCTGGCCATTCTGGTTAAGAGCGTTCAGGCTGCCCGGCAAAATCCTGTAAAAAGTCTAAAATATGAGTAAGTTTTTGCCCTGAGTCAGGGGATAAATTTGAACTTCAAAAAATAGAAAAATCCAAAATTTGGATTAAAAAATCGGCAAGGCTGCATTTTACGGGAGCTTGCAATAGCCATGCCAAAAAATTGAAAAAATTAAACCCTGATTTTATTTTATTTCAAAAAAAAAATGAAAAAAATGACTTAAAAATTTTTTAATCACCCCTTATCAATTTCATAACATGCAATTTACAATAAACGCCACAGAAAAAAAATTGAGTCGCCTGTTTTTCTTTTCCACTACATTTTCAAGCGATTAATAGAAACATAAAAAATAATTAACAATGGGTGTTGATAAGAAAAATGGCAACCATAAATAAATCAAACTAAATTTGACTCCGACAAAAAACATCGATTTTTCACAGGAAAATCAGAATCAAAGCTAAGTAATAATTTTAATAAACTAATAAAATGGAGAGAGATTTGTTTGCCAATTTGAGTGTTGATATCCAATCAAGCTCACAACAGGAGAAATCAGACTTATATAACAAATTAGAAACAACCCGTCATCGCCCTGAAATATCCGCGCCAACAAATGCCACTGAAAACGCCAAAGAGCCCGCTGCAATGCAGCCAAAATCCATGCAATCGTTTTCTCATGAGGAAGTTTTAAAAGCTGCAACAGTATATTTTAAAGGCGATACCCTTGCAGCAGGCGTTTGGATGAATAAATACGCTTTAAAAAATTCCGCTGGCCAGATTTTTGAAAGAACTCCCGACGAAATGCATCGCCGTATTGCTTCGGAGATTGCACGCGTTGAGCAAAAATATCCCAATCCGCTCTCCGAAGAAACCATTTTCGAATTGCTCAAAAACTTTAAATATATTATTCCCGCCGGAAGTCCCATGGCAGGTATTGGAAACAATCTGCAAATTTCCAGTCTTTCCAACTGTTTTGTCATTGGAAACGATGGACAGAGTGATAGTTACGGGGGAATTATGAAAATAGACCAGGAGCAGGTTCAGCTTATGAAACGCAGAGGCGGCGTTGGACATGATTTGTCGCATATTCGCCCCACTGGTTCCAGAGTTAAAAACAGTGCCCTCACATCCACCGGAATAGTTCCTTTCATGGAGCGCTATTCCCACTCCACCCGCGAAGTAGCGCAGGATGGACGCAGAGGCGCACTCATGCTCAGTATCTCGGTAAAACACCCCGATGCCGAGAATTTTATCGACGCAAAACTCGAACAAGGTAAAGTAACAGGAGCCAATGTTTCGGTAAAAATCGACGACGAATTTATGCGCTCTGTTATCGGCGGAGAAACCTATAAACAACAATATCCCATCCACAGCGAAAACCCAACAACTGTTAAAGAAGTTGATGCCAAAAATTTGTGGAATAAAATCATCCACAATGCCTGGGCATCTGCCGAACCCGGCGTTTTGTTCTGGGATACCGTAATCAGAGAATCGGTGCCCGATAGCTATGCCGACATGGGTTTCGAAACTGTTTCTACCAACCCCTGCGGCGAAATACCACTCTGCCCCTACGACAGCTGCCGTTTGCAGGCCATCAACCTCTATAGCTATGTGGAAAATCCTTTCACACCACAGGCATCGTTCAACTACGAAAAATTCATTCAGCATGTGCATTATGCTCAGCGAATGATGGACGATCTCATCGATCTGGAAATTGAAAAAGTGGATGCCATCATTGCCAAAATTGATGCCGACCCCGAAAGTAAAGAAATTAAACGGATTGAGAAAAACCTGTGGGAAAACATTAAACGCAAAACCATCGAAGGTCGTCGAACCGGACTTGGAATTACCGCCGAAGGCGATATGCTGGCCGCTCTTGGCTTACGCTATGGTTCCGACGAAGCCATAATATTCTCCACCGAAATTCACAAACTCTTAGCCATCGAAGCCTATAGAAACAGCATCAATCTGGCTAAAGACCGCGGAGCTTTCCCCATCTTCAACTACGAAAGAGAAGCCAATAACCCATTCATCAAACGAATTCAGGAAGCTGCTCCCGATGTTATTGAAAATATGAAAGAATATGGCCGTAGAAATATTGCCATCCTTACCATTGCACCTACAGGTAGCGTAAGTATCTGTACTCAAACCACTTCTGGCATTGAGCCCGTGTTTATGGTTTCCTACAAACGAAGAAAAAAAGTAAACCCTAACGATAAAAACTCCAATATCTCCTTTGTGGATGAAGTGGGCGACAGCTGGGAAGAATACAATGTTTTTCATCCCAAGTTTTTAAAATGGCTTTCGGTGAATGGTTATAATACCGAAGAAGTTAAAAACTACAACGACAAGGATCTTCAAAAGATTATTGATGTATCGCCCTATAATAAAGCTACTTCCAACGATATCGACTGGGTTGCCAAAGTAAAAATGCAAGGCGCCATTCAGAAATGGGTCGACCATTCCATCAGCGTTACCGTAAATCTTCCCAAAGAAGCCACCGAGGATTTGGTGAGTCAGGTTTATCAGACAGCATGGGAAGTGGGCTGCAAGGGAATGACCATCTACCGCGACGGCTCCAGATCCGGGGTTTTGGTAACCAAGGATGAAAACAAGGATTCGGAAGTCACATTCAAAGAAAATCAGGCTCCTACCCGTCCTAAGAAATTAGAAGCCGACATCCTTCGCTTCCAGAATGACTACGAAAAATGGATTGCAGTGGTTGGATTGCTCGATGGAAAGCCCTACGAGGTGTTCACTGGTAAAGCCGATGATTTCTATTTGCCACCATGGGTGAACAACGGCGAAGTGGTTCGTTATAAAAAAGAAGGCGAACCTGCCCGCTACGATTTCCAATTCACCGACAAACAAGGCTATAAAGTTACCATAGAAGGATTGAGCCGCAGCTTCGACCAAACTTTCTGGAACTATGCCAAGCTTATCTCCGGAATCCTTCGTCATGGAATGCCACTCTATCAGGCAGTTGATTTAATCTCAAACCTGAATTTCGATACCGAAAGCATCAATACCTGGAAAAACGGTGTGGTTAGAGCCATTAAAAAATACATTCCCGATGGAACCACCGCTGCCAAAAACAAATGCCCTGAATGTCATGTGGCCGATGCCCTGGTGTATAAAGAAGGCTGTTTAACCTGCAAACATTGCGGATATTCCAAATGCGAATAAACTATCGTTCAAATAACTAAACAAAAGCTCCTCTGAAAACTCAGTGGGGCTTTTTTTATAAGCTCCTGTAAAACTCTATTCCCTGCTCATTCAACTGAACCTGAACCGGATAGACTTCCACTCCCACTCTTTTTGCCTCTTCTAAAAGCTGAGCATATTTGGCATCTACTTCGTGCGCCGCTCTGAATTTCGAAATATCGGTGCGTTGTATAATATAAATCATGGCAGCTCTTTGACCCGATTCAACTATTTTCATCAGCGTTTTTAGATGCTTTTGGCCTCGTTCGGTCACCGCATCGGGGAAAAGTGCCCAATCATCTCTTTTCATACTCACATTTTTCACTTCCATCCACACTTCCTTTGTTCCATCAAAACCAAACAGGTCGAACCTGCTATCGAAATATTTCAATTCTCTTTTTAAATCAATTAGATTTTCCAACCCCCGAATGATATTTTTCTCCACCAGCTCATGAGCTATTTTGTTGCTATTCTGTGTATTAACTCCAACCCAATTGTTGTTGATATAAATCATTTCCCAGGTAAAACGCGTTTTTCGGTTAGGGTCGGGTGATGGAGAAAGCAAAACCCCGGCACCATTTTCCAAACAGGAATCCATGCTTCCGGTATTGGTACAATGCGCTGTAACAATGGCTCCATCGGCCAGTTCCACATCTGCCAAAAACCTTTTGTACCGCTTGATTAATCTGCCTTCTACTAATTTTTCGAATTTCATATTTTGGGGGAATA
>DYSN01000184.1 GCA_020718205.1 Draconibacterium orientale
TTGTTTCTTTATTTTTCAATGCCAAACCCGAAAAAGCGGCGGATATGTTTATTCATTTCCCCAATGCCAATACAAGGCCAACCTACGATTCGTTTCATAATATAAAACAGGCTCATACGCTGGCAACAGGTAAAGGGATCAAAATCGGAATAATTGACAAGTATTTTGGTTACGAGAGAAACGGGTATTTGTACGCTGGGGGAATGAATTTTACGGGGGATCATTCGGCTTTTAATGAAATCGCAGAACATGGTTTATGGATGTCAAAAACCCTGAAGGAAATTGCACCCGATGCACAAATATATGCCCTGAATGCCAGAGAGAATGACGTGAAAAAAGAGTCAGAAGCAATTGTTAGTGCCATATTGTGGGCAATTGACAATGAGTTGGATATACTCACCTATTCGGCCAGAGCTTTTTCCCCTGAAAATATATCTATAATAGATTCCGCAGTGAGAAAAGCCATTGAAAATGGTATTGTTACAACCTTTATTCATTACGATCTGGATGAAAATATTCTACCCATAGGTTTTTTTTCATCCTCCCCCGATAGGTATTCGAGAGCGTATGATATCAATATTTTTCACTACGACTACAATTTGCTTTTTCTACCCAATTACAAAGAATTTGCAGAATCGGGAGCCCACTTGAAGAATAATGGAAATGACCCCTACTTTTCTTATTCATCCATGTCAGTGGTGTTGGCAGGAATAGTGGCGTTGATGAAAGAAAAAAACAATTCCTTAAAACCCGATGATTATAAAAGGATTCTAAGAGAAACAAGCTATTCACTCGAATTTTGGAGTGAAAAAGTAGCCTTTGTGGCCAATGCTTTTGCAGCAGTTAGCCAGGTTACTGTTGAAAGCAATATAATGGCTATTCCTTGTGATCATTAAAAACAAATTATAAGATTATGAAACGAATTATCCTTTTTGCCCTTGCTTCATTAATTGTTTCCTTATCAAATGCGCAAACATTCAATGAGAAGATTCAGAAGCTTGCTGAATCAATTTCTACCGGAAAGGTTGAAAATGCCTTAGGCATAGTTAAAGCCCTACATCAAGCCTACCCCGACTCTTCAAAAGCAATCTTAAAGGAGATTGTGGCTATTGCAATCGATGAGTTTAAGAAGGGAAATCGCTCTGCGGCCATTGAGCTACTCGAAAAATCGAAGCCTTTGTATGAAAAGGAAGTTATGCTTTACAATGTATTACGGCAGCTCTACTGGTACGAGTTCGACAGGGAAAAGTGCATAGAGAATTGCCAGATGACCCTAAAGCTGGATTCAACAAGAATTGATGCTCAACGATTTTTAGATATACTGCAATTTGTGCCCGAATCGTTTAAAGTACCAGATTCATTGGTTACGCAAAACCTTTTCGTTCGCCCACTCCGGGTTTCCGATGCCAAGCTTGATTACCAGGCTGTAATGAGCAGTATTATACATATTCGTGGGGTTTTTGGTCCCGATGACGACTGGCCACAGGAAACTCTAACTCTTCAGGATGATATTAACGCACTAATGAACCACGTGAATGAGCATGAGCGCAGAACAGCATTTACATATACGGTTATGAATCACGCTCAGGACAAATGCCTTGGTTGTATCTACATATTACCAATCCATTCAAAACAGTACGATGCTCAGGTATTCTTCTGGGTAACAAAGGATGCATACGATTTGGGCTACGAAAATGAGCTTTACACAGCAATCCAAAATTGGTTGAAAAGGGACTGGCCGTTTAAAGAGGTAATATATCCGGGTCGGAATTTAAATTGGGATAAATACCAAAGCATTCAATACTAAATCTTTTGAAAAAGTAAAATCAGAATATATGAAATCAACACCTCTAATATTTATTTTGGGGTTTTTATTCCAAGTTGTTAATCCATTCCATTCTTTTTCACAGGATGATATTATTCAGCTAAACAATAAGAAACGTTTAGAGATCATCGAAAAGGTTTCTGAGATTTTTCAGGAGTACTACCCATTACCGGAGGTATCTAAAAAAATGGTAGATTTTTTAAAAGGGGAGAATAAACTGGGTAACTACAATCAGTTCGACAATGTAAATGATTTCACTTCTCAATTAACAAAGGATCTCCGTAAAGTATCTCACGATGATCATATTAGGGTATCCCCATTCCAAAAAATACCTGATGATTTACTGGTCGAAACCAAATTGGGCTACCCTGAAAATAACTATGGTTTCCAAAAAGTTGAAGTACTGCCCGGAAATATTGGTTATATTAACTTAACAACATTCAATAATCCTAAAACGGCAGGGCTAACGGCAATTGCTGCTATGAATTTTGTTGCAAACAGCAAGGCATTAATAATCGACCTTAGAATAAATGGAGGAGGTGATGAGGCAATGGCACAACTGATAAGTAGCTATTTCTTCGATAAAAGCACTCACTTGTCTAACGACTTTATTTATAAGGATAGTATAATCGAGCAAATATGGACACAAGAATGGGTTCCCGGGAAAAGAATTACCGAAGAACCAATTTATATCCTTATGAGTAACTATTCATACTCTTCAGCAGAGGCTATGGCATATCAATTACAGCAGCTTAAAAGAGCAAAAATTGTTGGAGAAAAAACCAGAGGAGGAGCGCATGGAGTACGTTACATGAGTTTTCCAGAAACACATATTAATCTGAAGGTACCCTATTCGCAGGAAGTTAACCCGTATTCAAAGACTAATTACATAAATGGAGTAATACCGGATATTCCTTGCAATTCAGATCAAGCCTTAATTGTTGCACAAATCGAGGCCGCAAAGGAATTACTTGAAACGGAGACAGATAGTTTAATAAGATTCAAACTTGAATGGGCAATTGAAGGGTGTAAGGTTGAGCTAACCCCGACAATTTTCGATAATTCAAAGCTACTCGAATATCAAGGCAACTATCAGAATGTGAGGATAAGTTGTGAGTGTAAAAAGCTAATACTATATCAGGATAATGCTTCAATACAGGAGCTCACACCTATGGGCAATGATATTTTTAAGTACATGGACTTAAATCAGGAAAAATACAGGATACAGTTTACGAGAAACAAAAAAGGTATCATTGATGGATTGTATGAGTTTGACAGTGATGGTGATAAGTATCCCATAAAACAACTGATTAATAAATAACAAATAATTGATAAAAAATCTAAAACATAATACGGTTTTGAATATGAAAACATTCAATGATTTTTCAAAAATATGGATAATACTACTCTCAGTAGTTGCCATAGTGCTGCTTATCGTAGGGCTCGCTTTAATAATATTTGATCAAGCGATACTTAATGGAGGGCTATACATAATTACCTCTCTCTCTTTTGGCATGGTAGCTTTTCTTATATCAAGGGAACGAATTGCTCCTAACCACTTAAACCCCTTATTTAGTCTTGGGTTTATCCTCTCAATTATTGGGTTAGCCGGGCCCTCTGTGCTTAGCTTAAATATTGGAATCTGGTTGCTGGGAATTTCATTGTTTGTATGGGGAACTATTACAAGAGTTAAGAAGGCCAATACAAAAAATTAATTAACATACTAATCTTAGTACATGACAAAAAACTCGAAAAACATTTAAATATTTGATTATCTTGATCGAACAAACTGGAAGTTTGGCGGGTTTAATATCAATATACTCGTACTTGCCATAGTTTATGACGGAGTAGTTATTCCTATACTATTCAAGATGATGCCCAAGTTTGGAAATTCTTCAACCCAGGAACGCATAGACATAATGGATAGGTATGTGTCCGGTCTAAAAAGGCCGTAAAAGTATATTGAAATTCACAATTCATTGTTTATCAAATAGTTGCATTTTTGAATTGTGTTTCATAAAACATTAGTAATCAAGTAGTTGTATTTTATATCTTCGTTTTTGATGGCTTTTTAGACCGGACTCA
>DYSN01000073.1 GCA_020718205.1 Draconibacterium orientale
TCACAGTTTATTAATAATAACGGAGAAATTGCATTTATTACTTGAATGCACCTTTTATTTTGCATAATCGGCATCGTGAAAATACCTTATAAATTGACTTCGTTCGAACAAAATGGGCTTTTGCACGGACTTTTGGTTGAGTTTTCCGATAAAATCTGCGGTTTGATTGAAATGGTGTTTCTCCATCCAGTGGTTTAGAAAGGCATTCATTTCTGTTATCACCTGCGGCCCATCTTTAATAATTTGGGAAACCACCATGGTTGCCTTGGCGCCAACCAACAGATTTTTTACCACTGTTTCGCCATCGGTGATGCCTGTGGAGCTGCACAAATCGCATTTTACAATGGGCGATAGTATTCCAATCCACCTGAGAACATAGCTGTTATCGCTCGAAAGGCTGCGAAAGCCTTTGCTGCGAATTTCGAGTTTCTCTATATCCACATCGGGTTCGTAAAAGCGGTTGAAAAGTACCATACCATCGATTTTGGTATGCGACAAGCGCGAAGCAAAATTGGTGAGGCCGGAGAAATAGGTGGACAGTTTGATGGATAGTGGGATTTTGATATGTTGAGTTACTTCACTCACAATGTCGAAATACACTTTCTCGTAATCGCGTCCGGTAAATTCTTCTTCGGCGGGAAGGTTGAAAATATTGAGCTCCAGGGCATCGGCTCCGGCTTTCTCTATTTTTTTGGCAAAAGAAACCCACTCCCCTGCATCTATGCAATTGATGCTGGCAATGACAGGGATGGTGCAATGCTTTTTAACATCTTTAATGAGCTGAATATAATCGCCTACGCTTTTTTCGCGGGTAAAATAGCGGAAATAGTTTTCGGCATCGGCAAAGCTGTTACTGGCATTGTTCACCCTCAGGGCGTCTACATCGTGTAGAATCTGCTCTTCGAAGAGCGACTTAAGAACCACAGCCCCTGCGCCTGCCTGCTCCAATGCCATAATGCTTTGAAGATTATCGGTAAGCGGTGAACTTCCCACAACTACAGGGCTTTTTAAGGTGAGTCCCAGATATTTAGTACTGATATCGGCCATGATACTATGCTGTTTTAAAATTATTTAGCGGGAGAAAAATCAATTCCCTGAAGATAGTTATCTATACCAATGGCCGCTTTATGACCGTTGGCAATACCATGAATCACATCGGGACCTTCGATGATGTCGCCACCCATAAAGAACCATTTTACGCCGGTTTGGAAATAGCTGTTGGTCATTACCCTGCCTCGGGGGCTAAACTCGATGTTCTTTTTAAACTCATCCGATACATAGGTCAAATCCATGCCTTGTCCAATGGACTGCACAACCATGCTGCCTTCGAAAAAGTTTTTGTTATTCATGTCGCACTGCGGATTGAAACGGCCTGTATCGTCGAACAGAGAATTACATTTCACCACATTCAATCCGGTGGGAACGCCATCTTTAATTTCGATGGACTGTGGAGCCCAACCCGGCATAACCAAAGCACCTTCTTCGCGGGCTTCTACTATTTCTTCGCGGTCGGCGGGCATATTGTGTTCTCTTTCGAGAGCGGTAGCTAAAATATCTACTTTGCCATATTTCTCGTTCTGCATGCGGGCTAAGGAACGGGTGATGTCCATGGCCACATTTCCTCCCCCGATAACCACAATTTTAGGAGCCACTTCAATGGGAGTTCCGGCGGTAATTTCGCGAAGTAAATCGGTGGAATAGTACACGTGTGCGTTGTCGCTGCCCGGAATTCCGGTGCTACGTCCCAAATGCAAACCTGTTCCGGAGAATACCGCATCGAAATCTTTGCCCAATTGATCCAGGGTAATGTCTTCCCCAACGCGGGTATTGTATTTAATATCAACCCCTAAGGAGAGAATATAGTCGATGTCTTTGTCTATCTGATCGTAGGGCAAGCGATATTCGGGAATCCCGTAGCGCATCATACCACCTGCATGCTCGTATTGCTCGAAAATGGTTACCGCATAACCCATCAAAGCCAGATAATGTGCTGCTGAAAGTCCAGATGGACCGGAACCGATGATGGCAATTTTCTTGTTCTTGTTTTCTATTTCGGTGGTATTGAGAATTTCCTTGTATTTCTCCGAAGGAACCTGGTCGGCAATATAGCGTTTGAGCCAGCGGATGGACAAAGGTTCGCCTTTGTGGCCAATGGAACAAACGGTTTCGCATTTGTGCGTACAGATACGTCCGCAGATTTCGGGAAGTGGGTTGGTTTCGTAGAGAATGCGTAAACCTTCTTCAATATCGTCGTTTCTAACAGCCTTGATGTATTCCGGAATTCCCATGTGAGCCGGGCAGGTGGCAGTACAGATGCCACATTCCACGCAACGGTCGGCTTCGGCCATGGCTTGTTCTTTGGAATAGCCTTTCACCATTTCCACAAACGATTTGTCTCTTTCGTGGGGGTGAAGATGTTCCATAGAAACCCTGTTGAGATTGTAGAATTCGTAGCTTCCTTCGGGTTTTTTCCAGCCTTTTTCGTTGTTGTCCCAGTCTTTTTTATCCACTCCGGGGGTGTATATGAAATCTTCAGGATCCACAGAAACCCAGGTATATTCGTTGGATAACGAGAGCGAGTTGGTGGTGCAAACATCCACACAAAGGGCACACCAGCAGCAACGGCCATAATCCACCCTTGGGCGCAGTCCGCTGTCGCCACTCACAGAGTCCTTAAAAGGAACCATGTCAATGGCTTCGTTCTCACAAATGTCTTCACAGGTACCACAACCAATGCACAAATTCACATCGTTTTTATGGAAACCACGATATCTGTCGGCTCCCGGACGGTCGTTAAAGGGATCTCTAACGGTAACCGGTTCTTTGGCAATTCTTTTCCAGGCGGTAAACGGAATTATTAAATCTTTTAAGCTCATTTTTCGTCATTTTGTGTGTTAAACCAGGGCTATCGTTCTATTTCGGGTGGACAAGTGGCCAGAGAAACCATGATAGCGGCTGTGTCGGCTATATTGGCATTGATGAGAAGTCGTTCGAGAAGTGCAGTGGCGTGGGTGTAGCTGGGTCCTTTTAGGTTTACCCGGCGGGGCATATCGCTACCATCGGTTACCATATACATTCCATATTCACCGCGTGAACTCTCGCATTTTGCATAGGTTTCGCCTTTGGGAATACGCCAGTGCATCACATTGGGAGTTTGGGCTTTTATTTCGCCATTATCGGGCATTTTGGCCATGATTTGGCGAATGAGATCTACGGTCATTTTTAAATCGTGCCAGCGAACTATGCTGCGGGCATACACATCGGATTCGGTGGTGGTGAAGGGTTCAAAATCGAGCTCAGCATATTTGAGATAGGGGTGGGTTTTTCGCACATCGCGCATTACTCCTGCAGCACGGGCAGCTGGTCCGTAAACCCCATATTTATCAATCCAGTCGAGCGGAATATGACCCAAACCAATGGCGCGTTTTTTAAACACGACGTTATTGTACATCAGGTCGTTGATATTCACCAGAAACTCGTCAACAAGCTTCAGGTTTTCTTCCATGCGGTTTTTGAATCCATCGGGGAGCAAACCACGCACGCCACCCGGGAGAATATACATATGGTAAACCCGTCCGCCGGTAAGCTCTTCGAACCTGTCTAAGATTAAATCGCGGATATAGTTTCCCCACTGATAACCCAACCCCAGAGCAAATGTTCCGGCCTGACCTGGTACACCGCGCAGAAGCACCTGTAAACGTGCCATTTCGAGGGCCAGAGTTCTGAGCCATTGGGCAGTTTCGGGAACTTCGATCCCGGAGAGTTCCTCAATACAAGCCGACAGAATATATTCGTTGGGATCTGGCTCGGCCACACACATACGAATGCAGGTGGGGAAGCACTGAATAAATTTGCGGCGCTCCATAAGTTTCTCGAAGCCACGGTGCAGATAGCCCACATGGGTTTTCGATTCCACAATTTCGTCGCCACTCACGGTGAGTTCCAGCGACATATTTCCGGTGACACCGGGATGCTGAGGTCCTTGCCAGATTTTCAGGAATTTATGCGACGCCAGGTCAATAATGGGTTTCCCGTTGGCATCCAATTCCGGATAGGAGCTCCGGTCGGCATTAAATTGAAACATATTTTTAAAATCCATGGTTCTTTTCCTTAATCGTTGGGGTATAATTTCGATTTCATGTATTCAGCAGGGTCGTTGCTCGATCTGCCGGGTCGGGGGAAATAGGTTTCCTCGGAGTATTTTTTGGTGTCGAAGTCGCGCCGATAGGGTGGAATATTGTCCCAGCCTTCTAAAATGAAACTCTCATCCACATTGGGACTTCCGGGGAAGTGGATGCCAAACATTTCTTTCAGTTCGCGCTGATAAACCCAGGAACTTTCCCAGAGCAAGTGGGCCGAATCCATGGTGGAATTTTCTCTGTCGATAAAAACCCTTACGCCAATTTCTGTTCTGTCTTTTGGGCAGTTGAGCAGATAGGTGAGCTGAAAAAGTCCGTCTTCGAGCCAATCGACAGCGGTTATGAGTGTTAAGGAGCTATAGCCCGCATAGTCTCTCAACCAACCAATCAAACTGATAGCTTTTGATTTTTCCACGGTAATCCAGGCCAGGTCAGCTCTTTGCTGCACCACCCCGGTGATGGAAAATCTCTGTTCTATATCTTGCAATAAATTTTTCATCTGTCAATACTTTTATTTTTAAAGGTCACATAGCTTGCCCCGATTCTTTCGGGGGAACTCGCCAAATAGTCATTTGTCTTTGTGAAATAAAAATTTCTCTTGGCTCGTTTCATTGTCACATTTTTTGTTTTTTATTCTTTCTGCGAAGCTTTTTTGTTGATTCATCCCCTTTTTCCGGTTTCTAAAAATCATTGTTGCCTCGTCAGAATATCTTTCAATTATTTATAGAACTACCAGTTATAATCGGGCATATTCCAGTCCTTAATTATTTTCTTTTGATTGCCTTTATACCAGTCGAAATTGCGTGCGTACTCATTGGATTTTTCTGCTTTACCTTCTTTAATGAGCTCTTTCAGTTTGGCAAATCCGGCCAACAGTGCTTCAGGACGGGGCATGCAGCCAGCAATATAAACATCCACAGGCATATAATGATCCAGGCGGTTTATGGTATTGTAGCTGTCCCAATACATTCCGCCGTTGATGGTACAACTCCCCAGAGCTATAACATATTTGGGGCTTGGCATTTGCTCATAACTGCGGATGGCGCGTTTGAGTGTTTTTACGGAAAGATATCCTGAAATTATAAAAACGTTTGATTGGCGCGGAGTTGGGCGCATTTGCACACCATAGCGGTACATATCAAAACGGGGAGTAACCAAAGGCGGAATTTCAATACTTCCGCAGCCGGTTCCAAAACCCAGCACCCAAAGACTTTCGGCCCGTGCCCAGTTGAGGAATTTTTCAATGGCGCCCTTGCGTGGCAATAGCTCCTTGGGGCGTTCCTGACAGAAATAGTCTTTCAGCGGATCTACCTCAATGATGCTGCCATCGGGGGCTGTAACGTGTCTTATCTCGTTTTCGGGGGCAAGGAATTTATCCTTGTACATATCTGATAATGCTGTTTTATCGAAATCTTTTTCCATGACTTACAAATAAATAATGATTGCAATAACTCCAATAATGGTGGGCCATTTCAGAAACCAAACCACCGATTGTTCTATTCTGAAACGGGGGAATACGGTTCCTACAAATACCGACCAGAAATAGATGAAGAAGGTTTTAATGATGAGCTCAATCCAGCTGGTGGCTCCACCAAAAAACAGGTTCATGAACAAGGCAGCTTCGGCCACGTGTAAAATGGCGCCGTTGGTTCTCAAAACACCCAAAAATGTTCCGTGGTATTCGGTTGGTGGACCAATGGGGATTTCGTTGGGGGCTTTAACTAAGTTGAACGGGCTGTGACCGAAAGCACCCAGCAACGATAGCATGGCGGCAACCGTGGCAAAAGGATTGGTCATCATGGTCCAGTTCATAATTCCACCCTGCTGTGCAGCAACAATCTCACTGATGCTGAGGGTTTGATATTGAATGGCTATGGAAATAACGGCTAAGGTCATGGGTACTTCGATGGTGGTAAACTGCGATAAACCCCGGCTGATACCAATGGCAGAGTATGGATGACCGCCTTCTCCCGCTCCCAGAGCCATGCCCAACATTCCGAAAAACTGAAAATACAGAAGCAATACCAAATCGCCCGAGAATGAATAGTTTTCCCAAAGCACCGAACCGAAAATCATGGGCATGAACAAGAACATACCTACACCTCCCATGAGGCGGAAAACCGGGCCCAGATAGAACATATTGCCATGAGACAACTGGGAACGCATGGAGTAGAGTTTTACCAGGTCAATCCAGGGTTGATACCAGGGGATTCCGATACGTCCCGCCACGCGGGCTCCAATTCTGCGCATGGTGCTGCTCATGAGCATACCCCAGTTCAGAACTATGAATAACCCCAATAAGGTCCAAAGAAATTTTGTTAAGCTATAGTCCATATTTAAAATCCTCCAATTATCATTAGGTAAAATACCACGATGAATAAAATAACATGTAATGTATAGTTCTGCATGCTACCACCATAAATCCGGCGAAACCAGCCTGCCAAATCGAGCAGCATTTCTCCCATATTGTTCCAGAACTGTGTGATTCCGGGTGCTACCAGAAAACCAAGTGCTTTTTTATAGCCCGCATAAATATTGTAGCTCACGTGGGTGGTTTCGGGTTTGAAAGGTCTTTCGGCTGCAAAAACAATATTGAATTGCTCAATTTTCTGAGCTTTGGCACTGAGCGAAATCAGCCAAACCAACAACAATGTGAAGGCTGTTCCCACCACTATCATAATGGTGGTTCCATCCCAATAGCCCAGGGTTGTGTAGGCTTTTGAACCTTCCCACGAAAGGGCCTGTGAGGTGAAATAGGGATTCAGCATTTCGCCAATGGGTTGCAAAACATACTGCGGAAAAGCAGAGAATATCATGATTCCGATGATGAGAATATAGGATGGAACCAGAATCCAGGCACTTATCTCTTTCATATTGCGGTGGTTGTCTTTCAGTTGACCGAGAAAAACAGAGTAAATGAGTTTGAAAAGGTAGAGGAAAGCTATAATCCCTGCAAAGAAGATAATGGCTCCCTGAAAATACCAGCCTTTTTCTATCACCGCGTTGTAGAACAACCATTTGCCTGCAAATCCACTCAACGGAGGAATACCCCCGATAACGATGATGGAGATGAGAACAGCGATAAAAGAGAAGGGCATTTTCTTAATCATACCGCCCATTTCGTACATATTGTGAGTTCCAAGTTTCACCACAATTCCGCCTATCACAAGGAAGAGAATGGCTTTGAACAGGAAGTGGTTGATGGTATAAGTAAATCCGGCCAACCAGCCCAAATGAGTCATAAAAGTAAGGGCGAAGAGAATATATCCCAGCTGTCCGATACTCGAATAGGCCAGCAACCGCTTGGCGTCTTCCTGAAATACAGCTCCCAGATTTCCAACCAATGTGGTTAAGGCACCCACCCAGCCAAGCACATAGAGCAAGGTTTGTCCGTGTGGATTGTCGGCACCCATATAAAGAAATAAGAGCATCAATCCGAAAACCCCTGCTTTGAGGAGAATGGCCGACACCATGGGCGAAACATCCGATTCGGCTTCACCGTGGGCACCAGGCAACCAGATATGCAACCCCAAAGAGGCGGTTTTGGTCATGAAACCAACAGCCAGCAGGCTATAGGCCAAAGTGGGCAGGGTTTGAATTTGTCCCAGTGCATCGATGGTGGGATTCAGCTGACCCGAATATGCAAAGGCAAATCCCATGAGAATGGCATAGGCTCCTGCCACCGAAAACAACATGTAGCTGTAGGCATGGGGCATGGAACGTTTTCCGCGGATGATGAGGAAATAGGAGCCGGCTGTCATCACTTCCCAGTTAAAGAAAAACTCCAGCAGGCTTGTGGACATGATAATTCCGGCCAGTCCGGCAAACATAACCAAAGCCATGGGGTAAAAACCGGCGCGGTTTCCTTTTTTGGCATATCCGGCCATCAGGGTTATCACTGCTCCGCCCAGAAAAATAATCATGAAAATCTGACGCATCAAGTCGTCTTCCAAGCGAGGCCAAAGACCCATAAAATACCAAACAATGCCGCCAATGGCAACCGTATTTTTCACATAAACTGGTAAAAAATCCACAGCAAAAATGGCTAAGGCAAACATGAGCGGAATATAGTTTATCATGCTTCCATAAGAAACAGAAGGGGTTAACATAACTCCGACAATATAAAGCACAAGAGCCATCACCCAAATGGGGATAAGCTGATGCAGCGGGGTTTGAAGGAAAAGGTTTTTAGGTTTTTCGAGTTTAATGGCAAAGCCAAGCCAGCGGAAGAGGTAAATGGCTTCGATGAAGCTGGCCCCCAGAATGACGGCAGCCCATACGCTTTGGCCCTGACTTGTAAGCGTCATAATGAGTTCCCATTTACCAAAGAACGATGGAAATGGAGGAAAACCAATGAGTGCAAAAACAAATGAGCCAAAGAGGAACAGCATGAAGGGGTTGGCACGGAGCACCGACCAGTCTCTGATGTTTTCTGCTTTTATCATTCCCGAAATCCAGAACAATCCGGCTTTGGCAGCGTAGTGACTGATGAGAATGCTAAAGGCAATCAGGGTGGTTTTCTCACCCAGATAGGTTTGCAATCCGAGTACCATCATCAACAAACCCACCTGACCTATGGAGCTATAACCCAATAAGCGGTTAGGCGATTCCTGACGAGTTCCCATGAGATTGGAACCCACAAAGGTGATGGCGCCTGCTATGGCTATATAATAATTCCACTGTTCGCCACCAATAGGCATCACTTTATAAAGTATATAAACCGAAGCCGAAACCACAGCGGCAGAAACAATGGCGCCAACGCCCGGATGGGCAGCAGTATACACATCGATTCCCCAGCCGTTGGCAGGAAAAGGTTTCATGTCGATGATAAAGGCCACCAGAATCAGAAACACAGCAATGCTGCTGGCTTTAACAGCCCAGAGATTGGCGTTTACCAGGTCGGAGATTGTTAACGAGCCGGCAAACTGATAGGCAAAGATGATGCCCAGCAGCAGCAAACCAGCAGTAATTCCGGTTACTATTAAATATTTCATACCCGCCTGAAATGCATCTCCCTTGCTCACCAGCAGAATTAATCCAGCCAGGGCAATACTTTCGATTTCGAGAAAAACAAACAGGTTGAAGATGTCGAGGGTCATAACGCTCACATTGGTACTCATGATAAAGAGGAGATAAACCATCATGGCGTTGTTTCCTTTTTCGTAGAGCACATCGAACAGATAGATAGCGCCCAAAAGTCCGGCCACATTAATCATAAAGGTGAGCATGGCTTCGGCCATTCCCATTTGCAGCACAATGGCAAAGGGAGGTTTAAAACCTGCGGTATAAATGATTTCGGTGGCGGCGTGGTTCATCATGAAATTCCATAACCACTGACCCGAAATAAAGGTAAGCGCTCCAAGTCCCGCAAGAAGAAGTACTCCGGAGATTTTTCCCGGCGATTTTCCAAATAAGCCCATGGCAAAAGCCAGGCTCAGCGCAATGGCAATAATATAGATAGGTGCTACCATTTCAAATCTTTAAAATTGTTGATGTCTAATGATTTTTTGTCTTCGTAGAGCTTGAGCACATAGGTGAGCATCAAAGCACTGACTCCCAGACCAATTACAATGGATGTGAGCACCAAAGCCTGGGGAACAGGATCCACAATGACTGGGGTTACTCCCGCTTCGGGCATTTGGTCGAGAATGGGAGCTGCTGCGTTTCTAATATAGCCAATGGTAACCATTACTATATTGATTCCGGTGTCGAAAAGGGTAAAGGCAATGACAATTCTTAACAGGTTTTTGATATACATGATACCATAAAGCCCCATCAAAATCAAAGCTAATCCCGTGATAAGTATGACGTATTCCATAGGTTAGTTTTTTACGTTTTGTTGTTGAGCCATTCTGTCGATGATATTGGAGAGTTCGGCTCCCACTTTAAGTCCTATAAAAGTGTAGATAACCGGAATAACTCCAGCGCTGAATAGAGTTCCAAACTCGCCCAAAGGCAAAATTCTGTTGTCGAGGAATCCACCCCCTACCAGCATTCCAAACAATCCTGCAACCACAAAACCAATTCCCGAAATGGATTCCACCACAGCAATAACTTTATGGCTCACATGCATTTTGGGGCTGGCCAGCAGCATAAGCAGCACAGCAGAGGCTATAACTGCACCCCCCTGAAAACCGCCACCGGGTGTGAGGTGACCATTCATAAAAATATAGATGCCCACCATAATGATGATGGGGGTAAATACCTGAGTGGCCGATTTTAATATTTCGCTTGCCGGACGAATTTCGCGGTTTTTGTCTTCGTCTTCGGGACGGGTTTTAAGCACAAAGCTTATGATGGCCGCAGCCACAAACAATATGCTCACTTCGCCCAATGTATCGAGACCTCTGTAAGTTACCACGATGGAAGTCACCAAATTGGCAGCTCCCACTTCGCGTGCAGCATTGTCGGCATAATATTTTCCCAGTAACGACAGTTCGCTGGCAGTTTTGTAGGACATAAAAAGATCGAAGAATATCACTCCAACGCCCACAAGAAGAATGAGTACTAATATTTTTTTAAGCATTTCCCTGTCTTATTTTATTTAACACATAAAAGAAAATCACAGTGGTTAAGCCGCTTCCAATGGCTGCTTCGGTCATGGCCACATCGGGGGCGGCCAACAGCAGAAACAGGATGGAGGCAATTAAACTCACCAATCCGGTGGCAATAATGCCCACCGAGAGTTTGGGGTTATGAAGAGCAATAAAACCAGCCACCAGACTGATGATGCCCAAAACAGAAGCAATAATGATATTCAGCATGGCTTATTCTCCTTTTTCGTTTGTTTTTACTTTTTTCAGGTGGGCACTTCGGCCACTTTTCACCAGTTCGCTGTCTTTAAGCTTGTCGATGATGGTGAGTTTGCTCAGCGGAACGCCGATATGGTAGGCTGCTCTGGCCAGCACATGCGACGAAACAGGGTTGGTAATGAGTACAAAAAGCACCATGATTACGAGTTTTCCGGCCCAGTCGGGGTAAAAGAAAAACAAGCCCGAGAGCGATAATATGCTTCCCAGGGTCGACGATTTGGTTCCGGCCTGAATTCGGTTGTAGGTATCGGGCATGCGGGTAATTCCCAGCGAGCCCAGCAAAAGAAAAAGTGAGCCCAGAATGGCCACAACTCCTCCAATGTTTTCTAAAAGTTCCTGATTCATGATTTGTGTTTTTTAAAATCCTCGTTCAATATATCTACCCACAATCACCACACCCAGAAAACCCAGGATACCATAAACCAGAGCCACATCCAAGTAGATTTGTTTTGCCTGAAAAGCAGCAATAAAGCCGATGAGCGCGATACTCGATACCGACAAAACGTCGAAAGCCACCATGCGGTCGACCTTGTGAGGCCCTTTAACAAAGCGGTAGGTTCCAATAACCATACTGATGAGGGTTATTACTGTTGCAATTTGCAATAAGATATTATCCATACATTTCCTCCAGATATTTTTCAAATGTGGCAACAATCATTTTTGTGGCACCTTTCACGTCGGTCGATTTTACATCAATCCAGTGGATAAACAAGGTGTCTTCTACTATTTCAAGTGTAAAAGTTCCGGGAGTCAGGGTGATGGAATTGGCCAATACCACCCGCGCTATCTTTGACTTCAACGTGGTTTTTACCTCCACAATCCC
This sequence comes from Draconibacterium orientale, assembly GCA_020718205.1. Classification (GTDB taxonomy): domain Bacteria; phylum Bacteroidota; class Bacteroidia; order Bacteroidales; family UBA12170; genus UBA12170. The sequence goes on from DYSN01000073.1 coordinate 11,775, forward strand.
AGGATTGATAGGCAGTTTGGGAGAAATGACACGTCGAGCCACATCGAAGTTTGCAACCACCAGCTCCTTTAAAAATACCAGCAAGTATAAAATGGTATACAACATGGATTTTGGAGTGAGCTTGAGTTGCGTAAAAACCTCACAACGTCCACAAAACAGCAATGGAAGAATAAGACTCAATGCCAAACCCACCATCACAATTTCAAACTTCATGCTATTGTTGAGAAGTAGCCAAACCCCCAGCAATGTGATGAACATAATCAGATAATTTTTAAATTTCATCATGACAAAATTGATTTTTTCGTAATTTTTCTATTCATGTTTGCCAAATTTGGATGTTTCATATGCTTCATTCAATGACATTAATATGAAAGATTTATTTTGAGTAGAAAATTATAACTGAATGATATAGTGATATATAACAGGACATATCAAAAATTTCTCCTTTTAGCATTTCCTTGTACAAAACTATTGTGATTGGATTGCAAGCCGCGAAAATCGCCTGGTAAATAAGTAAGGTTTTCCATAAACATTGGCCTGATTAAAAAGTTGCACAGCGATGCTTTTTAATCGACCTCAGTCTTATAGTTTTTAATCACCCGTTATCCGAAAAGCTGATTAATATCAGTTTTTGACCATAAACCAATTTAATTACTAATTTTGTAACCCAAAAAAACACAATTCATGTCCATAGATTCATCAAATAGTCAATGTGTCATCTGCAAATTCAAGGCAGGATGTTTCGATGGTCTGTCAAGCACTCAATTAGCCGAAGTTTCTGAGTCGAAGCTCAAAATAAATTTTAAAAAGGGGGAGACCATCCGCAAGCAAGGCTCCTTTACTCGGGGGGTTTTGTATTTGAGCAAAGGCTTCGCCAAAGTTTACAAGGAGATAGAAGAAATTGACCAAAACAGCATCGTGGCCATCTATAAACCAGGCCAAATGATTGGTCTCTCGAGCCTGTTCACCAGCAAAACCGCACAGTTCACGGTGGTTGCCATGACCGATTGCACCGTGTGCTGCATCGAAATAGAAACCTTTCAACGCCTCATGCACGAGAACATCAATTTTGCCATCGATATCATTAAATCCATCAACGAGCAAAACAGCCTCCTCTTCGATTTTCAAATCAGCAACAACCACAAGCAGCTGCATGGCCGCTTAGCCGAAGCCATTCTCTACCTAAAACAGTATGTGTTCAATTCCAACTCGTTCGATGTGCCCCTTTCGCGCCGCGAATTGGCCGAATATACCAATATGAGTACCATGAGTGTGGTTAGAATCCTGAAATCGTTCAAAGACGACGAAATAGTGGAGGATAAAAACGGCCATATCCACATCATGAATTTTGAAAAACTCAAGCGCATCAGCCGGATTGGTTAGGGCTTCCCAGGCTGAAAGCCTAACTCATTTCTAAAGGCAGCAACATTCTTGGGATTTCTCCTCGCACTATGTTCCATCGAAATGACTATAAATCAATAACATAAAAGAAAAAAGGACTCACAACCGCAACTATACTTTATAAGGATTTTGTTCGCCCATCTTCTAAATCCAACCAAAAAATTTCATTGCGATGGAGCAGAAAATTTGATGCGACTGATATATCTGTGCTCCCCCCAGGCTGAAGGCCTAACTAATTTCAAAAAGGAGCAACTTTATTGGGATTTCTCCTCCACTCTGTTTCGTCGAAATGACTATATATCAATAACATAAAAGAAAAAAGGACTCACAACCGCAACTATACTTTATAAGGATTTTGTTCGCCCATCTTCTAAATCCAACCAAAAAATTTCATTGCGATGGAGCAGAAAATTTGATGCGACTGAAAAACCTGTGTTTCTCCCCAGGCTGAAAGCCTAACTCATTTCAAAAAGGAGCAGCACTCCTTTCAATAAGCCCCACCAAATCCATCGGCCTGAAAGGCCGGCTTAAAACCGCCCTTCTCTCACATATTCCAAATCCAAAGAAGCCCAAAACTAATAAATTGCTATTTTTGCAAAAAATTACTGATTGTGACTAACTTAGAGATTAATCTTCTTTCCCCCCGGGGTTTTTCCGATTACGAACTTATCGACGCCGGCAACTTCGAAAAGCTGGAAAGGTTTGGAAAATATTTCCTGATAAGACCCGAAACACAAGCCCTTTGGCGCCCTAAACTCCCTGAAAAAGAGTGGTTTAAACTGGCTCATGCCCGCTTTGTGCGCGAAGCTCAAAAATCGTCGTATCGCAGTGGCGACGCGGAAAATGGCGGCTGGGAAAAGCTTAAAGCCATGCCCGACCAGTGGAATATCGAATACAAAACCCTCCAAAAAACCATCACACTCAAACTCTCCCTCACCTCCTTTGGCCATATCGGCGTTTTCCCCGAACAAGCCCCCAATTGGGATTATCTGGCTCAGATGTTCAGCAAAAAAGAGTTTCAAAACGGTCAGTTGCTCAACGCGTTTGGCTATACCGGTGCCGCCAGCCTCGTGGGTTGTGCCTTCGGAGCTCAGGTGACGCATCTCGACGCTGTGAAACAGGTGGTGAACTGGAACAAGGAGAATATGGAGCTCAGCGGCCTCGATGGCATCAGACGAATTGTGGACGATGCAGTGAAATTTCTGAAACGCGAAATAAAAAGAGAAAAAAAATATCAGGGCATTATCATCGACCCTCCGGCCTACGGGCGCGGCCCCAACGGCGAACGCTGGGTTCTGGACGAAGGCATCAACGAGTTGCTGGAGCTTTGCAGCCAACTCACCCACGAGGGCCACTATTTCTTCATTCTCAATCTCTACGCTTTTGGCTATACCACGCTGGTTGCCAACAATCTGGTCGATTCCTATTTCGACTATACCCACAAGGAAATCGGGGAGTTTTATCTTCAATCGAACTCCGGAATGCCCATGCCCCGCGGCACCTATGTTAGAATCAGCCGTTAAAAAAACCCCGACAAATGAACAAACACAAACTCCTGCACAACGATATTTTGCTCAATATTATACTCGAAACCCACAAAGGCGTTTCCAAAGTAAAAGCCAAGCAAATCATTAAATATCACGATTTTATAGTAAATGGACAACCCGTTCCCAACCACCCGAATCTTGAACTCAAAGCCGGCGATGTGCTTGATATTTTATCGGTGCATAAAAAAGCCAAAACGGCCATTAAACCCGGTCGCAACCAGCCCATTTCCATCTATTTCGAAGACGAATACCTGATTGTGGCGCTGAAACCCCCCGGAATTGTTTCGTCGTCCGATAGCTCCGGATTCAATAAACACAGCTACCACAGAGTTCTCGAAAACTTTTTAAGCCTCCGGGAAGGAAAAACAGTGCGTCTGTGGGTGGTGCATCGCATCGACCGCGAAGTGGAAGGCTTGCTGCTGTTTGCCAAACAGCTTCCCACCATGGAACGCATCAAAGACATGTGGCCACAGGTGACCAAAAAATATCTTGCACTCACCGAAAAGAAACCCAATCCGCCCGATGGCATAGTAGAAAACTGGCTCCGCGATGGCGAAGACCAGGTGGTGGAAGCCTTCGATCAGGAGGTGAAAGACAGCCGCTTATCTAAAACCGAATATCATTTTTTGCGTCAGGAGGGGAAATATTCGCTCCTGGAAATTACCTTGCACACAGGCCGCAAAAACCAAATCAGGGTGCATTTGTCGGGACAAGGCTGCCCCATAGTGGGCGATAGAAAATATGGAGCCGATGGAAGCTTTAAGCGACAAATCAGGCTGGCATCAGTGCATCTCGAATTCGTTCATCCCTTTACCCAAATGCCTGTCCGACTGAAATATGACCCCCCGGTACATTTCTTTCATCCTTCGCAGAATGCCGACGAACATTATAAAATAGTGTAATCAACCCAACCTTTAACGATGAATGCACAGATCACCAGCAAGCAAAATCCGGCCATAAAAAACATTGTTCAGCTGCAAAAACACAAGGAGCGCGAGCTTCAGCAGCTTATTCTTGTGGAGGGTTTGAAAGAGATAGCCCAGGCCGATGCCGCCAAATATGTTATAGAAGAGGTGTATTTCTGTCCGCAGATTACCTCGGAACAAACCGTGGCCGCCTTGCTGAATAACAATTCAAAAACAAAACAGATTACTGTTTCGGCAGAAGTATTCGAAAAGATTGCTTACCGCGAAAGCACCGGCGGCGTGGTGGCACTGGCACGACCCAAAACCCACAGTTTTTCTTCGCTTCAATTGCCCGAAAATCCACTGATTCTGGTGCTCGAAGGAGTGGAGAAACCCGGCAATATGGGAGCCATTTACCGCACTGCCGATGCTGCCGGAGTCGATGCCATTATTGTGTCCGACCCCTTGAGCGATATTTACAATCCCAACGCCATTCGTGCCAGTTTAGGCTGTGTTTTCTCAGTCCCCACGGTTATTTGCAGTGGCGAAGAAGCCATCAAGTGGCTGAAAGACCGTGGAATACAAATTTTTTGCACCTGGCTACAAGCAGCGGTGGGTTACCATACGGTAGATTATAGAGGCCCTTCGGCCATAGTAATGGGCACCGAAGCCGACGGCATCAGCCGGCAATGGGTAAAAGCAGCCCGGCAAAACATTATCATTCCCATGCGAGGCCGTGCCGATTCCATGAATGTATCCACAAGCACCGCAGTTGTGGTATTCGAAGCCATGCGCCAGCGGGGATTTGGGTTGAGCCAATAATTTGATGCAGAATTCGCTCCAGGATGTTGTTAATCTTCTCAAAGGCTGAAAGCCTAATTAATTTAAACAAGGTGCAGCGCACCAAACATCAATCATGCGGCCTGAAAGGCCAGCTTAAAACCGCCTATTTCCCAATTTACAAAAATCATTTCGAAGGAGATGAACTTGCGAATCTACTGAGAAATCGCTTTTAGAATTTCCCATATCACCCCACCGGGGCTTGGGAAAAATATGGGAAATTCTGTAACATTGATTTAATGAGATTTCTCCTCCACTCCGTTGCGTCGAAATTACCCGCTATCAATTTCAACAACGAAAAAAGGGCAGGGCTGTTATTTTGTTCTGATCCAACGGATTGGCCGAGCAAATTCATTTCGGAACTGCCGATCTCGACCGGCAGATTCCTGTTACCGACAGCACCCTGTTCCGAATGGCCAGCATTTCCAAGTCGGTGACCACCCTGGGGTTTATGAAATTGGTGGATCAGCATCTTATCTCGTTAGACACATCCATCAGCGCGGTGCTGGGATATAATGTGACCAATCCATTGTTTCCGATTTCAAAAATAACCCCGCGAATGTTGCTCTCGCACACCTCGGGAATTATCGACGGAAGCACCTATTCCGACTTTCTCAACGCCACCTATAACCAAAACCCCATGCCCAATCTGAGCGAACTCCTCACGCCATCGGGCTCGTTCTACACCTCCGACCAGTTTATCATGGAGCCCCCCGGAAGCTGGTTCAATTACAGCAATATCAATTTTATTGTGGTGGCTACCCTCATCGAAAAGGTAACGGGAATGCGGTTCGACGAGTTTATGCGCCAGGAAATTCTGATTCCCATGGGTATTTCGGTGAGTTATAATGTGAACCACATCGAAAATCTGGATAATCTGGCGGTTTTATATAGAAAATCGAACGGCAACCGGGTGGCGCAGGCCAACAATTATCAGGGTATTCAGCCGGTTTTTGGCAATCTCGAAGGCTATATCCCCGGCACCAACGGAGGCCGTTTTGCTCCACAGGGAGGCTTGCGCATTAGTGCGACGGATTTGAGCAAGATTTTTCAGCTCCTTTTGAACCACGGAACCCACCAAACCACCCAAATTCTGTCAGCTACAGCGGTGGAACAAATGCACAACGACCAATGGACCCACAACGGCAGCAATGGCAATAATTACTACAATCTGTTTAACAGCCGGGGGTTGGGTATTCACCGCATTTTGAATATTCCCCAGGCCGATGTGGTTTTGACGGGCAGCGACGCCATGTTTGGCCATCCGGGCGAAGCTTATGGCTTGGTGAGTGATGCCTACGCGGATACCACCCGAAATCTGGGGTTGGTCTTTGTAGCCAATGGCTGCGGCGTGGACTACGAAACCAACGGAGAATCAGCTTTTTACACCGTGGAGAAACAAATTTTCGACGCCCTGAACCCTTATGCCGATGCCTTAAACTGCGACACGCTCACCTTTACCGCCGAAAACAACCAAACCACAGAACCGCGTCTGTTCCCCAATCCAGTTAAAGACCAGCTTTATATCAGCCTCAGCCATTCCGAAGCACCGGTTTCATTCACCCTTTTCGATTTATACGGGCAAGCCCTCCTTACCGGCACCACCCGTGGAGCCACCACAGAGTTATCTCTGGGGCATTTCCCCGCCGGACTTTATTTGCCGGTTTTTGATAATAATGTGGGTTTGGTTTTTCGGGTTTGGAAGCTCTAAAACAGCAACCCGGGAACCAGCCCATTTTCACCTAGCCATACCCCGAAACCAGACAGCAGAGCATTTCTCAAAAACCCCAAAAATATTTCTCTTTAAATGCATATACCTAATCCTATTTTTTATAAATTAGCCATCTAAACACCCCAACACCAATTTATTACCTATGTCCGCTTATCATGAATGGTGTAATGAATTTATTATTCCTGAATTTGAATCTGTAATTCGGAAAAACGAAAATGCACGATGTTTTTTATCGTTTGAGATTGAGAATTCAAATGCCCAAGCTCAACTTAACTTGTGCCAAAAGCTTTGTTTTTTTACTCAAACTTGTTGAAATGGATAAGTTTTCTGTACTTTTAGACTTTTTTATATTAAAACAACTTAGGAAAGATAATAAA
>DYSN01000074.1 GCA_020718205.1 Draconibacterium orientale
AGAATCTTTTTTATAAACAATTTATTGTTATATTTACTGCTGAGTAGTAACAAACTTATAAAAGATCGCAATGAAAAGAAAATGGCTCTTCTTGCGGAGAAGGAGAGCGGGGAGGAAAGTCAGTTGACTGATAATCCATCCTGAAGCGAAGACCACCAAAATTGGAAATTCAGGGCTTTAGTTTTTTGTACAGTTTTTTGCTAAGGTAGTTCACAAAATATTTAGCAAAACCGTATTATTAATGATACCATCGTCCAAATCCAGCATAATTCTTTGTTTTTTATGAGTCGTTAATACTTATAAGTTGTTGTAAAAGAGCAGTTTATTATTTGTTGTTTTGTTGCAGCATTTTTTGCGGCGAAACCACCGGTAGAATAATGCCTTGCATATTGGTATTGGAGAGTTTTTCGTAAATAATTCCTCTGGCTGTCGAAAAACAAATTCCCAATAGTGTGGCTATTAAGAGGCCGTAAAAAACAGGATTCTGTTCTGCGTTAAGCTCATAGAAATTCTGGAGATTGGTAATTTTAAAATGAAAGGCAAATTTGAAATGAGCAAGCGATTTTATTTTGCTCACTGGGGCTTCGGCCTGTAAATCAACCACAAGGTCTAATTTCAATCGCTCTTCCGGCAAATTGTGCATTAAGGAATGACCTACATTCAAATTGAAATTCAATTTCTCTTTTTCTTTTGATGCAACTATCTTACTTTCTTTTACTTCAATAAGAAAAAGCTCAAGTTCTTCGGGTATAATGGCGGGTTGTTTTTCCATAGTTATAGTCCTATTGCCATGGGCAGAACTTCGGAATGTTCCTTATAGTTATTGGTTTTTTCTGCCAATTCTTCCTGATTTTTAATGATACCCAAATATACATAGGTATACTCTTTAACGGGCTCGATATGAATAAGATCGATGCCCAACGCCATCTCCATTTTAGTAATACTCTTTAGCGTTAGGTTGTGCATGCCACTCAACCATTTAGAAACCTCGGAGGGGTTTTTATCCATTGCTTTTGCCAGGTCTAGCGATTTCCAGCCTTTGTTCTCCATGGCCAATCTTACTTTTTCTGTTATATCTAAGTTTTTTTCGATAAACTTATCTATTTCAGGGTTGCGGTTTTCGTTTAACCAACCGGTAATCATATTAGCTTCTGTTTTCATCTTTAATTCTTCTTATGGTTTATTAATCCCATTCCAATAAAAAATCTTCTTCTACAACAATATCGGTAAAATTGTTGTTCCACTCTATTTCTTTTTCAACAATTGCCCTATGCAGTAAGCTGGTTAATTTGTTTGCCAGTTTAAAATGTGGCCGTACCTGTTCACAATGCTGTGCTTTTTCAGCGGTTTTAATATCTCCATTGAATAAAAAAACAACCGATTCGTTCACTCTCATGCAATAGAGTCTAAGATTGTTTGACGCATTTTCTTCTTCATTGGTCAATTGATTGAGCCCTAAATAGGTAGGTTCTTTATCAATACCTGCCGGTGGCAAAGCCCTTGCATCGGAGGTTTCGGCTTCATTTCTAAAATACTGTTCATAGGCACCAACTTTGTTTCCAATTTTTTCAATCCAGGCCATAATGTGGTAAAACTTCTCTTTATTTTCAAAACTGTGTTTGTTGAAGAATTTTCGAAAAAGCGAAATGTCTCCATTCATGGCAACTGTATAAAACGATACTTTTTTTAATCGTTCAACCAAAACAATTTCTGCAAAGTTATTCACGATAAAGTTAATTTACAAAGATAATTTACTTATAAGTTAATTATTTAGATTATTTTAAGATAATTCTCACTTTTGAGCGGTCTTTTCCAACAGAAATTGCATCCACATACTTTTTAAATGCCGCAATAGCCTCATCGGGATTCATCGGTTTAATAAAATATGCCTTAATACATGATAATTTTTTAAGAAATACACTTAAAGTAATGATAATCAATAATATATATTAATAACTATGTTAATAATTTTTCATCAAAAAAATTTATATAAATCAGATATTCAGTATCTTAGAAAGGATTTTCCACAAAACTAAAGTAAGAAACATGAATTCCAGATTAGTAAGTAAAAGTAGTATTTTATCGAACATATTAACAGAATCTTTTGGTGATAAATTAAACCTGGCTCAGATTAAGTTTCTGGGGTTATTTATAACGGCACTATGCACGGTTCAAACAGAAAACTTTGAAAAACTCGCCATTTCTTTTGACAAAAAGGCAAACAAAGATTATTCGCTCAGGAGGATTCGGCATTTTATATCAGAATATGTGCTTGATACTGATATTATTGCAAGGTTGATCTATTCCCTTCTCCCAAACTATATGCACTGGTCTTGGTCGCATTTGTCTGGGCTTATACAACCGGGGTAAATATGAATAAGACTTTACCAATTAAAATCAAAAAACATGGCAGAAAAGCTAAGAGTTTATTCAAATATGGTCTTAGTTATATTGCTAAAGTATTGCTATTTAATGACTTAGATAAATTGTCTCTTTATGCAAAATTTTTGTCTTGTACTTAGTAAATTTGGATTAAACGCTTTAGCTAAAATACTTAATAACAATAATTTAGATGAATTTAAAAAATATTGTGATTTTTTGTCATGTACTTAGTGTCAAAATATATATGGTAGAAATTATTTCTGTTTGACTTTTGACTCAAGTTGCCTCCTAAATAAACGGACAATTTCGAAAAGAGTCCTTTTCAAAAAAAATTCACTAATTTTCTTACTAACCCCCGAAAATATTTCAAAAAGTACTTCTCGTTCAACACATGATGGGTCACAAACTGACCATTGTAAAAAACACTGTAGAGCGTGTGGGGAACAAAATGATTCTGAGCCTCTTCGCGGCTATCTATGGGTTTGATGGTCAGGGGGATTCCACGTTTTTCGGCTACCTGCTTTAGCTCCACATTCACGTAATAATCGTTAAAAGGGCAAGCGGGTGAATAATATACAGCCAGGCCTTGCTCTATGTCGCAACGGGCATTTCGGGCAATATCCTTAAAACGGGGAATTGGAGCATCTTCTTTGATAGGTTTATACCAAAGCTCAAAATACGGTGCTGCTGCATCGGCCTGCCGGAATCCCTGCTTTTGGAAAAATTTCTTGTCCGACATAAAAGGCATTTTATCTTTCCCCGTCACCACTACCACGCCATTCATGCCTTGCGAAGCTTCCAGACAATGCTCCAGCAATTGGCGGCCATAGCCCTGGTCTTTATATTGTCCCGAAACCCAAAAGCAATGTATGAGCATATAGCCGGGCGCATCCACAGGGAGCCAACCTTTTTCGGCGGGTGCATATTCTATAAAAACCTTGCCGCGCACATTGAGCTTGTGAAACACAAATCCCTCGTCGAACTGATTTTTCAGCCATTCCTTTTTCCCCTGATAGCCTTTGGCACATTTCTTATCGGAAAAGGCACAACAAATATGCTCATCCCCAATATTTTCGTGGGTAAGTTTCAGAAATTCCGGAGCTTCCATAAACCTGATATTTTGTAGATTATGGTAGCAATTTAATAAAAATAGGGGTGTAAATCAGGTTATTACCAAAAAAATTTTATTTGCGTTGTACCAAGGAAAGCAATACATAAATAACTATAATTATCGGGAAAGCGCCCACGCGGAGTAATGCCAAAGCTACTATACTCAACCCCAGAAAAATGAACCGGATGGAATTGTTTTTCCAACTAAGGTCCTTAAACTTCAGGCTAAAAAGGGGCAACTCGGCCACCAATAGCAACGATAAAACAATAGCCAAAACGAGCAAAATGTAGTAGTTGTGCAAATCCACCAGCTCAAAGCTATAAAACCCGCTGATGAGAAAGGGCAAACTGCCTATAAACAAGGCATTGGCAGGTGTGGGCAATCCGATAAAGCTGTCGGTTTGACGTTCGTCGATATTGAATTTTGCCAGTCGGTAGGCCGAAAGCACCGGAATGATAAAAGCCGGAAAAGGCGCCAGATTCAATGTCCCCAAAGTCCACTCGGGCAGATTGGGGCTGCTTTGCATCAATTGAAAAACGATAAAACCCGGTACCAGCCCAAAGCTCACCAAATCGGCTAATGAGTCCATTTGTTTTCCCATCTCCGATTTCACATGCAAAGCTCGTGCTGCCATACCATCGAAAAAATCGAAGAAGGCTCCCAATGCCATAAACCCGGCGGCTCCCATCAGGTTTCCATTAAAACTGAGATAAATGGCCACAATGCCCGAAAGCAAATTGAGCGAAGTGATCAGATTTGGAATATGTTTTTTCATAGGAGTCGGTTTTCGGTATTTAGCTATTTCCTTTCCAGATAATATCGCCATCGCCCAATTCCTGAGCAAATTTGCGAGCCAGCACAAAGAGAAAATCAGAAAGTCGGTTTAAATATTTGAGTACCAACATATCGGCATCGTGATTGGGGAAAGCCTTTAAGGTGTGTCGCTCGGCTCTGCGGCAAATGGTTCGCGCCACATGGGCGTGGGAAGAAAGTACATGTCCGCCGGGCAGAATAAAATGGGTGAGCTCGGGGAGGCTTTCGTTCATATAGTCTATGGTATCTTCGAGAAAAACCACATCGTCTTCGAGCAGTTTGGGCATTCGTGCTAAAGACTCCGGACTGTCAGTGGCGACACGTGATTCGGCAACAAACAGGCGCTCCTGAATGGTCAGCATCCAGCTTTTTACTTCGTCGTTCTCGCTCATGTCTCTGATTAAGCCCAAATAACTCTTGAGCTCGTCAATGGTTCCATAGGCTTCTACCTTATCGTTAAACTTCGGAACTCTTGCCCCGCCAATCAAGGAGGTTTCTCCTGTGTCACCTCCCTTGGTATAAATTTTCCAACTCATATCATGCTAATTACAAACCACAAAATTATGCTATTTCGACAACCATGTCTTGTTATTATTTCCTTTATTATTTGGCGGTATCCAAAAAAAGAACCAATAGTTTAAATAGCTCATCGAAAGCCGTCAGTGGTAAATGTTCAAAATCGTCCTGAGGAATATGATAGGCCTTCGATTCGCTGCCAATGGTATAGATAAAAATAGCCGCAACGTGCAATTGCGAAAAGGGACAATGGTCGCTGTTACAGCTCTCTCCACGGGCTTTTATTTCTTTTAGCAAACCCGATTGGGTGTTCAAATGAACCAACCGGCGAAAAATATCTTCGTGTTGCAGCCCGTTGACCACAGTAATGCCATCGCTTCCGGTTCCCACCATATCGAGGTTAATCATGAGTTTGGTTTTGGAAATATCGAAAGGAAAATGGGCTGTTAAAAATTCGCTACCAAGTAGTCCCATTTCTTCGGCTCCAAAGAGAACAAAAAGGATATTGAAAGTGGGTGGATTTTGTGCATATTGGCGGGCCAGTTCCAATACCATAGCGGTGCCGCTGGCGTTGTCGTTGGCACCGTGATAAATGGCTTCTCCCATTTTTCCCAGATGGTCGTAATGAGCTCCAATCACGATCAAACTATCGCTTTGGCTGGTTCCACGAATCAATCCCCACACATTTTGGGTTTGATAATCAGGAATATACTCCGCAGTCACTTGCAGGTCGATGGTTTTAAGGCTGTCGATGATGGCTGATTTTAGCAGATGGATAGTGATGAACGATGAAGTATCTTTGCCATCGCGAACACTCCAAATGGGCTGACTATCTTCGAGAAAAATAAATCCGCGGCATTTATAGGGATTGCCCTTCATCTGCCCTTTGTGGCTGCCGTCGCCCACCAAAAAAGTCTGACTCATATCAATGGAAGAATCGGTCGCAGTCAAGGGTAGATATTTGCAGGCGAATTTCCCCTGAATGCTATTAGCCGAGGCTTTAATGGTAAAATGGTCGCCAGCCGTGAGTTCCTTATCATTTGCCGACAATTGCACCTGTGGCAACGTATTCACTTTGATGTGAAAAGGCTGGAAATAGGTTCCGTTCACGGGTTCAAGTCCGTATTGTTTCAATTTCGAAGCAAGATAATTTGCAGCTTTTTTGTCGCCCTGGTTCACATAACCTCGTCCGGCAAAATGGTTGGAAGTGAGTTTCTTAAGGGTTTTTTTTACCTGAGTTCGGTCCTGGGCATGTAAAACAAAAAAGCTCCCTGATATGAAATATAACAGGAAACTTAGTAACAATAAATGAACATTACGCATTAGCTAAATCAAATTTTCTTTCGAGCATTTTTACAAGCTTTTCGTAAGGAGCCGAGAGCTCATCCCAGTTAAAACGATATTTCAGGGTGCTGAAATACTGCATGGCGTCGTCGAATTTCTTGAAGTTGTTGAGGGTATAAATCACGTCTTCGTATTTTCGGGCATCGCCGGCAAAAAGCTCGTTGATAAAGTAAAACTTATCGTTGATGCCAATAACCGATTTCAGGTTTTCTATTCTTTTCGATTGCAGCTTTTCTACAATGCTGTGGGTGTTGCGTGCTTCGGCTAATTTATTGTTCAAATCGGAAATTTCTTTGCTGGCTTTTACCGAACTAAACAAATCGGGCTCCACCTTCGTTTTTTCCACCACCTCATCCAGCATAGAAACAAACTCGAGTTGGGTTTCCTTTTTCAATATTGCGGGTTGAATACCTTCGTTGGGGTTTGTTATAAACGGTGTTACCAGTATTTCTTCCACCGGATTCTGTTTCAGCCTGTTGGTTTCGGCAACGGGTTCTGCCATGGTGGTGTCGATTTTGGCTTTTGGGGCAATATCATGAATAAATCCGTTCACTTTTTCTTCAATAATGTGGGTTTTTACGGGAATTTCTTCGCGAACCACCTCAATCATTTTCGATCCGTCGATCATGCCTTTCTGAACTGCTTTGGTTGGCGCAGCAGGCAATCCGTTCACTTTATTGAGCGCTAAAGATGCTTCATAAACCTTTTGAATATTCCGCAGAACGATATCAATCTCAATTTGGGGAATATGTGTGGGATACTGTTGGATGGTTTGAAATTGTTCCGTGAGGTTTTCGAGAAGCGACGAGATTTCTTCCTTAATTAATTCAAGTTTCATAGAAGCCATTTTTAATTTGACAATTGAATTGGATTAAACAGTGTAATCATTAAATTTGTTTTCATTAATAAACACAATAAGCCAGATTCTTATTGCCTAAAGATATAATGAAAAAAAAAGATTCATTGGTATAAACCAGATACTTGTTAAAACGCATTTGTTGAAAAAACTATGGTTTATAATGCTGAATAACAGCTAATTGAAAATTATTTAAACATGTTTCTTGAACAGAAAAAAGAGGCTCAAAGTAAAGCGGGCTGGATAGAATTAATCGTGGGGTCCATGTTTTCGGGAAAAACAGAGGAGCTCATCCGTAGGTTGAACCGGGCCAAAATAGCCCGACTGAAGGTTGAGATTTTTAAACCGGGCGTCGATGTTCGCTACGACGAAACCAATGTGGTGTCGCACAATTCCAACAGCATTATGAGTACTCCGGTGGAAAGTGCCGAGCAAATTCTGCTCTATGCTTCCGATGTGGATGTGGTTGGAATCGATGAAGCTCAGTTCTTCGACAATCAGCTGGCAAGTGTTTGTAATCAGTTGGCCAACAGGGGAATCAGGGTTGTTGTGGCAGGATTGGATATGGATTTTAAGGGTAAGCCTTTTGGCTCCATTCCGCAATTAATGGCCGAAGCCGAATATGTGACCAAGGTTCATGCCATTTGCATACGCTGTGGTAATCTGGCTCAGTATTCGCATCGTACCATTTCGGGCGACGATTTGGTGGTTTTGGGAGAAACCGACATCTATGAGCCCTTGTGTCGAAAATGCTATAATTCGGTCAATAAGAAAGATTAGTGCTGTTTTTTTAAACTGTCTATTTCATCCATCACCCTTTGAGTCCACCAAGTCGCAGCTTCCTTATCATCTGCATTGGAAGCCCGGGAAGCTATATTTTCGGGTAAAACGGGGACAAAGGGGCCTTCTTTAAACTCATAGATGATGGAGCCGGGAGCCAATGGAATTACCGTATGCCAAACCCCGGCCTTCACTTCGCAGCCAAAATTCCCCAGGAGCGGATTCATTAAAAAGAAATCAATCAGGTGGCCCGAATCGTCGAATTCCACCGGCAAAATCTCACCCTTGAGCACTAAGAAATACTCGTCCTTCCGGGGGGTTGATGTGGCGGTGGGGAGGCAGCCGGGTGCCAGGCTCCGGCGCATTGAGCATGCGCTGAATATTCTCGTCGCAGCTCTGGTGAAAATTGAAATTCTTCCGCAACCGCCCCGATTCTATGGCTTGCTCTGTCACAGCTTTGGCTAAATTCTCGTCAATTTTTTTCATGGAGATTTGGGTTTGTTTCCTCAGCCCTCTTACCAGGATACAGAAACAGAAATAAGGAATTGAAGAATACGAAAAAGGTTACGCCGGCCTGCGACTCAATGGTGTCTTCGGTGAGCATAGATGCCATAAAAATAATGAAGAAGATGGTAAAGGTTAGATTGTGAAAGCTTCGGGTTTTTAGGGGAGCATAAATCAGTGCAAAAAGAAACCAAAGCAACCCGAGTAAGCCAAAGCCCACCCAAAAGCTCAGATATTGGTTGTGGGAGCGAAGCCGCCATTCGGGGTCAAGCTTGGAGTTTTGAAGCTCATATTCCTGCTGAAATGCCACGTTCATATCGCCGGTGCCCACGCCAAACCAAAAATTCTTTTGAATGATACTCCACGAAGTTTTCCAGTATTCTATACGCTGCATCACGCTGTGGCCACTGGCATCGCCGGTCATTTTAAAATTTTGATATTCAAACAGAATTTTCATGAGTCGCGATTCAACGCCAATGCCTCTTGTATAATTCACATTGGCAATTCCATTTTCTATATTTCTGATATCGCCATCGGTTAGCACCGCTATGCCTTCCTTGTCTTTGCGCAACCCTTTGGAAGTCAGATAGCGGGTGAGAGTATAGCGTAGTTTTTGATTTTGGGCGTCGTTGCCATCGAAACTCATTTTGCTTCGCTGTTGCCAGGCTTCGCGCAGCTCCGGCTCGCACAGATACACAAATAAAAACTGCCCGTTCTCCATTCCCCCATCCGGATTGTGCAGATAAGGATTGCCCGAAGTGGTAAATTTGTCGAGTTTTTGAATGTCGAAGGGTTGGTATTGGGTATTTTTCTCTACAAATCGGGCAAGATACCAAACCACCAATGTAAGACTCAACAGTACGATAACGGCCAGACTGATTTTTTTCCAGATTTTTTGGGTGCTGAAAATATAATAGAGGAGCAGACAAAGTAAAATAAAGAGAAACAGGATGACTCCGGTAAAGGCTTCGAGAAAGAACAGAAAAAACAGGAGATAAATCACTGCCACCGCTGCAAGAATATGATTGATGAAATGGGTTTTCTTTTTCCATTGTAAGATGATGAGGCTAAAAATGGCCAGATTCATGCTTAGGCTGAAGCGGATATGCGAAATAAAATCGCGGCTGAGAATCTGCCTCACTTCTTCGTGGGTCATGAAGTGGACGATGGTGGAATAGATAGAAACCACAATGACCGAACCCACGAAAAAATACACCAACCATTGAAATTTTTTGGGGCTCACCGCCGGAAAGGCACTGAACATAAACGGAATGATGAGCATGGGAAGCTTGATTCTCAAATCTTTGAGTGCATATTCCATATCGGTGCTGTAGAAAATCCCCAGCATATGAAGTAAAAAAATGGACGTGAGTGCCAATGCAGCCTTATTGTTGACAAAGGCACTCCATTTTTCGCGGTAATGACCATGCATGAGCCACAAGCCACCAAAGCTAAACTGCGAAATACTCATGAGAATATTGGAGGATGGAATCCCCACAATCATGATGGCGAGAGCCAGGAACAGCAGTCGCTCGTACCAAATATCGTTAATGATACCCCGGCTCCATTTCATATTAGTTGACTGGTTTTAGAAGATTATAGTATTTCTGTGGATCGTTAATGAGTTCGCGGGCTTTGGCAATGGCCTTATCCTGATGCAAATTGGCAATGATAACACCGCGGCCAAAATAGTAACGGCTCACCAAATCGGTTTTAATGATTCTCTCCAACTCTGGCCGATTTTTCATCAGAGTACCTTCTTTCGATTTTTGCATATCGGCCAATGCCTGATTAAACAGCGGACTCAAATGCTTGTAATCGTCGGTTTTGTCGAGTTCCTTTTGCAGGTCGCTGAGCTTTTTCTCCACATGGCTTTGGTAATTCAAGTCCTTGTTTTTCAGGAAGCTCTCGAAACTGGCCCACAAGTCGTTCGATACTTCAAAACGCTCGGCAGCTATCAGGCTGTCGTGCCGGAGTCTGTATTGGGTGGCAAAGTCGAAAATATAGAATTTCTCAATCATAGAGGATACAAAGTCATTGAAATCGTTGGGCGACATCAGAATATCGGGTTTAATTCCCCTGCCATCGAAAACAATTCTGCCGCTTTTGGTTTTATAGGACGCCAACAGGCTGTCGTTCACCGGAAGCGCATTGCCTTCGGCATCTTTATGCGAATAGTCGATGGCCTGAATACAACGGCCACTGGGGATATAGTATTTGGCAATGGTAATTTTGAGTTGCGAATTAAAACTCAGTGGAATCACGTTTTGTACCAATCCTTTGCCGTAGGTTCGTTCGCCAATAATCACGGCGCGGTCTAAATCCTGAGCTGCTCCGCTCACTATTTCGGCTGCCGAGGCTGAGTTTCTGTCCACCAGAATCACAATGGGAATTTCTTTATCCACCGGCTCTTTGCGGGTAATGTACTTGTAGTTTTTATCTCTCAACCGGCTTTTTGTTTGAACCACTTCCACGTCTTTCTCCAAAAAGAGATTGAGAATATCAACGGCTTCGCCAATGAGTCCGCCACCATTGCCCCGCAAATCGAAAATCAACCCTTTGGGATTCTTTTGTTTCAATTCCATAAAGGCTCGGGAAGTTTTCAGAGCCGCATCTTTGGTAAACGATAACAAGCTGATATAGGCCACATTGCTGTCGAGCATGCCATAGTAGGGGATGTTCACCACATTTAAATTGCGGCGGGTTACCTTTTTCTCGAACGGCTCGTTTATTCCCAATCGGCTTATTATTAGGGTGTTGGGAGTTCCAACCTGTCCCTGCATGAGCAACCCGATTTCATCGTCGGTCTTTTTCGAAAGATCCTGCCCGTCGATGCTGATGATGTGATCGCCCGCCAGCAAACCGGCTTCCAAAGCAGGAGAATTCTCTTCGATAGATCCAATAATCACTTTGTCGTCGCGCTTGAGAACCGACAAACCAATGCCTCCATATTCGCCTGTGGTGAGGTATTTCACTTCTTCAATTTGCGATTCGGGAATAAAAACCGTGTAAGGATCCAGCGAGTTGAGCATGGCGTCGATGGCGGTTTTGTTTAAGTCGCCGGGCTTTATTTCGTCCACATAATTATTGTTCAATTCCTTGAAGATAGTGGCGTAGATATCTAAGTTTTTAGAAATTTCAAAAGCCTGAGCATTCGACTGGGCATAACCCATCGACGAAAAAACTAACAGACTCAGCAGGAAAAGCGTAAAGGTTTTGCGCATAATGTAAAATTTGTACAAAACTCGTTTTTTTAATCAACTAATCAAAATGTAACTTACATATTTGCCTTAGCAAGGGGTTAACGCTCCAATGACTAAAATAGTACCCCAAACAACGATTATTTTCGGGGATTTTTTGGTTAGTTGGGCACATGAAACCGCATCTATTTCAAAAAAAAACTACCTTTGCTCAAAAACGGGCATGTCCGTAACCAAAACAAAGCAGCGGAGAATCATTCACATGCAGATAGCTCCGGTAAAACTTAAAAACCTTTTCTCCATGAAACGAATTTTTTTCATTCTGTTGCCCCTGATTGTTCTTGCCATTTCGATGAAATCGGACAAACCCGCCTATCAGTTTTTCGATGCCGATGGCGATGAAATGAAGTATAAAAAAGTGATTGAAATGCTTGAAGAAGCTGATATAGTGCTTTTTGGAGAGCTACACAACAATCCGGTGAGTCATTGGATGCAGCTGGAAATTACCAAAGATTTGTTTGAGTTAAAAGGAGGCAAAATAGCAATGGGTGCCGAAATGTTCGAAGCCGACAATCAGTTGATGATTGATGAATATTTTGAAGGCTTTTATGATGCCAAAAAATTTGAAGCCGAGGCTCGCCTGTGGCCCAATTATAAAACCGACTACAAACCTTTACTGGAATTTGCCAAAGAGAAAAAGATAAAATTTGTTGCCACCAACATCCCCCGCCGTTATGCTTCGGTGGTGCATAAAAAAGGTTTTGAAGGGCTGGATTCTTTGCCCGACGAGTCGAAACGATATTTTCCTCCACTGCCCATAGACTATGACCCCGAGTTGCCCGGCTACAAGCAAATGCTCGAAGACATGAAAAGTATGGGTCATGCCAACGAAAACCTGCCTAAAGCTCAGGCAGTTAAAGACGCTACCATGGCCTGGTCAATTCTTAAAAACCACGAAAACGGAAAAGTATTTATTCATTACCATGGCACCTACCACAGCAATAATTTCGAAGGCATTGGCTGGTATTTGAAAAAGAAAAACCCCGATTTAAAAATCGTTACCATTGCCGGCGTTGAGCAGCCCGATTTGGACAGCCTAAAAGCTGAAAATAAAAATCTGGCCAATATCATTCTCGCCATCGACGAGGATATGACCAAAACGCATTAATTATAATCTACACTAAATCAAGGTTATGGTTGTGTTGATAGTATCCTTTTTTGTGGGGCTTATGCTCTATGGCGTGGGTTTTTTACTCACCGAAAAAACAGCTCCATCCATGATGTCGGGCTATCAAAAGCTCAGCGCAGAAGACAAACGAGCTTTCAAGCTTACGGAATTTGTTCGGTTTTTCAGGAAGTTTCATTTTATCGTTGGTGGAATGATTATGGTTTTGAGTCCCCTGCTGTTTTTTTTCGTGGGCGAAGATGCCAACAGCATTCTCATAATCGTTTTCCCCCTATTGGCCTATATTTTCTTCATCATAAAGATAAAATTCTACACGCCTGCAAGTCAGCAGTTAGCGCTTAACTTTGCTCTTGGGCTCATGATTGTGGTATCGCTGGGGGCGGCTGTTATGTTTTACCGGAGCATTCAGCCCGGCACCATTTTAGTTCACGGGCATTCGCTGGAGATAACAGGAATTTACGGCAAAACCATTGATTATGTAGATATTGAGGAGGTTGTCCTGGTGGATAGTATTCCAGCCATCACCTTAAAAACCAATGGATTTGAATCGTCAACCGTGAAAAAAGGCTGGTTCAAAACCCGCAGCGGCGAAAAGGTGAAACTGTTTCTAACCGATGCCAACCCCCCTTACCTTTTCATTCAATTGAAAGATGGAACCAAAATGTTTTATGGTGATGACAAAAAAGATGTACAGGCTTTGGCTGTGGAAATTGGCAGGAAAATTGGAAAGTAGGTAAGAATTGTGTAGACAGGATTGTTTGATTTCTATTAACGAGCTTTTCGAACTATCTCAACTTCTGCTTTTATTTCATCAAGAGTCGGGGCATGGTGAGAGTTCATTCTAAACCTATCAAAAAGCTCTTTAAACTCTGATTTAACAGTTTCTTTTTTAATCTTTATCAAATCTAAATCAACCAAATCCTTGAGAAGGGCCTTTGCTTTCGGATTTAATATTTCAATGCGCAATGTTTCCATTTTTCAGCAAGTTTTCATCAAAAATACTAAAATTGTTATTGCAAACTAGCTGTTGGATCTTTATGACAGATTAATATTAAACTTCAGAAAACAATAATCCAATAAAAAAAGGCCGACCCCAAAAGAAGTCAGCCCATTTTTGCAGTGTTTACCATTATTAAACAAACTTATCGCCTTTGGTGGCTTTTACATCGTTCACTATTTGTCTGATGCTTTGCTCGTCGGCCTTGCGGCACACGAGCAGAATATTGTCGTCGTCAACCACTATATAATCGTCGAGACCTTGTAGCACCACCAACCTTGGGCCTTTCACATTCACAATGCTGTTCACGGTGTCGTAGGTCATTACATTTTTGCCCAGGATGGTATTTCCATTTTCATCTTTATCGCGAATGGCATACAACGATCCCCAGGTTCCCAAATCGGACCAGCCAAAATCTGAGCGCAAAACATACACATTATTCGCTTTTTCCATCACTCCGTAGTCGATGGAAATATTTTTACAAATGGAGTAGGCATTTTCTATGAAAAGTCCCTCGCGAACTGTGTTGTACAAGCCTATTCCTTCCTTAAAAATATCGTCCACATCGGCTAAATGGATTTCGAAGGCTTTTTGAATGGTTTTGAGCGACCAGACAAAGATGCCGGCATTCCACAGAAAATCGCCACTTTTCAGAAACTCCTGAGCCAGTTCGAGCTTGGGTTTCTCGGTGAAGGTTTTTACTTTGGCAATGCGCTCGTCGGTATTTGCTATTTCCGTTTTGTCGTATTGAATATAGCCATAGCCTGTGTCGGGACGGCTGGGTTGAATGCCCAAGGTAATGAGCCAATCATTGGCGGCAGTGGCCATAAGGGCTGCTTCTATCACCTCAATAAAAACATCTTCTTTCAGAATGATATGATCCGAAGGCGCCACCACGATATTGGCATTGGGGTTTATCATTTGTATTTTGTAGTTGGCATAGGCTATGCAGGGGGCGGTATTTCTACGGGCGGGCTCACAAAGAATCTGATCGTAGTCCAAATCGGGTATCTGCTGTTTCACCATTTCCTTGTAGATGTCGTTGGTTACTACATAGATATTCTCGATGGGACAGATTTTTCTGAACCTGTTCACTGTTTGCTGAATCAGCGTTTCGCCTGTGCCCAGAACATCGAGAAATTGTTTGGGGGTATTGGTGCGACTCATGGGCCAAAACCGGGTTCCGATTCCTCCGGCCATGATTACACAAAAATTATTATCGTTCATTTGTTTGAATTTAAATGGAATTACATTGGTTAAAACGTAGTTATAAATGTAGCTTTATTTTTCAAAACTAATAAAAATTCCCGAAATTTTTTCCAATTCCATTATTTCCGTATTACGCTGACCACAAATATTCCTGAACCTTCTATTTTTGATGCCGGAGAATGTGGGTGATTCCCGGTGGGAGAAAGGCCTGGCCGAAATGGGAGCCTCACTGTTGCCTGAATGTGCCCGGACTTTATACATGCCGACATTTTGCGAAATTTGCACCGAAACATGAAGAAACATTTCAATCTCATTGTAGCCATCAATATTGCAGCGCTCATGGCACTCATCGACCTGTCGGCCATCAATATTGCATTGCCCACGCTTCGCACTCATTTTAACCTGAGCGTGGCCGAAGTGTCGCTCATACTCATGGCCACCATGTTCATGTCGTCGGCATCTGCCCTTACCATGGGCAAAATGCTGGGCAAATTTGCTCCGGGCAAACTGCTTTCGGCTGCTTTTCTCGTCTACGGAATAGCCACCACCCTCACCGCTTTTGTCACTCAATACTATTGGATGATTCCCCTTCGACTTGTTCAGGGGGTGGCCGAAGCGGCACTTTATGTCACCGGTCCGGCGCTTATCAAAAACTATATTGAACCCCAATATCATCAGAAAGAATATGGCCGCTGGATGATGAGCACCGGAATTGGCATTTGTCTGGGACCCTTGCTGGGAGCCGTTCTTATTGATGTTTGGGGTTGGCCTGCTGTTTTTCTAATCAATCTTCCGCTGGCTCTGGCGGGCATGTTTTTCGCCTTCCGACTCGATAAAAGCATCAGTTTTACTCCCCAAAAAGGACGTTTCGATGTGGGAGGCGCTTTGTATAGTTTTTTGTTTCTTGGGGCAATCATTTTGTTTTTCAATGTGATGACCAAGTTTGGCATGCAAACGAGATGGCTCATCCCCTTAGCCATTCTGGCGCTGGTTTTCTTTGTGATGTTTATTCGGCACGAAAAACGGTTATCCGAACCGCTACTCGATTTAAACCTGTTCAAAATCAACAATTTCAGGCAAGCCAACCTGGGATTTTTTCTGTTTTTTGTTATCAATGTGGGCGGAAGATTCATTCACCCCTTCTATTTTGAAGAAACCCGCAGCTTATCTACCACGGTTTCGGGTGTTATGATGATGATTGCCCCCGGAGTTATGCTGTTTGTTTCTTTGTATATCGATAAATTGGAACGATATTTTAAAACAAAGCAACTGGTTATTGGCGGCAATATCCTTCTCACCCTCAGCATGATTATGTTTGCAGCAAGTTCAGAAAATACGAATCCGGGCTTTTTAATAACCGGACTTATTATTCTGGGGATATCAATGGGACTCTATTATCCCGCCACCACACAGGCCGGCATGAAGAGCCTCCCCACCGGAAGTCATGGCATGGGGTCGGCCAGTATCTCGGTGAGTAAGAGCCTGGGGAAGCTCATGGGAGTATTGCTTTTTGGCATGCTTTTTCAGTTCTTTTTCACGCTTTTTTTCGATTCCCGGGTGGCCGAACAAGCCCTAAAATCGGAGGCCATTCAGTGGGTTTTTCTGCTGGCCGCTATGTTAAGTTTTCTTAACACATTGTATTCTACACGATTAAAATAAAATCGCTTTCTTTTTTTTGTTAATTTTGCCCCGAATTTTATTCAAAAATGCCTATGAGGAGAATTTCCTTTTTCAGCCTGTTGGCCTTTCTCATGCTTTTTTTAAGCATGACAGCCTGTGATTATATCGACTCGCTGAACACCAAAAAGCAGGTCAAGCCCAAAAAAAATATTGCTCAGGAACACCTGAACAACATTAAAAAAAGGGGCAAAATCATTGCAGCCACCGATTATAACGACCACGAATACTTTATTTACCGCGATGCCCCCATGGGTTTTCAATACGATTTACTCACGCAACTGTCGCAGCACATGGGTTTGCAGCTCGAAATTGTGGTACTCAGAAATCAGCCCGATGCTCTAAAAAGCCTGAATAAATTTGAATACGACATTTTAGCCACCGATTTGGCTGTTACCGCCGAAATAAAACAGAAGGTTCTCATTTCCGATCCCATCTATCAATCGAAACAGGTTCTGGTTCAGCGACTTCCAAACAATTGGCGCACCCTGTCGAAAAAAGAAATCGAAGCCAAAATCATCCGCGATGCCTTAGATCTTCAAGAGAAGAAAGTACATATTCGCAAAGGCTCCGTTTCCGTTAACCGGTTGGCTCAGATAAACGAAGAAACCGGGGGCGACATCATCATTATAGAAGATGAGCTCAGCGTGGAAGAATTGGTGGATATGGTCGCAAAAGGCATTATCAACTATACCGTTTGCGACAGTCATGTGGCGGCCATCAATAAGAAATACCACAACAACATCGATATCGAAACCCATTTGGGAAGCTATAGTCAGAATTTGGCCTGGGCTTTTCCTAAGGGCTCCGATTCGCTTCAAAAGGAAGTGAATCTGTGGCTGGCAGAGCTGAAAGATGGACGGGAATTTGCTCAGATTTACAATAAATACTTCAATTCGGCCAACCTTTCCGAGGTGTCAAGTGTGAGTCATTATAGCATTCCGGCGGGAGGTATTTCCCCTTTCGACGAGTCCATTAAGAAATACAGCAAGCAAATAGATTGGGACTGGAAACTGGTTACGTCTCTCATCTATCAGGAATCGAAATTCGACCCCGAAGTGGTTTCGTGGAATGGCGCCATGGGATTGATGCAAATGATGCCCGCCACCGCCAATATCTATGGCATTTCGCAGAAATCGTCGCCCGAGGAACAAATAAGTGCGGGGGTAAAATACCTAAAGCTTTTAGATGCGCAGCTGGCTCCTTTGGTTAAGGATGGGGCTGAACGCCGGAAGTTTGTCTTGGCAGCGTATAATGTGGGGATTGCCCATGTTTTTGATGCCCAGCGGTTGGCCAAAAAATACAATAAAGACCCCCGGAAATGGGACGACCATGTGGATTATTATATCCTGAATAAATCAGACCCAAAATACTATCAGGATCCCTTGTGCTATTATGGTTATTGCCGCGGCTCGGAGACCTATAAATTCGTAAACGAGATATTCGACCGCTACCAAACCTATCAAACCCTGTTTAAGTGATGGGGAGAAAATCCTGAAAGGGATTTCTCAGTCGCCTCACAAGTTCGTATCCATCGAAATGACTTGATTGTTTGGTTGTTATAAAAAAAAGGGCGCACAAACACAATTAAAATTTTCAAGGGGTTTGTGCGCCCTTTTTTCGTTTATGACGTTGGTTATGAGTAATTTCGACGGAACGCAGTGGAGGAGAAATCTTTTTTTGTCATTATAGGAATTTCTCAGTCTTTCCATTGGAGCCGGAACAGCTAAGCACCTGCTTTGTGCGACTCCCCCGGAGTCGGATTTGCGTTTTCTTTTTCATATTTTTATAAACATATGACCACTCTGTGGTCAGGGTTTTCGCTAGTAAATCAACATTTTGGCCGAGGCGGGTTGGCAATTGCCGGGTCTTGATGTCCTGCCTGGCTACGCAGGCAGGCAGGTTTGTTACTTTTCCATTAAGGGAAAAGTAAGGGAAAAAATCTTTTTCTTTTCTCCTTTTTTAGAAAAAGGAGAGCAATCCGATAGCTATCG
>DYSN01000185.1 GCA_020718205.1 Draconibacterium orientale
ATTCCGTTTACTGAAAATTATAAGATATTTCAGGCAATTTCCGAAATCGGCATAGAACTTATTGATCACCATCTGATGAAAAAATCCTATTCCGAAAACCGCGTCACGTTCCCGGAAAAAGGGAGCGATATGATTGAAAATATCCGTTTTTATGAGGATAAAACAGCAGGATTCGGAAATCTGCATATCAACGCCGGACAGTATTTCGGGGAGGTTCCGATTACCGCATGGGAATTTCACATTGGCGGGTATCAGGTTTTGGATAAATGGCTCAAGTCCCGAAAAGACAGAATCCTGAGCTATCAGGACAAAGAGGCGTTCCGGCAGATTGTCGGCATTCTGAAAACAACAGATGAATATATGAATAAAATTGATATTTTATGGCATGAATTTCAGGAAGATGAATTATGAAAGCCGAGCGATAAATCGCCAGGCTAGAAGCTCAAGCCCGCTAAAGCGGGCTACTTTCGGATTAGCTGGCTTCAGCCTGCTTCAGCTTATAGCCCTGAAATTTATTTCGGGGCGAATTTCGGGGCGACCGACAGTCGTGAATTACACCCTCCTAATTTGCCCGCTTGATTTATGATGATATTGTGTGTTATTAAATTTGACACAAAAAACGAAAGGATAGATATAATTGATATGAACATTTTTCAAGCCATTATTCTCGGCATTGTTCAGGGACTGACCGGCTTGTTTCCGGTCAGCAGTTCGGCACATCTTATTTTATTTCAAAATCTTATGGGACTTAAAGAATCGGTGGTTTTTTTCGACATCTGTGTCCATGTGGGAACGCTGTCTGCGGTGATATTTTTTTTCCGAAAAGATATACGCGAAATGGCGGTTTCTGTGATTGAGGCGTCAAACCTGATGCTCAGAAAAAACACAAAACCTTATCAGATAATGACGCATCCTGAAGCAAAATTGCTGATTCTGATTATTATCGGTTCGGTTCCCACAGCGATTATCGGTCTGTTGTTTCACAAGATAGCGGATCAGATGTTTTCTTCGGTATTTCTGGTCGGCTTTACGCTGATTGCCACCGGAATAGCGTTATGGACTACCCGGCGTCTTCAAGATACGGATAAAACCATTGAAAACTTCAGCGCACGGCAGGCTCTGATTATCGGTATTGTGCAGGGATTAGCAGTAATTCCCGGAATTTCCCGCTCCGGCTCAACGATTTCCGTGGGGCTTTTTTTGGGATTAAGCCGGGAGACCGCCGGGCGATATTCTTTTCTGCTGTCAATTCCTTCGATTTTCGGGGCTACATTTTTAGGGATGATTAATCTGTCAGGCGGTGTTGACATAGAGATGATGCCCATGATTATCGGAACAATGACCGCCGGAATCGTAGGCTATTTTTCGTTAAGACTGCTGTTTTACATCATCAGAAAAGGCAATTTGCATTGGTTCGCGCCTTATTGCTGGTTTATCGGAGCGATTGCGCTGATGGCGGGGTAGAATAAAACACTCCCTCTGAATCGGGATGAAAGAATGATGACGGATTGAAGGATGTGTTGAATCGCCGCATATCCGGATTGAAATCCGAGTCTTCATCACATTGTCGTTTCACGACATGGGAATACAGGCGGGGGGGTTAATCCCTGTGCAATATATTGCGGATTCGATATTATCCTTCAATCCTGATTCATAATCCCTCCTGCCAAAATTTAATAAAAAAATTCACACCTCATGTAAGAAAAATTCTTCTCCGTCATAAACGGTATATAACGGGTTAAAAATGATTTATCCCGGAATGCAGCGTTTGAAAAAAATTCCGGTTGACAAACCTTCAATCTTGTGAAAGCCTAAAATAAAGGTTTTTGTCAAACCGTAAACAGACAGGAGAAAAACCATGCACCCGTTACCGAAAAAGGGAAAAGGAGCAAAATATGCAGGTTGCAATCAGACAAATCGCTCAGATGACACACAGACTCTCTTTGTTTGAAAAAACAGAACTTGTAAAGATGATTATGTCCGATATTCAGCATATTGCGGAGAACACATTTTCATTGAAAAAACCGTTGGATTCCGCTTACGGAATCTGCGCTGATTATAAGCCCGAACCATCCGAAGAAGATATTGCTCAGATGCGTAGGGATGTTTTCAAAGAATTTACACGGGAGTATGTATGAACATAGCGGCTGTTGCAGATACTCATACGGTCATCTGGTATATCTATGCTTCTCCGAAAATATCGCGGACAGCGAAACTTTTCATAGATAATGCGGCTTCGGAAAGACTGTATATCGGGGTTTCGGCAATCACGCTTGCCGAAATAGTTTATCTGATTGAAAAACAACGAATCAGCAGAGATGTTTATGATATGCTTGTTCAAAAACTTGATGATCCGCAGAACGTGATGACGGAACTTCAGGTGAACAGCGAAATTATCCGATTTATGAGATTGATTCCCAGAAACGATATTCCTGATTTTCCGGATCGGATCATCGCAGCTACCGCAAAAAGGTTTGATGTTCCGTTAATTACAAGAGATGATAAAATCCGCGCCGCCGATATAAAATGGATATGGTGATTAAAAGGAGAAAACCCATGCGTCCTCTGCCTGAAAAAAACAGAATAATACTTGACTTTTTCAATAAAATCAGGTATTTTTTCAGCACGTCAGCACACATATACCTTAAAAGCCCATAAATTTGGATTTTTTAAAGGACTGAAAGTTGAGCGATAATAAAGAATCAAGTTCTTTTTTATGATCAGTATGAGTTTTATTCAGACATTCCGTAATCGCACTTCTGAATAAGGTAAAATCCGAATAATATTTTGAATATAAACATTGTTTTTTGACGAATTTCCAAAGCCGTTCAATAAGATTCAGATTCGGAGAATAAGCCGGCAGATAAAGTAATTCAATATTGAGTGATGCCGCCAAATCCCAAACGATCTTACATTTCTGATATTTGACATTATCCAAAATAAGAGTAATTGCCATCCGGGGATAACATTCGGCAATTTTTGTAAGAAGTTCACAAACACAAAGTGCATTTATATAGGTATCGTTAGTAATTGTAATAAGTTCATGAGTGACAGCGTCAAGTGCACCTAATACATTAAATCTTTTTCTTCCTGCCGGAGCTTTGATAAATATCCGTGTCAGCGACCACAGGTAGCCCAAAAAAGGAGCTAAAACAAAATGACTTGCATCAATAAAAAAATTTTCCTCTTTCCTTGCACGGCTTGTTTCAGGCGAGGTTCAAGCTCCTGTTTTTTAAATATTTCCTGTTTTTCAACATCTGCTTTGGCAGGAACCATGCCGACTTTGCGGCGTTTCAACCCTATTGATCTGAGGAATTTACGTATCTGAGTTTCACTGCGTTTTATGCCTGTAATCTCCTCAATTTTGCCCATAGCTTCTCTCGCCGAAGCCGGCGGATGTTCTCTGAAATATGCTTCCAAGGTAGAAATGTGCTGAGTCAGTTCGCTTACAGGTTTGTTGAATTTTATTTCTCTTAATTTTTCCAAACCGCCTTGTTTATATTGGCGGATGTATTCTGTTACAGTATTTTCTGAAACACCGGCTATTTCTGCTATTTTCTTATGAGGTATTTTGTTACTTTTTAACCATAAAACTTCCATTTTTTGCTGAACGCGCGGATGAATATGATTTTTGCGTTCATATCCGAAGATTTTCTTATGTTCTTCGGTAATATCAGTTTTAATCATAATAAGACCTCTCTGTCCGATTTTGAAAAATCTGATAGCAGTATAATAAAATACGATCAGAAAGCAAACTGTTTTTTTAAGATGAAAAATCATAATCTATGACCTTTGACAGTATAACAGGTATAAAGGGATTTCCCTGAAAAGCACTTCCGATAGCGTGAATAATATTACAGGCATTTTTTCTGCATCTGAGATATAAGTGCGGA
>DYSN01000186.1 GCA_020718205.1 Draconibacterium orientale
GGGCCTTCAGTTGACTCGCCATGGGCAGTGAATTCGAAATTACCCACCTGGTAACAGAACTTGTCTCCCTCAGGCTTAAAAAAGAGTTGAATCCAGCGGATATGATGTTCCGTAGTGTTGGGATGAGCAATTTCCTTGCCTAAAGATATTTTCACCTCGCACAATTCATCTGTCGGGACCTGATCCGGGCAGTCGATAACTGGGACATGTTTTTCAGTCTTCCAGTCGGCGCTTTGAAGAATATTTCCCAAATTCATTTTACTCCTCCCACTTATACGGTTAAGCTATATCTCTTTGATTTTATAGGAGACAGGCAATTTGTCATCCTAGTACCAGACTAACTGGGCACAGTAATTTCTTCTTCTTTCAAAAAAGAAAACATTTTCCTCCTCTTTTGAGGATCCGAATACCAAATTTTACCTTTTTTCAGTTTGTAACTCTCGGCCATCCGTTTTTTTTAAAATAAACAAAAAAGGAGGAATTTCCAACGATCTGCCCTTTTCCGAGCAGGTAGATATAGATCCTCGGAAACAATATAGGACAGTCTTAACCATTATTTTTTGACTGCCTTGTAACGAGCATAGAGGTCATGGATTCGGTGGCGCAACTCACTGATCTTCTTCGAGTCTTCCTTTGAGAGCCAGCGCGGTTCGCTGATTGAAAAAATAAGTTTGGCCAGTTCGTCAAGCACTCCCTCAGTGGCGAGGCACCACTCATTGGTGCAGATATGTGTCATCTCCTTGGCCTCATCAATATCTTGACTCAGGAGTTTGATGGATTTCTCAAGATTTTCCATAAATTCGCGGTGCGCACGAAGCATGGTTTCTTCCATTTCAACCTGACGTTTCATGATACTCCTCCTTGCATTAAAAGGTTTATGGCCGACGGTGGCCGAAGGGCGGGAAAAGTTTCCGTGTCGCCCGTTATGGGTGAAAAAGATGGATTTTTTTTCTGGGACGGACAGCAAAAAAAACTGAACACCTTGGTTTTTAGGTTGAGTCTGGAATTGCCTGTTCACAGGTTCAGCAGCCGCTGGTTAATCTCGATACCCACCATTATATCCTGGCCAGCGGTAAGAATGGCCTGGGCCTTGCCTGTCTTGAGCGTACCCAGAACAAACAAATTTTAGACAGATGTTTTGTTGAACATGTTTGGCGGCAATCTTGCAATTCCCCTCCCGCTTAGAAGGAAGCCCGGAAAGGAAAGAATCATTTAAAATGTAATGGTGCGGTAGTCGTCACAATCAACACACGTAAAAACTGTCCGGCTAAAAAATCTGTGCTGTTCTTTTATTTTTAGGGGATTCTCCGAAACCCCTGCGGAGATGATAACATGAGGCGCCCGGTGCTGGGTGATGTTGGTACTGACAATAAAGCCATTTTCAGCCCGCACTGAGGCAACCTGTCCACGTTTGAATTCAGCGCCGAAAGAACTAATCTGTCTGATGCCGGTATCAACAAGCCCGCAGGGCTCGGCACCGATGATGGTACAATCGTAATCGTTTTTTTCCATAAACCTTTCCTGACCATCCCATGGACCAGAACATTGTTTGCAGAGCGGGATGCGAAGATCAGTTGAAAGTTAATGGACAGCCGATGATCCGTCGTCTCATGCTCAAAGAAGCCGATAAGGATAGGCGCGCTTGGTCCATTCACTATTGGGAAAAGCAGAGTTCAGCTTTTCATAGGCGGCCTTCAGTGGCTTGGGATCATGTGACCGTTTATAGTTACAGACACCGGATAGGAAAATGGCCTCCGGGGCGCTGTCGCTTTGGCCATACCCTGCAACCACTTGTTCAAGTCGGCCCAGCGCCGCATCAAAATGGTCATTTTCAAAATAATATTTGCCAAGCCCCAGCAGGAGGGAAGGAATCAATTCCTCGGGTCCGAGGAATCCCACGGTCCGGTGATGTTCCTGAGCTTCAGGGCTCAATACTATCAGCGTAGGCGTCCATTTGACGTTGAACTTCTCCGAATGGGGCTTGTTGTCAAAATTGATACGCAAAGGGATGAAATTTTCTTCGATAAAACTAACTATATTGCTTTCAGGATACGTAACTGCATCCATCTGTTGGCAGCCAATTCAGTTAGGGTTGAAGAAATCGAGCAGAACTGGTTTGTTCTCCTTTTGCCCCATACACAGGGCATCGTCCATTTCAGTACGCCATTTGATTTTTGCTGTCACGGTTATTTCTCCTTATGTGGATAGTTGATAAATACAACATCCTTTTCATAATCATATGGTATAAAACATCGCGGACGAAGCCCACCAAGTTTTGCAGGCATACCATGAGATTCCGGCAAGTTGCCTGCTTGCTGTTACCTTTTCATTTCAGCAACTCCTCTACTTCTTCTTTGCCTTTTGCAAGTTCCTTCTGCTGTTCTTTATCTTTTTGCAGGAGTAAAGCCTGGAACTCGCCTATATGGGTCTTTTCTTCCCTGGCAACTTCGAGAAAAACAATCTTCAGATCCTCGCTCGTTGCAAGGTTTGCCATCTGTTCATACAGGTTGACAGCGTCCAGTTCGGCAATCATGGCTGCCCTTAAAAGTTCCTTATCCACATCGGTCTTAGAAATTTTTTCCAGATTAAAAGGAATAATAGACAGCATCATTTGCTTCCAGAGTAAATAGGTTAGGGCCTGTCACAGGCAAGCCGGTTTCCAGCATAGCAAGCGAGAGCAGCAATTTATTTGCAGGCCATTCATTCAGGGTGTACTTCAGGCATAAAAAAAACCAAACAGACTTGTAAATGCCAAGCCTGAAAAATCCCAGCGGAATCTTAAGAGAAATATGCCCAGGATTGCTTGCTCTTGATTGCCTGCAATCCTGGGCAACCTCAGCTATTCGGGACAGCAGCAAGCCTGCTTCATGATAAAAGTTGTGCGTTCACCAATCTCTCCGCACTTTGGACATTTCAATTTCACTTCCGGTTTTATTTTTTCGTATATCTCTCTGTTGCAAAGCCCACAGATAATATGGTCCTCTTGAGCAACAAGATCTGTTGGCAAAAGTTCGTGCCGACACTCGGGACACTGTAATGAAGGCATGCTGTTTCCTCCTCTCGAAATTTGCCAATGAATCATGGCAATCAATGTATTTGCAAACCGAAAAATCTGGAGATCAACCACCGATCTCATAATCAAAAAATTCGTTGGAAGTCGCTTGGTACTTACTTCCCAGATCGTCCATTTTTCCCTTGATTTTCTTGCGCTCGGGGGCCCAGTCCGTTGGGCATGAAACCCGCAATTGATCAATTCGATCCTCAAGCTCGGTCATGACAATATGCAGGCCATTGACTTGCTCATACATCCGCTGTTTGTCGCCTGTTGACAATTGATCCATTTGACGCATGACGTCATACAGTTTCGCTTTCCACGCTGTTAGTTCTGACTCGACATTTCTGCAATAATTTTTAACGTCCATAGATCACCTCATGAGTAGAAGTTATACAAATATGATTGGTTCGTGATTGGTTCGTGATTGGTTCGAATTGAATGATTGAATATGGGTTATGTTGTCGGGATTCACCTCCTTTTTGATTTTCTATAATATGAAAAATTGAGGACCTGGTTTGCTTTTCTCTCACAGCTTATCTTTCTGATAATAATAGGACGTGATTGTACGATACTGTTTTTTGCAGATTCAATGACGGTATGTGCCATAAAATGTGCTGGCTGCATTGAAGTCGATGCCAGATAAATGAGCTGGGGAGCTACGAGAAAGTTACTGCTTCAATTCAATTAAAGCTTAATTGAAGAATAGGCCGGATTAACATTGAATGTAAATACGCATTAAGAAGAAAAAGTGCGGAGAATTTATTCTGTACTATAGGATAGAACTAACTGTTTTATATAGATTTTTTTTCGTATTTGTTATCTGCATTTTTTTT
>DYSN01000075.1 GCA_020718205.1 Draconibacterium orientale
TAACATTTTTTCTTATCAATTTATCAATATTTAGTGGGTGCGAAACTTTAGTTAAGAACTAAAAAAAAACAACTAAATATACTTGGCAATTGTTGTCCGCAAGTGAGTGAGATTGATGGGTTTGGAAATAAACTCCACACATCCCGCCATGCGACAACGCTCAATATCATCTTCCTGAGTATAGGCTGTTTGAGCTATAATGGGCAGCTCGGGTTGAAATCGTAAAATCTCACGGGTCGCTTCCAATCCGCTGAGGGTGGGCATCTTAATATCCATTAACACGAGGCTGATTTTCTTCTCACGACAATAATCAATGGCTTCTTTACCGTTTTTCGCCCAGATAACATCCAAATCCAAATCTTTGAGCACATATTTCAGCAGATGATAGTTATCTTCCTCATCTTCCGCTATCATTACCATATTCTTTTGGAGAGGTTTTACCTTGATGTTGTTTTTTTGTGACAAAGGATGAACAATGGTAAAAGTGCTTCCTTCGCTTAGCTGCGATATCAGGGTTATTTCTCCCCCAAGAAGCCTGATGAGCGAGCGGCTAATGCTGAGGCCAATACCTGTTCCCTGAGGTTTTTGTATGTGGTCAACCTGCCTGAAACGCTCAAAAATTTGATGCTGCATTTTGGGATGAACACCCACTCCGGTGTCTTTTACAAAGATATGAACAAAATCATTTTCAATGGTATAACCTATTTCTATTCTCCCTTTTTCGGTAAATTTAAGGGCATTATTCATCAGGTTCATCAGAACTTGCTTAAACCTGAGCTTATCGGTTTCTATCACCAAATCCAAATGCTCTTTTTGTTGATAAACGATTTCAATGTTGCGTTTGCCTTTATTCAGCTTCTCAAAATCGAAGATGGTTTTAATATCCTTCATCATATAGTTTAACATCAAATCCTCTGGATGAATAGAAACCAGATCCGATTCTATTTTGGCTATATCCATCAAATCGTTGATGAGCTGAAGGAGTATTTCGGAGTTGCTGTTGATGATATGAACAAATTCAGGAACATCTTCGGGGTCGGCATCGTGGAGCAACTGACTAAATCCCACAATGGCATTCATGGGGGTTCTGATTTCGTGGCTCATATTGGCGAGGAACTTATTTTTTAATTTCTCCGCATTTTCTGCCTCCTGCAATGCCAATTTCAAAGCATGTCGATTTTCTTCTATCTCCTGATTTATGTTTCTAAGCCGCTCGTTTTGCGCCTTGTACTCAAGGTTCATCCGCTCCAGCTCCAAATTGAGTTTTTTTAGTTTTTCGTTGTTTTCTATCCTGTCGCGAATGTCGCGGGCTATGCTAACAACCACCTCTTTACCCTTGAATCTTGTCAACTGAGAACTGATTTCAACCGGAAAAACTTCATTGTCTTTCGATATTATGCGGGTTTGGTAGGTATGTTTTCTGTTGGTGCTCAGTAAACGTATTGCGTTTTTAAATTCTGCAACATCCTGGGGAACAATCAAGTCTTCGGGCATCATAATCAACAACTCATGACAGTTGTATTTGAGCTTGGCCAAAGTACTTTTGTTCATTGATATAAACATGCCATTCAATTCTCTAATGAGCACCATATCATCTATTACATCCAAAAAATTGGCTATAACATTGGGGGGTGCATCATCATTGACCAATTGATGGAAAATGCGTTTTTCGTTCTCTAAACGGGCTATTGTAAGGTTTATCCGCTCAAACAGGCAAGAAAGAAAATCTTCTCTTTTAATAATGTAATCGGTAACTCCGGCATCTATAATTTCATCTATAACAGCAGGCTCTGCCGGACTCTCAAGAATGCAGACCATGGCAGGAATGACTATAAAATCTTTTTTTATGCGCTTAAGAAGATGAAGACCCGTGAAGGCCGGGAAAATATAATCGAAAATTACGACAACCTGATGTCCTTTGTTAAAGCAGGCCATCAAATCCTGATAAGTAAATGCCTTACTAACCAGAAATCCCTTTTGATTGAAAAAGTCAGAAATATCATTGGCCTCAGCTTCCTGACTGCTGAAAACAACAATTTGATATTCCCGTTTGATTTCCGATTTCATAACTAGTTAAATTATACCCGTTAATTAATATTGTGTTCGTAATAAATACTTGTTCATTAAATCCGCCAATTTCGCAATATGCATTGTCTGATTTTTGGCTTATAGTAAAGATAGTAGTTTATTATCAAAAAATATATGGTTTTCGAAAATAAATATTCAAACTCCGAAATACTATTTCATTTATGGTAAACTTATTCATTCTTTAGGCCTGGCCTCGGATTCCGGTCAAAAGCATTAGAACCATATTTTAACATGGCATTTTTTTATAGTTTTGTCCATATCAATATTTTGAAAAAAAAACTTCATGAACAAACCTGCCGCCACCCTATTCCACCATCAAAAAGGCATTGCCATTTTTGGCTCCACGGGCAGCATTGGCAGGCAAACTTTAGAAGTCATTGCTCAAAATCGGGAACTCTTTAAACTCAAGCTGCTCACTGCCCATTCTAACCACAAACTGCTGGCGCAGCAATCCATTCTGTTTCGTCCCGAGGCAGTTTATTTGGCAAATCCTGAATCGCAAATCGAGCTAAAAAAAATATTAAAGCCTTACAAAATCAGGGTTATAGACCATGATGATGAGTTGTATCAAACGCTTCATCAGGTCGATTTGCATTTGGTAGTTCTGGCCATTGTGGGTTTTGCGGGGTTAAAACCAGCGGTTAAAATTCTGGAAGCCGGTAAAAATCTGGCCATTGCAAATAAGGAAAGTCTGGTGGTAGCCGGTAAACAAATGATGGATTTGGCCCGTAAAATGAAAGCACAAATTCTGCCCATCGACTCGGAACATTCCGCTATTTTTCAGTGCCTTATGGGGGAAAAACAAGAGCATATAGAAAAGGTAATCCTCACAGCCAGTGGTGGACCCTTTTTAAATTATAGCTCCCGTGAAATAGAAAAAGTAACTCTTTCGCAAGCGCTCACCCATCCCACCTGGGAAATGGGAAAGAAAATAACCATCGACTCGGCCAGCCTTATGAACAAAGGCCTGGAAGTGATTGAAGCCAAATGGCTCTTCAACTTAAACCCCGACCAAATAGACGTGGTGGCTCATCCCCAATCGTTGGTTCACAGCATGGTACAATTTACCGATGGCTCTGTAAAAGCGCAAATGAGCCCTCCCAATATGCAGGGACCCATTCAATTTGCCCTGTTTTATCCACACCGCCAAATGAGTGCATTAACAAGATTTAATTTTTCCGAAACCATCAACCTAAGCTTCCAACCCATTGATTTAAAAAAATTTCGTAATCTTGCACTCGCCTTTGAAGCCCTTAAAAAAGGAGGAAATATGCCCGCAATTCTAAATGCTGCCAATGAGGCTGCTGTGGCCGCGGTGCTGAAAAACGAACTCCCTTTTTATAAAATTTCGCTGATAGTGGAGAAAATAATGTCTCATGCGGTTTTTGTTCTCAATCCCTCACTCGATGAGCTGGAACAAATTCATTTTGAGACCATAATAAAAAGTAACGAACTAATAAGAAGCATAAACTAAATGGAAATATTCATACAAATCATTCAACTCATTCTAAGCCTTTCGGTTTTGGTTATTGTGCACGAATTTGGTCATTTTGCCGCTGCCAAAATCTTTCACACCAAAGTAGAGAAATTCTATTTGTTTTTTAACCCCTGGTTCAGCCTTTTCAAATTCAAGTGGGGGGAAACTGAATACGGTATCGGCTGGCTGCCTTTGGGTGGCTATGTAAAAATAGCGGGAATGATCGACGAGAGTATGGACAAGGAACAAATGGCCCAGGAACCCCAACCCTGGGAATTCCGCTCCAAACCTTCCTGGCAACGTCTCATCATCATGCTGGGCGGTGTGTTTATGAATGTAATTCTGGCCATGGTTATCTACATCGTTATGATGGCCAGCTATGGCGAAGAATACCTTCCCAATTCTGCAGTAAAATATGGTATTCAGG
This sequence comes from Draconibacterium orientale, assembly GCA_020718205.1. GTDB lineage: Bacteria > Bacteroidota > Bacteroidia > Bacteroidales > UBA12170 > UBA12170. Next base: position 3,993 of record DYSN01000075.1, read on the forward strand.
TCGACAGCCTCGGACAATCGCTGGGTCTGCGCAATGGCGATAAAATCCTCTCCTTAGATGGCAATCAGGTGGATGACTTCATGAAAATCCCCGCCCATCTCATCCTCGAAGAAGTAAAAACCATTCAGGTAGATCGCGATGGCGAAATGATTGAAATTCAGGTTTCTCCCCAATTTGTAAGCAAACTCCTCAAGAGCGAGAAACCTGATTTTATTTTACCTCGTATGCCCGTGAGAATCAGCGATTTTGCCGTCAAATCAAAAGCTAAGGAAGCCGGTATTGAAAAAGGCGACTGGATCACCGCCATCAACGGAAAGGAAGTCCTGTTTTTCGACCAGTTTCAAATCTTCCGCGATAGCGTTGCCGCTCACAGCGGTGGCACCGTAGAAGTGGAAGTGATGCGCGGCAGCGAAGCCAAAGTAATTGAAGTTCCGGTGGCCGACGATGGCATGATTGGCATCTCCGTAGGCGCCGACTTAACCCTTGATTTTGAATTTAAATCGCACGAATACAGCTTCATCGAAGCCATCCCCGCAGGTATCAACAAGGCTTTTAAAACCATCGACAACTACCTCAAACAGCTCAAAATTCTTTTCAACCCCGAAATGGAAGCCTATAAATCGGTGGGTGGATTTATCAAAATAGGAAGCATTTTCCCGCCAGTTTGGGATTGGATAAAATTCTGGAGCCTCACTGCTTTCTTGTCCATCATGCTCGCCGTGCTCAATATTTTGCCCATTCCGGCACTCGATGGTGGTCATGTAATGTTTTTGATGTACGAAATCATTGCCCGCCGCAAACCCAGCGATAAATTTATGGAATATGCCCAAATGGTAGGAATGGTATTGCTGCTGGCTCTGCTGGTTTTTGCCAACGGGAACGATATCATCAATCTGTTTAAATAGCTTTCCAGGCCTTGAACCCTGATAAAAACCATAAAATCTACTTTATCTCCGATGCGCATCTGGGCATTCCCGACGAGCATTCGAGTAAATTGAGAGAAAAAAAACTAGTTCAATGGCTCGACATGGTGAAAGCCGATGCCCTCGAAATCTATATTATGGGCGATTTATTCGACTTTTGGTTCGAATATAAAACAGTGGTTCCCAAAGGTTTTACCCGTTTATTTGGCAAATTGGCCGAGCTCACCGACAGCGGAATCGAAATTCATTTCTTCAGAGGCAATCACGACATCTGGGCATTCGACTATTTGCAGCAGGAACTCAATCTCATTCTCCATAGAAAACCCTTGGTTAAGGAACTTCTGGGGAAAAAATTCTATCTGGCCCATGGCGATGGTTTGGGCAGGGGCGATATGGGCTATAAATTTATTAAATGGGTTTTTGAACGAAAAATAAATCAGTGGCTCTTTAAATGGCTTCACCCCGATTGGGGTCTGGCTTTGGGTTTATTTTGGTCGCGCCGGAGCCGCTATGCCAACGAATCGCGCGAAATGCGGGAAATTCAGGAGCCGGTGATGCGGGCTGTGGAGGATTCCCGCTTGCCGGTTTTCGCCAAACAGTTATTGGAATCGGGCGAAAAAATCGACTATTTCGTCATGGGACACTGGCATATTATGCGCAATATGGAACTAAAACCCGGAACCAAATTCATTTTCTTAGGCGACTGGATTACCCGATTCTCCTACGGCGTTTTCGATGGAAATACCTTCGAGCTCAAACAGTTTAATCCTGCCTGATTACATAGCTATCGCAACGGCCTGCCAAATGCAGGGATCTCCTGATCCGATGAACAAATAAGTCTTAAAATTAGCAGAGACCTTTATATTGACAAAATTTCTATTTAACTGTTTTTAAAGACTTCCCCTCAGCAATGCTATAATTCCCAATAGGCCAGGAATTATTGTTTTTATTCTCGTATTATAATTCCTAAATTTGTAAATACACTGGATTACAAGACTCAATATAGGATTATATGGGCAAAACAGCTGTCAGGATAGCGAACCTTAGAAAAGAAAAAAATGGATTCCAAACCGATTTAGCTGAACCAGGCAGTGTATCGTGCGAGATGATTGACCAGCTTACATAACTTAAATTTAAACGATTATGAACCTACAATATATATCTGACAGCAAAGGGCAAACAACAGGTGTATTCATTCCGATAAATGAATGGAACGACCTTAAAAACAAATACAAGGATATTGGGCTTGAAGATATCGATATCCCGGAATGGCACAAAGATTTGGTTAGACAACGCCTTGATGATTACAAAGAAAATCCTGATTCTGCCATGGATTTTGATTCCGCCATGGACGATATTGAAAAAGAATTGTAATGTATAAAGCTATTATCCTTCCCCTTGCTAAAGAAGATATTCGGGAAGCTGCCCGGTGGTACCAAAAACAACAAATCGACCTCGGAAAAAGGTTCACTGCCGAAGTTCGTGAAAAAGTAGATTTTATCAGGCAAAACCCACAAGCTTTCAATATTCGGCATGATGGAGTAAGAACTGCTGTTTTGAATGTGTTTCCTTTTATGGTTCACTTTTTTTAATTGATGAGAAAAACAAAACCATAATTGTTTCAGCGATATTGCATACAAGCCGTAACCCTGAGTTATGGAAAAACAGATAAAGAAAAAGCCGGATTGTTCCGGCTTTTCTCATCAGGATAAAGGCTTTCTTTTTACCATCAGATATTCATTTATGTAATTTCTGCCTTGATAAACCAGATAACCCAATCCGGCAAAAAGCAGCTCCCCTATTCCTCCCCCTATGGGGGCTCCACCTCCCATGGGTGGATCATCCGGTGAACCGCCTGGCATTGGAGGGTCGGCCATTAAATCGGATACATTCAGGAACAGCAGGAATATGACAAGATATCGCAAAATATAAAAATTAGAAGTTTTCATAACGTGTTAGTTTTTAAGGGATTAATTTTATTATTTGGGTTTGGTTTTGATCATTTATTTCGATGATATAGACTCCGGTGGTCCAATCTATATGAAATGACTGACGAATATCTCCGTTTAAATTCTGCTGAAATATTGTTTCACCAATTGCATCGTATACCTTCATTTCGCCTTGCATACTATTGCCCAGTATATTTTCGATAATTAAAATGCCATTATTGGTATAAGCCAGATATTCTTTGGGTTGATCCATTTCCTCCATGCCCGTATTTGATGCATTAATATGTAAAATAAACCTGCCGTCATCGTCATTTACTCCTGCTGCAAAGGTGTATATTGGATGAGCTTTCAAGTCAATTATTAAATCCTCCGAAATATCTTCCAGGGTAATAACCACAGAGGATGAAAAAAGGTCCATCCCTTTGGCTTCAATGCTATGTATTCCACTACTTCCGGGCTCTAATCCAAGATAAGCATCAATTTTATAATCGGTATAAGGCATATGATTAACAGCCATATTTTTTCCTTCTGATATGCAATAAAATTTGGGAGCTTCGGCTATTCCGCTTAATTTGTAGGCATCTGTGTGGCTATCGAATCCCTGACTTGAATTGGGATTAGGGATAACGACTACTTCATCGGAATATTCTTCTGACTTCACGGTGAGGCTGATTCCGGGAAAGGATGATTTACCTTTTCTGAAACTTTGTGGATGATGCAAACGCGATGATTGTGGAATGGTTAATTCGGGATTGCTGGAATTTGCGTGGACAAAAAACCCTTGCATAGAGGCAATATATCGTGTTCCTCCATTGGTTCCCAGGCCATCGCCGCTTGGGTTGTAGGTGGCATATTGGCTGCCAGTCCAGAAATAAATAGTACCGTCAATATTTGATTTGACAAAATCGAGGTTGGGATCATTTTCGGTTCCCCAATCAATGGCCGAAGGAAAGTCGTTCCCAATCAAATTCCAACCTGTTTCTGCAAATCCATCTGTGAGGGTGAGGCTGGGAGAAAAGTCTCCGGTGTTCAAAGTTCCATTAAATTCAATGGTGGCATCACCGGTTGTTCCCGAGCCGGCCCAGGTTTTATATCCTTGTCCCCCCAATAACTCTTCGGTTTCGGAGTTCATCACTACCCAATCGTTATTAATTTCGTCCCAGAAATACAGCCACAAACCGGTAAACACCCCTCCCAGGGCATCTGAAACAGGTGGTGTAATATAGTGCCATTCATCTGCAGAGATATAACATTCCACGGTTACGTTACCATCCACAATTATACTTCCTTCGTCAATAAAAGAGCCATATCCGGTTGCATCGGAGTCGAGTCTTAAATCGCCGTTTACATCCAAACTTTTGCCTGATGCAATGGTTAAGGCGGCACCTGATGCAATGGTCAGATTATTCAATTTTCCATCGGTATCCACAACGATTGTTCCGCCTTCAATACTCGTATTACAGATGTCATATGGAACTCCATTAGTCCAGTAATCATTGTCTGTCCAGTCACCATTACCATTCCAGATGGTAGTTACCGAACCCGGGTCTTCGACTAGTTTATACAATCCGGTATTAGTTCCCAAAAGTGTTGACCCATTTTCCAGATCGGGCACAAATTCCCCGGGTAAACCCTCAAAAACCAAAGTTGGAGAGTTCAAAACAGTATTGTATCTGACTAATTTTCTTCGGGCTGCTACCGATACAATTTCGGGATGAGTCAGTTTTACAAGTACTGACGAAAAGGCTCCTTCTGCCGAAACATTTAAGTAATGATAAGTTGTCCCTGCATCCATCGATTTGCAAAAAGCATAATCCAGATTTTGTCCTGTTGCTAAATAGATCACCTGATTGCTATCAGGCTCCGGATGGACATCAATATCATAGATGGGCATGCGGGTGGTTCCTCCATTCAATCCGGTTGGACCATAATTTACAAAAGACCAGGTGACACCCAAATCGGTAGATTTCCATAATTGGCCATCGGTGGAGGGATCCATTTGATCCCAATAGCCTGTGCCCACGTATATAATGGTGTCTATAGAGCCAAATCCAACCACGACTACATTACCCTGTTCAAAAACAACCCGAATACCACTTCCATCGAATCCGGCGGGAGTCGATTTTGTCCAATTGTTTCCACCATCAACACTCATCCAGATATTCCCATAGGTGCCTAATGAATTGGGTAATCTGTTGGAACCTGTTCCAGTAACAGCTATGATGGTATCGGTGCTGATAAATTTAATATCTCTTACTTCATAATCTTCATTCGTGCCTATATTCCAGGTTGGTGGTTGTACGGAGTGAAAGCCTGTTGGCCCAGTTGCGGTAACATAAAATCCATTGTTTGCTCCCACAATTACATGGGTACTATCATTGGGATTAATGGCAACACAACTAACTCCCCCATCGGTTCCAACGCCCGCAATGGGGAAATCGCCATAAGGACTTCTCCACTTGTCAACGCCTGTTACACCGGGGTTATTGTAGGCAGTAGTATATCCTAACCCAGCTTTGGTAGAAACATAATACAGATTGGTATCTTTTTGTGCAATTTTGGTAATGCGCACAGCAGCATGGCCTTCGTTGTCCACGGTATTAAAGGTACCAGTTGCACCGGTGGTGCTCAGCAGAGGCCCTTTGTTTTCGGAGCCGATTACATAATCTAAATTAGTAGGACTTGTGGCAGTTGCATTATCGGCAAGTCTATGGGCGCTCCAGGTATTGCCAAGATCGTCGGACTTTTCAACCCCCGGATACGAAAGCCGCAAACCATTGCTGCTGGTGAGGGTTGTTACCCAGCCCGGGTTATAATCAGCATTTTGCAAGGCCCAATTGGTGGTACCTCCGCCGCAGGTAATATCGGTCCAGCTGCTTCCTCCATCGGTGGATCTGTATAATTTGCGGCTTTCGCCTGTTTTTAATAAGACCGAAGCAAAAAGAGTATTCAGGCTGAGATCGGCCGGATGAATAAAGATTCTTTCGAAACCATAAGTAGGATTAATTCCTGTTCCTGTAATCTCTGTTATAGCACTACCATCAAAACTGTAGAGCTTTCCATAATTATCGCCGGATGCAGCAGCAACGATTAATACAGGATATCCAGATGGATTATTGGAAACAGCCAACCACAGAATATTGTTGTTTGGCGAAACCGTATTTAAATTAATCACAATATTATGAGATCCATAAGTGCTGTAATCATTTATTCTTACCAAAGCATTGCCCAGACCAATATATAGCCAGTAATCAGATAAAGCTATGGAGGAGGGAGGATTTAGAGAGCTGTATGATGGGTCAACTTGATTAAGAATATAACCATCGTAAGCTGTTTGGAAAGATGCGCTGTCGCCATTGCTAAAGCTAATGACCGAGCTGCTTAGTGTGCCCCCTTGTTCGGAAGTTGTGGCAGCCACCCATCCAACCAAGTTAGATAGTACCCTTGTTCCGCCGCCTCCCCAGCCACGCTCGGCACCTCCTGTGGTGTATTCTAAGGAGTCAATGGGAAAAGCCTGTGTCCATGTGGCACAGCTATCATCGCTATAAAAAAGACTTGCCGGCGTTTCAACCGTTGAAAATATTCTGTTATTCGGATATGCCCAACTAAAATCGGTACTGGCTCCGCCGTAGAGCCCCAAATTAATAACTTCTCCGCCACCTTGAGCAAATAAAATAGAAGATGGGATGAGAAGTAAGAAAAACAGGATTACGCGATACTGAAAGTGCTGCTTGATATTTTCGTGTGTTTTCATATTAGATGTTTTTAACAATAAGTGGATAATCTTAAAAGAACTGAAACAAAGATAATCTTCTAAAAAAAAGAAATAAGCACCAATGAGTTAACGGCGGAAAGCTATTAGGTAAAGGCAATTCCAAATGATGACAATGGGAATGAAAGAAATCAGGGAGTTATTGTTTTTATAGAAACATATTAAATAACCACAGATTGATTATATTTGCATAGGAGAGTCGTTTTTCATTCTTAAGAGAACTGTGTTTATGGTTACAATCATTCGAAAATATTCAACATTCAAAGGTTTGTTTTTGTTAGTTGTATTCACAGCCATTCATTTTTTTTCTTTTGCACAGTCTCCATATCTCGACAGCCTTAAAATAATTGTCAGAGCCGCGAAAGGAAATCCAAATGTTGGAAAAAGCCATATAAAAACCGCTATCACTTTATCCGATTATTACTCAAAAGTTTCTCTTGACTCTGCTAAGTTTTATGGTTTTGCAGCCTATGATATTTCCAAACTGATAGGAAACGATACTGGTTTGGCTGTTTCCTTAAATTCCATTGGAATGGCCTATCAAATATGCGGATATTTTGATGAGGCTTTACCTTACATGGATTCGGCAAGGGCTCTTTTCGAATCAACAGGAAACATTACTGGGTTAATTTTTGTTCGAAATAATTTGGCCGTGGCCATGATGCGCCAGGGAAATTATGCAGAAGCATTAAAATACTATCAGGAAAATTTAATCAGTGCCCAAAGTCGTAATGAGCTGGAAAACATGATTCTGGCGTATAACAACATGGGGATTACCTATTTCGATTGGAAAAAACATGACCAGGCACTGGAAAACTACAGGCTTGCTTTAAAAGTGCTTTCCGATATGAATGAGGAGGAGCGTATTGGTCCGGTGAATAATAATATTGGTGAAGTGTACTTCGATATGCGGGAATTGGATTCTGCCCTCATGTATTTTGAGAAAGCGCTACAAATCAATCAAAAATATGGGAAAAAACGTTCCATTCTAATCTCCACCACCAATATTGGGAACGTGTATTTTATTAATGGTGACTTCGAAAAAGCATTAAAAAACTATCAACAGGCTTTAGACATCAGTAAAACAATACCCGACGAAGCACATATTGCATTGAATAATATTAAAATTGGTCAGGTTTTAAACGAACTGGGGAAATATAAAGAAGCCAATTCCTTTTTAATAAGCGGACTCAATATTTCGATAGAGAATGATATATTTAATTCGGTTTTGGAAGCCTATATAGGTTTGATAGAAAATGCAAAAGGACAGAAAGATGCCAATCTCGTGTACAAATATGGCAACCTCTATATTAGCCTAAAAGATAGTTTGTTCAACGAGAACAGTTTGGCAAAAATCAGTGAGCTGGAAACCAAATATAAAACGGCTGAAAAGGAAAATGAAATCAAGATACTGAAAGCCGATCAACAGGTAAAAGAGCTGGAGATTCAACTGCAAAAAAACTTAAAATACAGCTTGGTAATTTTTCTGATTATTATCATTTCCATATCATTTCTTTTATACAACCGCCTGAAACTGAAGAAAGAGAAAGAAAAATCGGAAATAGAAAGAGAACGCCTAAGGATAGAACAGCGACTGCTGCACTCACAAATGAACCCTCACTTTATTTTCAACTCCTTAAATTCCATTAACAGCTTCATTGGGGTAAAAAACACCACCGAAGCCCAGGCCTATCTTATAAAGTTTGCAAAACTAATGCGGTTAATTCTCGAAAACTCCCGAAAATTGATGGTTCCTCTCGCAGATGAATTAAAAGCCTTGGAGCTTAATATGGAATTGGAACAATTGAGGTTTGACAATCTGTTTGATTTTAAAATTAACATAGATGAGGCTATTGATCAGGAGTATCTTTATATTCCACCCATGCTCATCCAACCATTTGTCGAAAATGCAATACTACATGGCATCAAAGGAAATAATGATGGTGGCTTAGTGAGTCTGAGCATTTCTATAGAAGAAGATATTCTTCAATGTATTGTAGAAGATAATGGGATTGGACGTGAAAAGAGCGTTAAAAAGAACGATCAAAACCCTGACCATATCTCGCTTGGAACGCAGGTTACCCTCGAACGAATTGAAATTATGCGGCAGGAGATTAACCCCAAATCTAATATTCAAATTATCGATTTAAAAGATGATACAGGCCTGGGAATCGGAACAAAAGTAATTCTTCGAATTCCTTACGAGGAGGAGTAAACAAAACCTGGCAATTTGAAATATAAATATCTGAGCAAATGAATGCTGTTATAGTAGATGATGAACAAAGAGCACGAAATTATTTAAGGGGCTTAATAGAAGATCAGTATCCTGAAATAACTATTCTTGGCGAAGCCGATGGTGTTCAGTGCGGAATTAAGCTGATTGAAGATGTCAATCCGGATTTATTGTTTTTGGATGTGCAAATGTTAGATGGAACTGGCTTTGATTTACTGGCACAAATCAACCGCTCAAAATATCATGTAATTTTTGTTTCGGCTTACGACAAATTTGCTATCACAGCCATTAAATTCAGTGCGATTGATTACCTCTTAAAACCAGTCGAATCTGCCGACCTGGGAATAGCATTGCAAAAGGTGAAGAAAACAAATCTGAATAAAGATGAAAAAGGAAAACTCGATTTATTGCTTCTCAACATTCATAAAATTGACAAAATAGCGCTGCCATCGTTAAATGGTATTGAGTTTGTGAAAATCGATGAGATTGTAAGATGTGAGTCGCTGAACAATTACACCCAGTTTAATTTATCATCAGGCGAAAAAATTATCATCTCGAAGACCTTAAAAGATTATGAAGACTTATTGGAATCGAAAAATTTTTTCCGCACTCACAAATCACATATGATCAATTTAAACTACCTGAAAAAATATATCAAAGGCGAAGGCGGAGTTGCCATTATGGAAGATGGTTCTGAAATACCAGTTTCGAGAAGGCGCAAAGATGAGTTTAGAGATCTTTTTAACAAGCTTATGTAAGGAAACTCTATGTGTTTAACCGACAGGTAATTGAACCCGCCTAATTATCAAATTCCACCAACAATTATTAAAACTTGCAAAAATTACAAGTTTTAATGATTTATTCAATATCTTTGTTCTATGAGAAATTACACAAATCGGGAAGGATACATACGTAAATTATTGGCTTACAAAGATAAAGATCTTATAAAAGTGGTAAGCGGCTTACGAAGAAGCGGTAAAAGCACACTGTTTGAAATCTATCGTGAAAACCTGTTACAAATGGGGGTTCAACCTGGACAGATAGTTTTTTTAAACTTTGAAGACTTCGATCTGCGCAAATATCTCAACGATTTAGATACTTTATATGCACACATAATCAATCAGTTAGATTTATCAAAACCCTGCTATGTTTTTTTAGACGAAGTGCAAAATGTGAACGAGTTTGAACGGTTGGTTGATGGATTATTTATAAAACCCCATATAGATGTTTACATAACGGGCTCAAATGCATATTTACTTTCGGGCGAATTGGCCACTCTTTTAAGTGGTCGATATATCGAAATTTCTATTTTGCCTTTTTCGTTCATAGAATATCTAACGGCTCGAAACATCGACATATCAAACAAATACCTGAATTATGAAACACTTTTTTTCGACTATGTAAACGAAACATCCTTACCAAAAGGAGTTGAACTACGCGAAGGCGGTTATGATAAAATATACGAATACTTAGAAGCCATTTACACCACAATTATCGAAAAAGACATCGCCAGACGTTACCAAATAAACGATAAGCGAGCCTTTGGCAACATTACTAAATTTGTAGCATCCAACATTGGAAACCCCCTTTCGCCGGGAAATATTTCCAAAACCTTAAAACAAGACGGACAAAATACACACAATACAACCATAGAAAAATATTTGGAATATTTGGTAACGAGCTTTGTATTTTACAAGGTAAACCGATTCGATTTAAAAGGTAAAAAACAATTGGCCACACAAGAAAAATACTATTTGGTTGATGTTGGTTTGCTCAATATTTTGGTAGGTAAAGATCGCACGACCGATAGGGGTCATATTTTAGAAAATATTGTATATCTCGAGCTGCTTCGAAGAGGTAATAAAATATGGACAGGTTCGTCCCGAAACAACGAAGTGGACTTTGTGTGCAAAACCATAACCGGCGACATTGAATATTATCAGGTTGCCTGGCAAATTACAGACGAAAATACAGTGGAGCGGGAGTTTGGAGCTTTAGAAAAAATCAACGACAATTACCCTAAATTCCTTCTAACTACAGATTCTTTTACTCAAAACAGAAGTGGAATCCGCCATTTAAACGTTTTTAACTGGCTACTTCATATGAACTAAAGGTAAGAAATACACCCAGCTGGCACGAATTATAATATTTAATATCATGCATTTATTGCTACATTGATTCCGGTTGGCGATTCCACCGTAGCCGGGAGGGGAGTTTAAACAATATCTTTTTTTTCTTTGTTGAAATTTGGATTATCTGCAAACGGGAGCAGTAATTAAAGCGGAAAAGGCCTGGTGCGAAAAGATGTTTCGGCTCATTTTAATGTTGGCAACTGTAATTACAACAAGATGAAAAATGAGCCCGGGTCTCACAAAGCAAATTTTTCTAACTTATCCGGATCAAAATTGTAAATTTCAAAAATCAGATATTATGTACACCACCTATCATTTAGCATCAGCACAGGAAGTAAGCACCGATATTTTGGATGCGATCAAAGCTACCTTTAAATCTAAGCCCATCACTATTATTGAGGAAGAGGACGACAGCGATTATGAACTTACATCTGATATGAAAGCCGTTTTGGATGAACGTTTGCAGGAAGATGAAAGCACTTATCTATCTGCCGAAGAGTCTATCAACCACCTCAATAAAAAATATGGCTTATAAAATATTCGTTTCTCCACGAGCCCAAAAAGAAATTGAAAACGCCATTGATTTCTATGCTTTGTAAAGCATGAATGCCCCGGTAAACTTTATTTCAGCACTTCAAGAAGCTTACAGAACATTGGAAACAAACCCCTTTTACAGGGTTCGTTATAAAAATATTCGGGCATTAAAGATTTAAAGGTTTCCACATTCTTTGTACTTTATTATCAAAGAAGATAAAAACACTATTCGGGTGCTTTCTTGTTTTCATAACAAACAAAACCCAAATAAAAGACCGAACTTTTGAAAATAGCATTATTTAGGTTTCGCGCATTCCTTCGTCAGTAAGGGATTTATTCCAACTGGCGCGAATTTAACTTCGTTGAAACTGACCAGCTATCTCCCGATTCGTGCATCCAATATCTTTCAAAATCAAGTAATTCGTATTTATTGGCTTATTTACGACGGAAGGCAAGCCTGTCTAACTGAGTAACCAGTTAGATCCACCGCATCTGGAATTGAAAATGGACAGTGCCAACTGCTCAATATGATGATTATTAATGCGCTGTTTTTAATTTTTCTTCTCCATGAGTAGCTAAAACAGCATTCAATATTTCTATTGAATAGTATCTTTTGTTTTTCAAAAAAGTTTCAAATAAAGGTTTTAGTAGTGCTACGATGCCTTTATCTCTGGCGGTTGAAAGTAAACCGATGATTCCGATACAGTTCACATTTAAAGTTTCAGCTATTTTTCTGGCCTTTTTATCATCTATTAAAAGAAAATCGGCTTGCAACTCCTTGTATAAAATTAAGGATTCGGATTCGCCATAGTCCATAACAAAGGCTAATTCATTAAACCCCGATATTTGTGCGATTTTATCTTTGAAAAAGTTATAAAGCTTAAGGTAATCATATTTTGATTTATCAATTGTAATTTAATTCCACACAGCAGTTGGAATTTTTATTTCATCAAAAAGCTCATTCAATATTTCAAGTTTGTCAATGAGTGCCAATGAAAATATTGGGCCCGAATCTGCAATTACCAGTCCATTTTTCATCTATTTCAGTTTTTTACAATCATTAAAAACATCGTCTAACGTAAGATTTGAAATAGGTATATCATTTTCGGATAGTAATGATTCAAATTCATATCGGCTAAGTCCTGATAACTGGGCGGCCTTTCCGATAGTTAGTTTTTGCAATTTATACAATCTCATTGCTAACGTGGTTTTGATTCTTAGCTTAAATTCGGCTTCTGTTTCATTCAACGCAAGGAGTATGTCAGAAGGTAAATCGATTGAAATTGTTTGTGTGTTCATTTTTCCAATTTTTTTCAAAATTATAAAAAATACAGATAGTTATCATTAAACCAGCTGGCGCGAATTTAACTTCGCTGAAACTGACCATTTATCTCCAGCTGGCGCGGAACTACCTGGCTGCGCAGTTAGACAGGTTGCAACCGAATGAAAAGAGCCTCTCTATCGACAGTGCCTGGCTATGCAGTTAGAGCCGCGCCAACGGTGGAAAATTATTTTAAATTACTTTATGTCAACTTTACTTGGCAGATGTAAACAAGGTTTTCCAAATACAAAGCAACTTCTTTTTCTTTTGTCAAAATAATTTGCCTACTTTTGCATTATTAATTCATTTTAAAATGACTTTTGGCAAATATGTTGAACATTGGCGAACAAATTATACTCCTTAGAAAGCAACTAAATCTTTCACAATCGGAACTGGCAGAAAAAGCCGAAGTTTCAAGAACCATCATTGGGAACTATGAAAGGAATACCAACACACCATCTATTGAAGTGCTTTTGAAAATCGCAAAAGTGTTTAATGTAAGTGTGGATTTCCTGATTGGGGAAGGCAAACTTTCTACCTTTGATAAGGATTTAGTAAAGAGGATTGAGGATATAGAAAAAATGGATATGGCTACAAAACAACATTTGTTCTTTCTGATTGATAATGTGATTCAGAACTATAAAACCAAACAGGCGTTTAGTTAATTTTAAATTCAAAAGATATGCAACAACTCATTTTAAAAAAGGATATTGAGCAAACCAAAATGGACGCTTTACTTTATTTCTTAAAGTCCTGGAATATTGAGGCGGAACTTAAAACAAGCCCAATAGTCGCCAAAAAGAAAAGTGATTTTTCTCTTTCGGTTGGTATGTGGAAAGATTACAATATTGATGCTAACGAACTTCGTAACCAGGCTTGGAACAGAAACAAATGATACTCTGCGATACCAATATATTTATAGAAATCTATCGGGATGGTTTGGATATTATCCAAACCGTAAAATCAATAGGACAGCACAACATAGCCGTTTCGGATGTTACTTGTGCCGAACTGCTTTATGGTGCAAGGAATAAAAAAGAGCTGCAAACCATCCGTAAGGATTTGAACAAATTAACCGTTCTGCCTATCGATACAGACGTTTCAACTATGGCTGTGGAACTGGTAGAAAAATATGCCCTATCTCATAAACTTTCTTTACCTGATGCCTTGATTGCTTCGACCGCTATCATTCATAATATAGAACTCTATACACTAAATCTAAAGGATTTTAGTTTCTTGGATAAATTAAAGCTGTTTACTGTTAAATGAAAAAAGCCCTGTATTCCCCCCCCCCCAGCTGGCAACTTCGGTTTCGGTTCGTCCGCTGCGGTAACTTGTTGTACCAAAGGGATGATATTCCTCGTAAGTTATTATAGCAGCAGTCTCGTCTAACTCCAAACTGGCTGAGCCGAGATGGTTATCATATTGATAGCGAATGGTTTCGGTAGTTCCGTCAAAGTCAATTTGAGCTATGGTTTTGGTGCTGTCTTTTAATAATAGTGTTTCACGTTCAAAGTTCCATTGGTGGTTTTTCTGTAAACTTCGTAACCACCCAAACAAATCCGATCTTCAACTATTCCTCCGGTTTTTTCAATGATTTTACGCACACGTTCTCCTGTGGAGTCATATA
>DYSN01000001.1:0-71572 GCA_020718205.1 Draconibacterium orientale
CCAGATTTTTTCGAGGGCATATTCTCTTTCCACCAGCTGATTTTTGTTTTCGGCCAGCAGTTTAAGTAATGCAGCTTCTTTGCGGGTGAGGGTGGTTTCAACGCCATTGTGACTGATAAACATATTCTTATGATCGAACAGAACCGATCCCAGCTCAAAAACATCGGGAATTCTTTTTTGGCGGTATTGAACTTCGCTTCGTTTAAGAATGGCACTGATGCGAAGGCTAAGCTCTTCGGTGCTGAATGGTTTGGTGATATAATCGTCGCATCCGGCTTTAAAACCAGCAATACGATCTTCTTTTAACGATTTGGCTGTGAGAAAGATAAGTGGGATATCGGGATTTATGGCCTTGATGTCTTTTGCCAAACGGAAGCCATCCTTTTTAGGCATCATGATATCGAGAATGCAAAGGCTAAACTCGTTTTCCTTAAAGGCTTCGAGACCAGCTTCGCCATCGTTTCTCAGAATGGTCTCGTATCCCAGCATTTCCAAATAATCTTTTAAGACCATGCTTAGGTTTGCATCGTCTTCCACTAATAGAATTCTAGTTTTTTCTTCCATGATAAATTAGTTTATGTCGGTATTAAAAGGGAAAAACACTTCAAAAATACTACCTTTTCCCCATTCGCTCGTCAATTTTACACTACCTCCGTGTGCTTCTGTTGTTAGTTTAACGTAAAACAGACCAAGGCCAAAGCCTTTTACATCGTGAATATTGCCGGTGTGAACACGGTGAAATTGTTTAAAAATATCTTTTTGGTCGTTGGTTTTTATGCCAATTCCATTGTCTTCGATGCTGATAACAATTCCGTTTTTAGCATTGTGTGTTCTAACAATGATTACGGGGGAATCGGGTGTATATTTATTGGCATTGTCGAGAAGATTGTTTATTACGTTGGTAAAGTGCATTTTGTCGGCAAATATTTTGGCCGAATTGGCATTGAGATAGGTTTTTATGGCGCCTCCCCTTTCGGAGATGGTGATTTCCATTTTTTGAACAATATCGGCAATCACTTTGTGCACGTCAATATCTTTCTTTCTGATTTTCATTTCGCCTTTTTCTATTACGGCAATCTGAAGCACTTGTTCTACCTGGTTTTTGAGTCGCTGATTTTCATCAAAAATCACTTTGGAGTATTTGCGGGCTTTTTCTTTATCGGCCAGTATTTCATCGCGAAGCAACATTTCGGAGCTCAATGAAATGGTAGAAATGGGGGTTTTGAATTCGTGTGTCATATTGTTCACAAAATCGTTTTTCATGATCGAAATTCGCTTTTGTTTAAACGAAACGTAGAGAACATAAATGAAACTAAAACCGATGACTAGCACAAATAAGGCAGAAATGATGATTCCGCTGAGCATTTGACGGAAAATGATATGGTCTTTATTGGGGATAAAAAGAGCCAATTGATAGTTTTCCTCGTAATTGTAGAGACATGAGAGAGAAACGCTGAATGATGAGTTCAATATTTCTGATTCGTAGGATTCTATTTTCCCGCCAAAAAGTTTTTTATCATTACCATCGATTTGATACACCCCAAAGTAGAAGTCATTCTCGACCTTAGAACCCGCCAATTCAACCCGTAATAAACTATCAATCAATGCGTAATCTACTTCGGATGTTTTGGGAGAAATAATTGGATTACAGGTAATGCTCAGGAGTTCGAGTCCATTCTTGTTGTTATTGTGAAGGGTGTATAGTGTATTTGCTATGGTTTTAAGGCTGACTTTAATTTTATCGGCAAATTGTTCATCTTTAAGTTTTAAGGCATTATCTATCCATATTATCTGAGTGATAACCACCCCAATAATGGAGATGACTGCCAATATGATAATTAATATGCTTGTTTTATTTTTCATTAAAATAATTATGCCTAGAAGTATTCAATAAAAACTGCTCCGTTTTAAAAGTCATTTTTAAGTAATGTTGCCCGATGTTGATTCACTAACGGTTATTATGATATTCCTTCTGTGTTGATTTTCAGAGCTGTGACAAACAAAAAAAATGCACCATTAGTTAACTCCCACTTTCAATTAGCTTTATCTGGCTTGTGAGGTGCTTCATAATACTATCAATAACTAAAAGCAGCAAACAAAATTACAATAATCTCATGTATTTTTTAACATTTCGCAAAAGAAAGATGGCATTGTGTTTTAATTAACAGGTCGTTAACAGACGTTAACAAGGGATTAACAGCGCGGCGTATGCACTGCACTTACTTTTGTTGAAATTAAAAACGACAAATAGCATGAAGAAAATAATTTTAAGTTTAGCGATGGCTGCATTTTTATTCAGCGGATCGGCAATAATGGCAACAGAATCTGTTTTGACCCAACAAGAAATGAATCAGGTGATTCAGGACGGACAAAAGAAAAGCCCTACCACCACAGCCACAAAAAAAACCACCGATGCTTCGGCTGAGAAGAAAGATGCCACAAAAAAAGAGGATTGTGGTACTTCGAAGGCAGCCAAGAAAGATGATTGCGGAGGCTCGGAAGTATTGAAGAAAAAAAGTTGCTGTTCTGATGGTAAAACAACCAAAGAAAAATCTGACACCCCGGAAAAGAAGTAATCTTTTATTAAAAGAGCAGTACCTCAGGTACATAAAAATCTCAAATGAGTTACATATCTCAAGAATCCTGGCTTTTATAAGTCAGGATTTTTTTTAGGCCAAAACACAATCAAAAAAAATCAGAACCAGAAACCTACACTAAAATATGCTGACAATCCGCGATAGTTAGACCCCATAATTAAAAATTCTACAGGGCCGATAAAACTATCGTATCCATATACCAACCCATAGCCAACGGAACCCGATTGCCAGTTAAACAGCTCGCTAATATTGTAGGTTACCTGTCCAAAATCAATCAAAGCCGAAACATAATGCTTTTTGAAAAGCTGATACTGCAACAGAACCCGACCCGCTATAATTTGACTTCCAATACGTTGCATCACGTTTAACCCGGTAAATGAAATAATTCCCGGCAAGTAGTTGCTGCCTTGTCCACCCAAAGCAAAAAGATGACCCAAATAAATACCATTTCCAATGGTAAAGCCCAGATTTGCTCTGGGTCTGAGAGTAAAACGAGACGTTAGCGGAATAGCCTTTTCCCAGGAACCTGCAAAAATGGTAGACTTCTCACCTAAATTAAGATTTCCCCCGGTTAAAAACTGAGTAATAAAAACTCCGCTCACATTGATTTCATTGCCATTATGAGGGAAATAACTATGGTCAAAGTTATCGACCTTTAAAAAACCAAAGAAATTGAAATTGGTTTGCGAAAATTTGGAGTTGTTCACAGCAAAATCGATTCCCACATCGTTTCTTAAACTCGAAATCTCGAACTGAATACCCCCCCCGAAAGCTGTGGTTCGTTTGTAAACAGACTGAAGGTAAAGACGGGTGGAGAGATTTGTAAATCGGTACTGATTAATTTTATCCTTTCCATTCAAATACTCGATAAACCCAAAACTCGACCATTTAGCATCCAGGCCAAGGCTTGGCAATAAACCCTTGTTTTGATAATAATTAATTCCGAAGTGTGGGTTCTCGCTGAGACCAAGGGTGGTCTCGAGCAATGTATTTTTGAGTAAAACATTACGAAAGCGACCCGTTAACAATAAACCAGCTTTATAATCAGTGTCGTAGTGTATTCCCAGACCAATGGTGCCAAATCCGGATTCTTCCACTTCAACTCTCAAAACCGTTCCCTGTTTTCCCGGCAGAAAGCTGAATTTGACCGCGTTGTAGAATAAAGTGCCATAAAGTTGTTGAATTGCTTTATTCAAGTCACTCATTTCGACTACGCTGCCTTTCTCGAATTTAACCGATGAAAGAATAACTTTTGTGGGTACTTCGTGATTTCCCACCACCATAACAGAGTCGATAATAAACCTGTTTAACGGCTTTAAATCGCGGGTTTTCATTTGATAATCGGGAAAGCTTTTTAGATAGGCCGACAGCTTAAGCAATTCGCTATATCGCAATTGGGCAGCCCTTTCGCCCCTGAGTATAATGCTGTCGAAATCGTTGAATGAACCTACACTATAGTCGGCAATATCGGGATTGATATAATAATCGATATATCGCAAGGCGGTATCGAAAAGAGCTTCACGATAGAAGCCTGCGGAACGGTCGAGAATGGATGTAATAGAACCCAAATCGCTGACAGTATAGTCTTTATGTGTTTGCACATCCACCCCAATAATGATATCGCATCCCCTTTCGGCCAGTTCCTTTGCTGGAAAATTATTGACAAGACCGCCATCAACCAGCAATCTCCCGTCAATTTGAACAGGTGTTATAACTGTTGGGATAGCCATACTGGCCCTCATGGCGCTTGCCAAATCGCCTTTATCTAAAATTACCGACTGACCATTGGCAATATCGGTACCGATGCAAAGAAATGGGGTTTGAAATTCGCTGAAGGAGTGGAACTGATGAACAGGACTCACCAGATTTGAAAGCAACTGCGAAATATTTTGACCGTATTTGATACCAAATGGCAAGCTGATGCTTTCCTTTGTGATGGGGAAGCTGATAAACTGCTGTTCATTATAGTATTTCTCGTTAAAACTCAATGATTTACGATCTATTTTATCGAGCAGCAAATCGCTCCAATTTTGTTCACTCACCATTTTCTCAATACTTTCGGGGGTATAACCAATGGCATAAAGTCCACCAACGATACTACCCATACTGGTACCCGAAATATAATCGAATTCTATACCAGCATCTCTAAAAACTTTTAATGCTCCAATGTGGGCGTAGCCTTTGGCACCACCACCACTGAGCACCAGTCCAATCTTCGGACGCACTTTTAAAGTAGTATCGAAAGAAGCCTGAGCCTGAAGCAAGTTTGGCAACAAAAGAGATGAAAATAACAAAATAGACAAACCCCAATTGTAAAAAGCCCTTTTATTAATAATTTGTTTATTCATTGATGTGTAGAATAATCTGTTCATTTTCGCCTCCTTTAAAACCAAAAACCTAAACTTAAATCAAAAACCCAGCTTCTGTTGGGGAAAGCACGGGCAGCAGATACAATAACCGGCCCAAAACCAGTGTTGAGACTGTAGGAGAGCTTGATATTCTCGTAAAAAGCATTCTTCTCGATGCTTTTGTTAAAATCGAGATCGATTGACAAAAAACTTCCGGTGAGCGACAAATAATGGTGATTCCAAAATCTGTAGCGCAGGGTTAAATCGGCCAACATGCTGGCATTTCCGCCCAATTCCATAAACGGAACCCCGGGAAAAGGTCTGAAATGAGGGATGTAGGTGGCCTGAAATCCGCCAAAAGAAGTCTCTTTGAGAAATGGCAGGTTGTCGCCCACTATTTTTCTAAAATATCCTCCCGGTCGTAAGGCAAAATGCTGACTCAGGGGAACGATACCGCCAATTTCGAACGAAAGAGCCGAGTATGAAAAATCCTGATTGTTATAAACCACATTGCCCATTTGATCCAAATTAACATCGGTGGCATTACCCAGACCAAATTCGAGTTTACCAAATAATTTATAGCCTTGATTGGGGAAATAGATCTGGTCGTAGCTGTCGAAAAGCAGATCGACATATAAATCGCCACTGAGATTGTTAAGGTTATCGAATTCTATAAAAGAAACTTTATCTTTTATTTGGTTGGTTTCGAATTCAAGTCCACCTCGAACCCTCAATTCATTTTTAAAAGTCATGAGACTGAAAAGGTCAAATTTGGCCATATTCATTCCAAAACTCAGGCTTCTTTTTCCATCTGCATATCCATAGCCATATTGATTGAATACATCGAACCGCGAACCGAATCCTAGTTTTAAACCATTGTCAACAACATATTCCACCGAGAAACGGGTCACTTTTCCCAAAGCCAGGTCGGCGGAAAGGCGGCCATTTTTTAAGCCCACATTGCGGGCCGTAAGATTGAGTAATAGACCCGCTTGCGTGTAGTCGTTGTAATGAGTACTCACATTAATATCGAGCAAACTGGCTTCTTCAATGGTGACCACAATTCTGGTTTCGCCTTTTTGAGTGAGGAAAAGCCGGTAGTTGATAGTGTGAAAAAGCTTTGTACCATATAATTCATTGATTCTCTGATCGAGGTTTTTAACGGAAATATTATCGCCCGAGTGAATATTGAGTTTACTTTCGAGATATTTGGTGGAAATTCTATTGTTACCGGTAAATACTACTTCATCCACATAAATCACATCCATATCGGGGAAGGCATTGATGTTTCCACGCACGGGTTTTCGCTGAATTCCCATGGAATCCATAAAGGCTCTCAGCTGGGGAATCATTTGGCGGGCTTTTTTCTCGCCACGGGCAATCAATGAGTCAGCGCGGTCGAAATCCAGAGCAGTGAATGGATCAATTTCGGGTTTTATCATGAAATCGATGAGCTCCACATTTTCCTTAAATTTAGCCTCGCCATTCAGGAATATAGATTGGGTGAGCACTTCTAACAGATTATCGATTTCGTCTTTTTCCAACAATGGTGTTTGAATGTCCACACCAATCAAAATGTCGGCTCCCAAATCTTTAACATGTTTAGCGGGGAAATTATTCAAAACACCACCATCGACCAAATAATAAGGCCCATATTTCACTGGGGCAAAGGCCGATGGAACCGACATGGAAGCACGGATGGCCACAGCCAGATTTCCTGTGTCGAGTTTTATGGCTTTACCAGTGAGTAAATCGGTGGCCATGCAAAGAAATGGCTTATCGAGATCGTTAAAATTTTTCGATTGAAAGGATGGAGTTGCCAGTGTGGAGAGCAGGTGAGTTACATTTTGACCATAAACCAGACCTGGAGGAATGCCCACTTTTTTGCCCTGAACGCCAATACTAAACACATAAATATCCTGAGCCAGTTTTTCATAAAACCCCAGATTTTTTCGCTCTATTTTATCGTTGAGAACAAAATCCCAGTTTTGAGTTCTGGCCAATTCTTCAATTTCATCGATGGAATAGCCCATGGCGTAAAGGCCGCCAACAATACTTCCCATGCTGGTTCCACCAATAAAATCTACATCAATGCCTTCTTCTTCCAGAACTTTGATGACACCAATATGAGCAAAACCACGGGCTCCACCTCCACTTAAAACCAACCCAATTTTAGGCGATTTTTCTGTTTTGGCAACCCCCTGAGCGAAAGCCTGCTGAGAAAAAATGGCAAGTCCCAGAATCAATCCAACGAACCATGCCTGATGATGTTTTATCATAAACCAAGTAAAAATTTAGCGATAAAAATAAAATAAAAACTGCATCAAAAAATAGATTTGACGCAGTATATTTTTTTTCGGTTTATTTATTGCTGTATTCCGTGGCAATGCTTGTATTTCTTCCCGCTTCCACAGGGACAAAGCTCATTGCGTCCAATTTGTTTTTCCACTTTCACCGGTTGTGATTTCTGTGGAGCCTGGGTGTTTGAATTGCTTTCCGATAATAAATCGTTGCGGGTTTCAGTCAGGTTCTTTTGTGATGTGGGAAGCTGAGCTTCTTTAAACTGCGTTTGAGCTTTTGGTAAATCGCCTTTAATCAGGAATGAAGTAATGTCCTTATTATTGCGTTGAAGCATTGTTTTGAACAAGTTAAACGACTCGAACTTATAAATTAATAAGGGGTCTTTTTGCTCGTAGGTAGCATTTTGCACCGACTGTTTTAAATCGTCCATTTCGCGCAAATGCTCCTTCCAGCTATTATCGATAATGCCGAGGGTGATACCTTTTTCAATGGCCAAAGGAACTTCCTGTCCGCCATCTTTGTAGGCTTTCTTGAGATTTGCAATGACGTTTATGGTTTTAATTCCATCGGTAATAGGGATGGCAATATTTTCGTAATGATTCTGATTTTCAAATACTTCTTTAATTACAGGATATACATTCTCGGCAATCCGTTTCGATTTTTCCTTGTAATTGAAGTAAACCCGATCGTAGATTTTTTGAGAAATCTCATCCACTTTTCCATCCATAAATTCATCTTCGCTCACGGGGCTTTCAATGGTTAAGGAGGAAAGCAATTCGAAGCGGAAATTCTCGAAATCGCGGTTTCCCAAATGCTCGGTGACCAATTGCTCAATATAATCGTACATCATATTGCTCACATCAACGGCCAAGCGGTCGCCAAATAGTGCATGGTGGCGTTTTTTATAAATTACTTCGCGCTGAGAGTTCATCACGTCGTCGTATTCCAGGAGTCGTTTACGGG
The DNA here is from genome assembly GCA_020718205.1 of Draconibacterium orientale. GTDB lineage: Bacteria > Bacteroidota > Bacteroidia > Bacteroidales > UBA12170 > UBA12170. Next base: position 8,210 of record DYSN01000001.1, read on the forward strand.
TCCCGAAGTTGTTTTCTTCCACTTTTTTCTGAGCTCTTTCAATACTTTTGGTAATCATGCTGTGCTGAATCACCTCCCCTTCCTGCAGCCCCAGCCTGTCCATGATTTTCGAAATGCGGTCGGAGCCAAACATGCGCATGAGGTTATCTTCGAGCGACACATAGAACTGCGTCGAACCAGCATCGCCCTGACGGCCAGAACGACCGCGCAACTGGCGGTCGACGCGGCGCGAATCGTGGCGTTCGGTACCAATAATGGCCAACCCGCCCAACTCTTTCACTTTGGGAGTCAATTTGATGTCGGTACCCCTACCTGCCATGTTGGTAGCAATGGTTACGGTGCCTTCGCGACCGGCTTCGGCCACAATATCGGCTTCTTTTTGGTGGAGCTTGGCATTCAAGACATTGTGTTTAATTTTCTGACGGGTGAGCATGCGGCTTAACAATTCGGAGATTTCGACCGAAGTGGTACCCACCAAAACGGGTCGGCCTTGCTGCACCAGCGATTCAATTTCTGTGGCCACCGCATTGAATTTTTCGCGGGTGGTTTTAAAAACCATATCCTCACGATCCTTACGCGAAATGGGTCGGTTGGTTGGAATCACCACCACATCGAGTTTATAGATGTCCCAGAATTCGCCTGCTTCGGTTTCGGCAGTACCTGTCATGCCCGCCAATTTTTTATACATCCTGAAATAATTCTGCAGGGTGATTGTGGCGTAGGTTTGGGTGGCGGCTTCCACTTTCACATTTTCCTTAGCTTCGATGGCCTGATGCAAACCATCGGAGTAGCGGCGGCCTTCCATGATACGGCCTGTTTGCTCGTCAACAATTTTAATCTTGTTTTCCATAATCACATATTCCACATCCAGTTCGAATAAAGCATAGGCTTTAAGGAGTTGATTTACGGTGTGAACTCGTTCTGATTTAATGGAATAGTTGCGAATGATTTCTGATTTCTTTGCCAGTTTTTCTCTCTCGTCCACAATATCTTTATCCAACATGGCCAATTCGGCAGCAATATCGGGCAATACATAAAACTCTGCCTCTTCGTAGGAGGACGTGAGAATGTCGATACCTTTTTCGGTGAGCTCAATGGAGTTGTGTTTTTCGTCGATTACAAAGAAAAGCTCATCGTCGATAAGGTGCATGTGTTTCGATTGTTCCTGCATGTAGAAATTTTCGGTTTTCTGCATGAGGGTTTTCATTCCTTCTTCGCTTAAGAACTTGATTAAGGCTTTGTTTTTTGGCAATCCGCGATACGCCCGGAAGAGCATTTCGCCACCTTTTTTCTCCTGGTCGCTGTTATGGTTTCCGGTGAGTATTTTTTTAGCATCGGCCAAAATTGAGGTAACCAATTTACGTTGAGCCTGATATAGCCTTTCGACATTGGGTTTTAACACATCGAATTCCTGATGATCGCCTCTGGGAGTTGGTCCTGAGATGATGAGCGGAGTTCTGGCATCGTCAATCAATACAGAATCCACCTCATCCACGATGGCATAATTATGTTTTCGCTGAACCAGGTCATCGGGATTGCCGGTCATATTGTCGCGCAGATAGTCGAAACCAAATTCGTTATTGGTCCCGTAGGTAATATCGGCCAGATAGGCTTTTTTACGACCTTCGGAACTGGGCTGATGTTTGTCGATACAATCCACTGAGAGTCCGTGGAATTCATAGAGCATGCTCATCCATTCGGCATCCCTTTTGGCTAAGTAATCGTTCACGGTAACCACGTGTACTCCTTTGCCACTGAGTGCGTTGAGAAAAACGGGCAAGGTAGCCACCAGGGTTTTTCCTTCTCCGGTAGCCATTTCGGCAATTTTACCCTGATGAAGCACGATACCCCCAATGAGCTGCACATCGTAATGAACCATATCCCACTTTATCAAATTTCCCCCGGCTATCCATTCGTTCTTATAAATGGCTTTGGCATCTTCAATTTGAATATGATCGAAACGGGTGGCCAAATCACGGTCGTGTTGTTTGGCGGTAACTTCAATTTTTTCGTTCCGGAAGAAAAGCTGCGCGGTTGCTTTAACCACTGCAAAAACTTCGGGAAGAATTTCGTTGAGAACATTTTGAATGGTTTTATAAATCTGATCATTCAACTTATCCATTTCCTGATACAGAGCATCTTTTTCGTGAATGTCGATGGAATAGTTTTCAGCCAGCTGAGTTTGTATTTCGACTACACGCGCATCGTCTGACTGGGTGGCATCTTTTATTTTCTGTTTAAAAGATTGTGTTTTGGCTCTTAGCTCGTCGGGTGAAAGTTTTTTAATGGTCTCAAAGGCTTTAATGGCCTGATTGACAACCGGCTGAACATCCTTTATATCGCGATCGGATTTGGTACCGAGAAATTTTCTGAAAAGACTTAACATAGAATTTGTATTTAAAACTGATGAAATATTTAGCCTGCAAAAATCATACAACAGAAGAAAGCTGCCGATATGTCATTAAAAAGACGGCCGCAAAGGTAAAAAAAAAGGCATGGATTTTGGCCTTTTGACCAAAACTATGATGCGTCCATGAAAAATACATTTAATAGATTTGCATCTGTTATCTAAAACAACCTATTATGAAAATGATTTATGCTTTGATTGCAGCTTTGCTGATTCAATCTACCGTATTTGCTCAGGTTCTTACCAGCGACGAAATAAAACGCATGGCCGATGAACTGAATAAGCATCCCCGGAAAACAGCTTTGATGAACGCCATCAGCAATAATAATATCAACAGTTTGGCAATCAGCAATGCAAATAAAGGTCAGGTGAATAATTTTATCAACCATCAGGTGGAAAGTAAAGGAATCAGTAACCAAAAAAACAGCGGCAGATGCTGGCTTTTTACGGGTTTGAATGTGTTGCGGGCTCAGGTGATTCAGAAATACAAGCTCAGCGAGTTTCAGTTTTCGCAGAACTATCTCTTTTTCTACGACCAGCTGGAAAAGGCAAACCTATTCTACAACAGCATGATAGAAACCGCTTTCAAACCCATGGAAGACCGCGAAGTGGAGTGGTTGCTTAAAAACCCTATTGGCGATGGCGGGCAATGGACAGGCGTTGTTGATTTGGTGACTAAATATGGACTGGTACCCTCCGAGGCCATGCCCGAAACCTATCACAGCGAAAATACTTCGGTGCTCAACAATTTATTGAGCCGCAAGCTCAGAGCCGATGGATTGATGCTTAGAAAAATGGCTCAGGGGAAAATTGCCCGCGAAATGGTTTATGAATTGAAGAACAAAAAACTCACCGAGGTCTATCAGATATTGGCTTTTAGTTTGGGAGAACCACCCAGCGAATTCACCTGGGAATTCAAGGACAACGCAGGTAAAATTAGCGAACCCAGAGTATTTACACCACAGGAATTTTTTAAAGAAGTGGTTCAGATTAATTTCGACGACTATGTGATGCTGATGAACGACCCCGGCAAAGAAATGGGCAAGCTTTATGAGATAAAATATGACCGACACACCCAGGAAGGCCGCAACTGGAAATACATTAATCTCCCGGCTGACGAGATCAAGAAATATGCGGTGGCTTCTATTTTGGCCAACGAAGGCTTGTATTTTAGCTGCGACGTAGGCAAACAGCTCGACAGCGAAAAGGGGTTTCTGGATTTGAACAATTACGATTATAACAGTCTTTTCGGATTGAATTTCGATATGACCAAGCAGCAGCGCATAGAAACCTACGAGAGTGGAAGTACCCATGGAATGGCTTTGATGGGCGTAAACCTGACCCCTGATAACAAGCCCGACAAATGGTTGCTGGAGAACAGCTGGGGAAATAAAGGAAATAATGGGTTTTTAATAATGACCGATAGCTGGTTTAACGAATATATGTTTCGGTTAGTAGTGAGCAAGAAATATGTGGACGAGAAAACCCTGAAAATACTGGAACAGGAAGCCATTGTGTTGCCACCCTGGGATCCGATGTTCCTGATGGATCAATAGTAACTATTGGGGATCAAACACTTGTCACAACTCGTATATGCTAAAATAATATGAATTTGGGGTAAAGTAATTGTTAAAAAACATGTTCAAAAATCGCTGCGAGTCGATAAAATTTGTAGCGTTTTTTTTATGAATCTTTGCGATACGGATGAAAATCGATTTTTAGTCTGTTAATAAAAATTTACCCCAAACAAGGCATCCGAATTTAATTTTGTTCTGAATGATTTGAAAATTAAGCATTTTTCGTAAATTCTTTCATTAAATAAAGCGTATTTTCCCTACAGATTCTTGCCAGATAATTCCTTTTAAATTATTGATAATAAATAACATAAGTTAGATTTAATATATATAATAGTATTTCAAATTCTTTTGATGGCGGCCTTAGATAAACAATAAAATTAATAAAGTCAACAAAAATTATTTTTTTTTCTCATTTAGAATAGAAAGACTTTTGTCTCGAACCAAAATTCAAGATTTAATATGGTGCGAAATTAAAAGCGGGGAAAATTAATGAATGTTGGGCAAAGATTTTTACTACAAGAGTATAAATTTTTCAATATTAAGAAAACAAAAGTAAAACTGACAAAAACAAAGCATTCATGGAGAGTAATCAAAATGCAATTTGGGACAGGTGTTTGGAATTCATTAGGGATAATGTGAGCATTCAGGCATATAAAACATGGTTTGAACCCATAAAACCTGTTCAGCTTCAAAACGATATTTTAACCATTGAGGTACCCAGCCAGTTTTTTTACGAGTGGCTGGAGGAGCATTATATCAAACTTCTGAAAATGGTTGTTAAAAAAGAACTTGGCCCCAAAGGAAGTCTGGAATACAGTATTGTGATGGACAATTCCACAGATAAAGCAGAGGCGCCCTATACCATAAAATTACCAACTTCGAATTCTCGTGCCACCAAAAATCCCGCAGTGACACCACCCTACGATATGCAAAGAGAAACCAAAGACATTCCTAACCCATTTATCATTCCCGGAATAAAGAAGGTAAAAGTAAACTCCAATCTCGTCCCCGGCAATTCATTCGATAATTTTGTGGAAGGCGATTGCAACCGCCTGGCTCGGTCTGCTGGTTATGCAGTGGCCGAAAATCCCGGAAAAACATCGTTCAATCCTTTGTTTCTCTACAGCCCAACAGGACTGGGAAAAACCCATTTGGCTCAGGCTATTGGTATTCAGGTTAAAAACAATTATCCCGACAAAACGGTGCTGTATGTTCACAGCAATCAGTTTCTGCAACAATTTATCGAAGCCACCCGAAACAACAATCAAAACGATTTTATCCATTTTTATCAAATGGTCGATGTGTTGATTATGGACGATGTTCATCATTTGGCCGGAAAAGAAAAAACCCTCGATATTTTCTTTCAGATTTTCAATTACCTGCACCAAAAAGAAAAGCAAATTATCATTACCTCCGATATTCCACCCGTGGAGCTCACCGGATTCAGCAATCGACTGCTCAGTCGGTTTAAGTGGGGATTGGCAGCAGATTTACAAGTTCCGGATTTGGAAACCCGCATTGCCATTATTGGCAAAAAAATCTACAACGAAGGCATTGAGATTCCCCGAGATGTGGTTGAATATCTGGCCTATAGCATCACCAACAATGTGCGTGAACTGGAAGGGGCACTCATTTCTATCATTGCTCAATCGTCGTTGAACCGTAAGGAAATAAATATTGACCTGGCAAAACAAATCATAGACAAATATGTTAAATCAACCAACAGAGAGATAAGCATAGAGTATATTCAAAAAATTGTTTGCGAGTTTTTTCAGCTACCTTTGGACGTGATTAACAGCCGCACCCGCAAGCGCGAAGTGGTTCAAGCGCGTCAGCTGGCCATGTATTTCAGTAAAAAACATACCAAATCGAGTTTGGCAACCATTGGCAAACAATGCGGAAATAAAGACCACGCCACCGTGCTCCATGCCGTAAAAACCATCAATAACTTAGCTGAAACCGATAAAAAATTCAGAAATAATTTGAACGATTTGGATAAAAAAATAAAGCTTACTTAATTGATAATCAGATAGATTTATATTTAATATAAGCATGCTTAAACCTCGGATTTGTTCCGGGGTTTTTTTATTTTTTTTGATAGCTGATTAAATATCTCAATCAATTGTTAGCTTTTGATTCTATCTTTTTTAAGTATTCGAAAACGAATTCAGCCAGATTTTACTACTTTTGAAAAAAAAGAATTTGAAAGCTCTTATTCTGGCGGCGGGTCTGGGCACACGGCTGCATCCTTATACACTTCATGCTCCAAAGGCTTTAGTAACAGTGGCCGGGATAACACTACTCGAACACACCATTACCAAGCTTCAATCGTTTGGCATTCATGAATTTATCATCAATATTCATCATTTTGGCGAGCAGATTATTGATTTCCTGGAGCAGAAAAATTTCTTCGGCGCCCAGATTTTGATTTCCGATGAACGTGAACAGCTTCTCGATACCGGCGGCGGCATTAAAAAAGCTCTTGAAACCCTGACCACAGACGAGAATTTATTGGTTCATAATGTGGATATCATGCATCATTATGACCTTAAAAAGCTTATGGATCAGCATTCTCAGAGTCACGCCCAGGTTACACTTCTTACTCAGCAACGAAACACTTCCCGATATTTGCTCTTCGATGCAGCAGACCAACTGAAAGGCTGGTTGAACCAAAAAACCGGCGAAACTATTCCTTCCAACATCAACCCTTTGGCTTACAAACAGCTTGCCTACAACGGAATACACCTTGTAAACCAAAAGGCTTTGAAATATTTCCCCCAGGAAAAATCGTTCCCCATTATCCCGGTTTACCTGAAAATGGCTCAAAACGAAATTATAAAATCGCTGGAATTCGAACAAGAATGGTGGATGGATTTGGGAAAACCCGAAGCCCTGACCGAAGCCGAAAACTTCCTGAAAAGATGAAAACATTTATCCAAGAAATAGCCGAAGCCTATCAAAGCAAAAGTCATATACCTGCTTTAAAAAGATGTATTGTCACCCCCAACCGCCGTGCGGGAAGATTTATAAAAAAGACTCTTTTTGAATATATGCCACAGGGTGGTTTTCTTCCACAAATTATTTCCATCGACGATTTCATTTTTCAGAATATAAAGCCGGCAAAAATTGACAATGCCGATTTGCTCTTTATTCTATACGAAACTGTCAACGAGCATTTTAGCAGTCCGGTCGACTTTGACGACTTCAACCAATACGCCTCCACCCTGCTCCACGACTTCAACGAAATAGATATGAATATGAGCGATGGGGAAAAGGTTTTTGCCTATTTGAGCGATATAAAAGCCATTCAGTTGTGGAATGTGGATGGCAGCCCGCTCACCGAATCGCAAAAGGAATATTTGGAATTTTATAATCAACTTTCCCCTGTTTATCAATTATTCAGGAAAAATCTGTTTCAGAAGGAATTGTGCTATCAGGGCATGGGATATCGGCATTTTGCGGAAAATCCGGATTCAATTATCGGTGCACTTCCCTGGGAACATATGCTTTTTGCGGGGTTCAATGCTTTAACAAACTCCGAGGTCATTATTTTCAAGAAGCTGAAAAACAACCCTTTGGTTGATATACTTTGGGACGTGGACTCCTATTACTACAACGATTCGTTAAACGAGGCTGGTTTATATTTGCGAAGACATGCCCAATGGGATGATAATATTTCCCGCCAAATGCAGCACCATTTAAAGGAGATGCCCAAAAACATTCACATAGCCGGAAGTCCGGGAAACCTGGGCCAAACCCGAATGGCAGCTCAAATATTGAGAAATCTTCGCGACGAAAACCAATCCGCCAATCTAAACCCATCAGACTCTTATCTCAATGATACTGTGATAGTTCCCGCCGATGAAAAACTATTGCTGCCCCTGCTCAATTCACTTCCGGCTTCGGTGCTCAAAAACACCAATATCACCATGGGATTTCCCATAGAGCACAGTCAGGCTTATCGATTGCTCGAAGGCTTTATTAAGATGAATATCAGAGCCCACAAGGCTTCGGCAGTTCGTGAATCGCAATGGCGGGTTCATAAAACCGATTTGGCCAATGTGCTTGACAATGAGCTTTTGCAGAAAAATACTTCTTCGCATTTGCGTTCGTTTAAGCATTTTGCACTCGGCTTTTTAGATACCAAAACTTTATCAGAAGTCTTATCGCAACAGGGTTTACAAGCTCTGATTCCTATTTTTCGCAATCTTAATAACGACTCGTTGATGCTAAATCAGGCGTTGCTCACGCTCTGCAAATTTGCTTTAGAGTACCAAGAAACAGCCGAACAAAAAATTGCCGACCAGGAAGCTGATGCGCTCCTTCAAATGATGAAAGTATTGCAACGACTGAACTATCTCATCGGTCAATTTAAACAGCCCCAATCATTCACTTCCTATTATTCACTTTATAAATTACTCATAAGGAATGTTGGACAATCGTTCGAAGGAAAGTTTGATGAAGGATTACAAATAATGGGATTGCTCGAAACGCGGTTGATGGATTTTAAAAATTTAATTGTCATTTCGACCAATGAAGATGTATTGCCGGCATCGAGCCATCCTGTAACCTTTATTCCGTGGGATATCAGGCGTGAACACCATTTACCCGGAACTCAGGAGCGGAATGCTGTGTTTGCCTATCACTTTTACAGACTTTTGCAAAGAGCTGAAAATGTGTGGCTTATATATTCATCATCAACACGGGCCATGAGTTCGGGCGAGAAAAGCAGGTTTATTAAACAGATTGAAACAGAGCTAGCTGATATAAATCAAAATATCACCCTGAAGCATCATTTGCTGGCATTCTCCGAAACTATTCCTTCCGAAACCAAAGAAATTACTATTAATAAGGATGCGCAAATACAAGCTATTTTACTCGAAATGGCTCAAAAAGGCATATCTCCCACCCAGATAATTAATTATGTAAAATGCCCGCTTAGGTTTTATTTAACCTGGATTGTGCGGATCAAAGAGCCCCTGGAAGCAGATGACAGCATCGACGACAGAATTCTGGGGAATGTGATTCACAAATATCTCGAAAATCTTTATAAACAATTTGTGGGACAAGCAGTTATAGGACAACCAATAGAAGCAGCCTTAAAAACTCTGGAGAAAGATTTGCCAGCCTATTTTATCGAAACAGGCTTTCAGGGACAACTCACCGATGGCGAAAACTATTTGAATTTAAAAAATACCGAAACCTATTTGCGGCATTTTCTGCGCTTTGAATTGAATGAATTGAAAAAAAATCCTGGCTCTCTGATTATCAAAGCCCTGGAAGAGCGATTAGAAAGACCCATGGCCATTAATTTCGAGCCATTTAGCGTTAAAATATCGGGCATTGCCGATCGCATTGACGAAAAAAACAAAACGATTCGTATTCTCGACTATAAAACCGGGTTTGTGGATTCGAAGAAGCTATCGCTGACAAAAAAAGAAAACAAAGAAATGGTGGTCGCCATTTTTAAGGAACCGGAATACGACAAACCCTTGCAATTATTTCTATATGTGTGGATGTTCAACGCCCCGAAATCCGAAGTCATAACTCCTGGAATTATTTCGCTCCGAAGCATTAAAAATCCCTTTCTTTTTTTAACTGATGACAAAGTTGAATCCAACGAATTGGATGCCGGTTTTGAAGAACTTATGAACGAAATATTTAACCCGGAAATAGCTTTTACTCAAACTCAAAACGAAAAAAACTGCAGCTATTGCAATTTCAGCGATTTCTGCGGAAGAACACAGCATAGCGAGTAGAATAATTAAATTCCATGATGGTGATTACAAAGCAGAGGAATTATTAATTTTGCAAAAAAAATTAATATCACTATTCTCCGGATAAGCAAATTTTTATGAGCTCCACAACAATTGAAACCCCCAATTACCCCATTTTTATTACCCCATCGGCGGGAGAAGAATTAGACCGCTATTTGCAACAAAAAAACTATACCTCTGTTTTTGTTCTCATGGACGAGAACATCATGGAACATTGCTGGCCGGCTTTACAAAACGACTCCGAAATACTTAAGGAAGCTGAAGTGCTGGTAATTGATGCCGGCGAAGAGCAAAAAGACCTGGAAGTAGCCCTGCAACTCTGGGAAACCCTCACCGAATATGAGGCCGACCGAAAAAGTCTGCTTGTGAATATTGGCGGTGGTGTGATTTCGGATTTGGGCGGTTTTGTGGCCGCAACCTACAAGCGCGGAATCGATTATATCAATATCCCCACCAGTCTTTTGGCCATTATCGATGCCAGCATTGGCGGAAAAACAGCCATCAACCTTAAAAACCTAAAAAACCAGGTTGGCCTTTTTGTGGAGCCCAACGCCATCTTTATTCAAACTTCGTTTTTACAAACACTTCCTCCGCGTCAATGGCTTAGCGGATGGGCAGAAATGCTCAAGCACGCCATAGTTTACGACAAAGGTTTCTGGAATGAAATAAAAAACATAAAAGACCTGAATCTCGAAAATCTGGAGCCCCATTTAAGAAGAGCCATAGAGATTAAAAAAGAAATCGTAGAAATTGATTTCAAGGAAGAAAACCTTCGCAAGGCGCTGAATTTTGGTCATACTTTGGGGCATGCCATTGAGAGTTATTCGCTCGAAAACGACCGCGATTTTCTTTTGCACGGCGAAGCAGTGGCCATGGGAATGCTTTATGCTTCGGCTTTATCTGTTAAAAAAGGGTTATTATCGCAAGAAGATAATCTGGAAATTTATGAGGTACTGATGAGATTTTTCAAGCCTTACAAGCTTTCCGACGATTTTATTAGCCGTTTGGAATCCTTACTGAACCAGGATAAAAAGAAAGATGCAACCGGATTTAATTTTACATTTGTTTCAGCAATCGGCCAAACGGAAATCGACCAGTATTGCACCCTGGAATTCATCATTGAATCAATTAGATTGTTTAAATAATTCACCATGTCGTATATCGTCAGAAAGGCCCGGAAAGATTTAATGGGCAATATCTACTTACCTTCATCCAAAAGCGAGAGCAATAGACTTTTAGTAATCGATGCCATTATTGGTACCGAGGATTTGATGATAGAAAATTTGAGTACCAGCAACGACACCAAAGTGCTGAAAAATGCCCTCGAAACCCTCGTGAGGCTCAAAGGCACCAATATTTCTGTAACCCTCGATATGCAGGATTCCGGTACGGCCATGCGCTTTATCACTGCTTTTGCTTCGGCCATCAATGTAAAATCGCTCATCACCGGCTCCGAAAGGATGAAGGAACGACCTTTGGGCATTCTGGTGAATACACTGAAACAGATTGGCGCCAGCATTCGTTATTTAAACAATGAAGGCTATCCGCCGATTATTGTGGAAGGCAAACGAATCAAAGGGGGAGTGATTGATATTGATGCAACCATCAGCTCACAATACATCTCGGCTCTCATGCTTCTGGCACCAAAAATGACCAACGGGCTCATCATGTATCTGAAAGGCGACATAGCATCATCTCCCTATATCCATATGACCGCCAAGGTGATGGAGTATTTTGGCATTGAAATTCTGATGCACGAAAACGCCATTGCCATTAAAAAACAACAATATTCGAGCCGCCGCGAATATGTGGTTGAAAGTGACTGGAGTGCTGCCTCCTACTGGTACGAAATGGCGGCACTATCGGAAGATGTGGATTTGTTTCTTCATGGATTGAAAAAAGATAGTATTCAGGGCGACAGCATCATAGCCGAGCTCTATACCCAATTTGGCGTTCACACCGAATATCTTGAGAATGGTGTTCGCCTCACCAAAACCAATAACCACTGTCAGCATTTTGTGCAGAATTTCAGAAATTACCCCGATATGGTTCAAACTTTGGTTTGTACTGCCGCCGGTCTGGGAATCAGCGGAGAATTTCAGGGGCTTCATAATTTGCGGTTTAAAGAAACCGATCGCATTCATGCCTTGCACACAGAGCTTAAAGACATGGGTTTGACTTTAGATTCATCGGAAGACCAAATCAAAATTGAACGATCGAAAATTCAGGCATCACGAGCCATCAGAACTTTTGCCGACCACCGGATGGCTATGGCATTTGCACCTTTGGCCATCACACTGGGCGAAATTATCATCGAAAGCCCCAATGTGGTGAGCAAATCCTACCCCGATTTTTGGGAAGATTTGAAGAAAACGGGATTTACTCTGGAGGAAATTTAATTCTTTCCGAAAGCTTTTAAGCCTCCACAGGATTAAACTCTCTGTCCAACAGGCTTTTCAACTCTTGTAGTGAAATAGCAGAAACTACTTCCCCATTTTTACAGAAGCTTATAGCACCGGTTTCTTCGGAAACAACAACGGCAATGGCATCGGTTTTTTCGGTAATGCCAATGGCAGCCCTATGGCGCAATCCTAGCGAAACGTCGATATTTCGGTTCTTAGAAACTGGTAAAATACATCCCGCTGCCTGAATCAGGTTATTGGTAATTATCATGGCTCCATCGTGCAAAGGGCTGTTTTTGAAGAAGATATTCTGAATGAGCTGGTCAGAAATAATGGCTCTCAGGGTTTCGCCGGTGGAAACGATTTCGAGCAATTCGTGTTGGTGGGTAATGACAATGAGTGCTCCGGTGTTTTTCTCGCTCAGGTGATGACAGGCCTGAACTATTATATCGGTTTCGATGTTGGTGTGTTCGCGTTGCAGATGTTTAAACAAAACCTGCATGCGCTCGGGGAGAATTTGAATAATCCGTGGAGTTCCAAAAACAAGCAAAAATTGCCGCAATTCGGGCTGAAAGACAATAATGAGAGCTATAAAACCCACCCCAATAAAAGCGCCCAAAATCTGCGCCAGCATTTCCATTTTTAGCACCGTAACCAATCGGAAAATGAAGTAAATGGCAGCAATCCCGGCAAAAATATTTATGGCCACCGATCCCTTGAGCAGGCTGTAGAGCATGTAGAGAAGAATCGCCACCAGTGCAATGTCTAAGATGTCGAGGAAGCGGAGTTCTATAAAATTGATTATCATTGTTTTAGCAAATATTAATTATGTGTACCAAGAGTATTTAATATTTCGATGACACTAAGTGCTTATTGAATACCAACTATTTAAATAATAAAAGACAATAAATGTCCAATTTCTTTATCGGTTATATTCTCTTGTTCTGATTTATTATAAATAGCTAAAAGAAAAACATTGCCTTCTGCAATCTGAATGTAAGTAATAACTCTAGCTCCAGCGGATTTTCCTTTAGATTTAGATTTTATGGCAATCCTGATTTTATGACAACTATTGGCTAAACTAACACCTATTTCTGGCTCAATTTCAAGTTGTTGAATCAAATGGGAATACTCCGATTTTAGGGAAGGGTATTTCTTAACAAGCCTTTTTAACTGCTTGTCAAATGGCGGTATTGTAAATACATTAAAGCTCATTTAATAGTTCTTTGGCAGGGCGAGCCTTCAGTTTCCCCTGTTTTACAAAATTTAAATTTTCAACCGCTTCCATAATTTCATCCAACAACTTCGCTTTTGCCGGGGAAATTGGCCTGGCTTTGACAAAAGTGAAATTATTGAGCAATTCCAGAATAAAATCTCCTTTGTTATCGCTAACATCTACAAGTACCTTCATTTTCCTGTTTAAAATATGTGTTTTTTATAGCAGTTCAAATCTATTTTCGCGCTATAATAGCTTTGAACAAAGCAAAAATACTATCTTTTTATTTAAGTTTCATTTACAAAAGCCCCTCTACCCAAATAATTATTATAATAACTTCCTGAGAAAGAACATTAGATAATTGATTACATATTTCTATTATCGACATAGCAGTGTTGACTCAGTTAATCAAATATCTCAGCTACCGGCCCGAAACAATGTAAAAAGCCGAATGGTTTCAACCGCTTCCTTTACATCGTGGACTCTCAAAATATTTGCCCCCTGTTGCAATGCGAGCATATTGAGCGCGGTGGTTCCGTTGAGTGATTGTTCCGGAGATATATTTAAAGGTCTAAATATCATAGATTTACGACTAAGGCCTGCCAAAACAGGAAAACCCAGCTCGTTTAGCTCGTTCATTCGGGCCAATATTTTGTAGTTATGCTCCAAAGTCTTTCCAAAGCCAAACCCAGGATCGATGATAATTTTTTGAAAGTCCAACATCCTTAACTGCTCCAATCTGACTTTGAAATAATCTTTCAATTCATCCATAACATTGATGTATTGCGGATTTTGCTGCATGTTGGCGGGCTGGCCCTGGATATGCATCATCACATAAGCCATTGGGGATTTGGCAACTTGCGCAAACATTTGATTGTCCCAGCTTCCGCCCGAAATATCGTTGATGATGTTCACCCCCAAATCGGCACACAGGCTCACCAAACCGGCATTATAAGTATCGACAGAAATCAAAATCCGGGGGTATATTTTTCGTAGCTGTCTGATGGGATTTTCGAGAATTTTCCACTCGTCATCACTGCCAATCAGCTCCGACCCTGGCCGCGAGGATGCAGCACCAATATCGAGAATCTGAGCTCCTTCTTCAATCAATTGGGCTGCACGGGCCATCCAGGCTTGTTCGCTCAGATATTTTCCCCCGTCATAGAAACTATCGGGGGTTAGGTTGATGATTCCCATGACTTTTGGAGTAGATAAATCAAGGATGAGATGATTACAAAGAATCTGCATGAAACTGATTTTTGTGCAAAGCTAAGGAAATAGCTCCTAATGTTTCGGATTTCATACTTTGCGGAGTGAAGAATGGGGGAATTATTTCAGAGCATTCCAAAGTTTGATTTGTTTCACAAAGTGCTTCTCTATTTGATTGAGCGAAACATGATATCCGGGCTTTAAATGAGATATTTTTTCATCCTTTATGTCATTTATAAACACCAAAGCTCTTTGAAATAAAGGAATAGATAGATTGTTTAATTGAGGCGAAGCAATAGAAAACATCTCACTAAGTGAATATTTTTCTTTGTTCAAAACATAAAGGTCATAATAATCGCGGAATTTTGACCTTAGAAATAAAGTATTGATTTTCATTGTGCACAACAATTCAAGTGTGGCAATGTTAACATGGTTGATAAGTGGAGTAGATTCTTTTAATTGTTCCCAATTATTGGCAAAAAATGTAAGTTTTACACCATCAATAATATAATTGCACTGCTTCGGCGAAAGACTTACTGCTCTGATATTTGCAAAATTCATTTGAGCTAATTCAGCCTGTAGCTGACCAATATTCAACACATTTTCCCAAGTAAACAAATCTATATCTTCGCTGAGTCGGTGGTTTAAATGAACCGCCAGTGCAGAGCCTCCAACAAAAGTAAAATCCTTCAAAAATTCAAATGTTGATAATTTTGTCAATACCAATCGGGTATCAGGCAATAAAGCTTCTAATCCAACCATCGTTATTTAATATTTTCTTCTCAAGGAATAGATTTGGGTTATCGATTTCGAAAAATATTCGGGCGAGATAATAATTATGAGGATACAGACTATAATCAGGAACCAGATATTTTTCCCAAATATTCTGAACCTTATCTTTTGGAAAAAGTTGAAAAATTGCCTTTATTTCGATGATATCTCCCCATTTTAATGCCTCTTCTATGAGCAAGTCATCAGGCATATCTGAGAGATTATCAACTGAATAGGACCAAAAAGCTCCCATTTCCTTTAAATTGAATATCAGTGTATTTCTATCCATATCGCTTTGTAAAGATAAGGGAAAAACCCGAATATTCGTGAACAAGTTATAAGTTTTTAGAAATCCACGATTATAGCGGATACAATGAAATAATAAAGATGAAGAATATTTTTGTTGCCTGAATACAACATTTTTTTCATTTTTTGTTGTTTTCATTTAACATTAATTCGTATTTTTGTTAAATGAATTCAACAAATGTAATTATGCAATCATTAAGAAGATATCATAACCTACTTATAAATCAAACAGATACCGATTTTAAGCGTTATTTATATGATCAATTGCCCTGGAATGAGCAGTTGATTGGTATAAAAGGATTGCGGGGGGTTGGAAAAACCACTTTGATGCTTCAATACATTAAATCGCAGTATGGATTATCGGAGAAAGCGCTTTACATATCGCTGGATGATTTGTATTTTACCCAAAACAATCTGGTTGATTTGGCCGAGGATTTCTTGTCGGGCGGGGGTGAACAATTATTTATCGATGAGGTGCATAAATATCCCAACCGGTCGGTTGAGCTTAAAAATATTTACGACTACTTTAAAAAACTTAAAGTTGTATTCACAGGCTCATCGCTCCTTGAGATTTTAAATTCACGCAGCGATCTGAGCCGAAGAGCACTCGTTTTTCAGCTTCAGGGCTTGTCGTTCAGAGAATTCATCAATTCCCAAATCCCAGCGAATTTTCCATCCTATACTTTGGATGATATACTGCTCCATCATCAGGATATTAGCTCTGCGGTTTTGCAGCAAATAAAGCCTCTTCCGCATTTTCAAAACTACCTTAAAAATGGTTATTTCCCATTCTATAAAACATCGGACATCCGGTACCATAAAAGGCTTCAGGAAATGATACAAATGACAATAGAAATAGAAATCCCATCGCTTAGAAACACTTCCATTTCAATGATTCCCGGCATTAAAAAACTTTTATATATCCTATCGATGAATATGCCTTTCAAACCCAATATTACCTCATTGGCCGGCATGCTCGGAACCAGCAGAAACAGTATTTTGGAGCAAATAAACTACCTGAGCGATGCGGAGATTTTAAGCTCTGTTTACAAAGATTCGGTGGGAGTTGGACTGTTGAAAAAACCCGATAAACTCTATCTTAACAATAGTAATTTTGCCTTTTCCATTGGATCTAATCAACCCAATATGGGAACCCTTAGAGAGACATTCTTTAGAAATCAACTGGCACAATCTCATTCTGTTAATATTATTGACAAAGGGGATTTTATTATTAATCAACAATTTATATTCGAAATCGGCGGAAAATCAAAAGACTTCTCTCAAATTGCAAATCTTGAAAACAGCTTTATTGCAGCCGATGATATTGAAATTGGGTCGGGGCATAAAATCCCGCTGTGGTTGTTTGGGTTTTTGTATTAAAACCAGCGAGGCTTTCCCCACTAAAACCAGCTTAGTGATAAGTCCCATAAACCAAAATTCGTGAATAAATAATTCCCACTGACTCGTTTTGCTCCATTTACATTTTATATTTTTGGGGCTGAAAAAGATGAAAAACAATGACCAAAACAGCGCAACAATTCAGCGAAGCCATTGCCCGGTGTAAGAAAGTATTTTCCGATAAAATGCAGGATTACGGAAGTGCATGGCGCATTCTTCGCACCACTTCGTTAACCGATCAGATTTACATTAAAGCCAACAGAATCCGCTCCATTCAGGAGAAAGGAAACAGCATGGTGGAAGAAGGAATTGAACCTGAGTTTATTGGTATTGTAAATTACTCCGTGATGGCTCTCATTCAGCTTGAAAAAGGAACAGGACAACCCGGCGACCTGAGCAAAGATGAGTTGAACGAGCTGTACGACAAGCATATAGGTATTTCCACTTCTTTAATGGAAAACAAAAATCACGACTACGACGAAGCCTGGCGTATAATGAGGGTTTCCTCCTTGGACGATATTATTTTAATGAAACTCCACCGCACAAAAGAAATTGAGGACAAAAAAGGCATAACCTTAGTTTCGGAAGGATTGGAAGCTAACTATCAAGACATTATCAATTACGCTCTATTCGCCTTGATTAAAATCTCGGAAGAAAAGCAATAATTCATTCCAGCTGTCGTTTTTACTGAAAATATATTCAGATATGAGACAGTTTCTAATTGCAATCTTCGGTTTAATTGTTATCGGTCTTTATGGACAACAAAGCAATCAAAGCTTTAACAATCAATTGAATCAACATAGTATTTCTGCACAATTTGCTGCCCTCTCCTATTCCTATGCCCATCAATTTGGTTCCAAAGCTCTTTTTGGCGCAACTTTTCAGGTGGGATTTGGCTACAAATACTATCTCACAGGCTCTGATTTCGCTTTTAGCGATTCTGCTCTTTCTAATACCAGCGCAACCTTATTAGCTGAACGTCAGAAATTTGGCGACTATTTTGTGGATTTACTAAAGCTCCAACTCTTTTACCGACCAACTTTTGGCGAACATTTGTATTTTGATTTGGGTCCCTATGTATCCTTTGGCTACTTAGACACTTTCAAAGGCACGAACCAGAATTTTTCCAATGGAGGAGTTTCAACAGGGCTTGAAGCAGGAATTTTTTATCAGTTCCGGAAAATGCATGTGGGAACAAAACTAACTGCAGGATTCCAGTTTGTAGGAAATTCAGACCGCACTGTCAGGTATTTTGGGGTCTTCTCCACGCCATTCCTGATTGGGATCAATTTTTAATTCGCCAACGAGATTAAAAAAGCTTTTTATCTAAAAATGCTTTCCAGGCGGGCACAACCTTAATATGTCCGACTTCAGTTTCCATTTCAAATTCGTCTTCCATAGTTAGAATAAACCCCTCACGAAGCTCGAGTGCTGTCATTGCGAGCTTTAACCCGCTTATTTCTCTGTCGAGAGTTTCCTTGTCATTAACAGAAAAACTCACTTGAATTGCTTTTAAATTCTTGTCTGCGTCAACCACTATAAAATCGCATTCCCTCTTATTTTTATAAAAAAAGATGCCGGGTTCCAAAAAATCGCCATAACGCCGGCGCAACTCTATAAAAACTGCGCTTTCAAAAAGCTTTCCCAAATCCTTGCTTGTATTGAGAACCAGCATGTTGAGCAATCCGGTGTCAATGAAATATATTTTCTTCTCTGATGCATTGCGTTTCAATAACGAAAAATCGAACTTGTTGATTTTAAACGCCAGATAAACATGATCTATATAAGATAAAAAATCGTATAAGGTATTCTTACTCAATGCATAACCCTGGGATTTCAATTCGTTGAAAATTTTATTTACAGCAAAGGAGCTGGTCACATTGGCAGCCAATTTCTCAATTAAATACTTCAATATCAAAGGAGAACTGATATTATACCGTTCTATTAAATCTTTGTATAGCATCACATAAAAATAATTTCGCAAAATATCACGAGCCACTCTATCATCTTTCTTTATAGTTTCCGGAAATCCACCTTTCTGTAAGTATTCCTTAAACGAATTAATTAAAATCGCTTTATTCCGGGGGATAAAAGGATTGTTTTCCAGTTCAGAAAACCGGACATACTCACTAAACGAAAACGGAAATACCTCGTAGGTTAAAGTTCTGCCGCGTAATGATGTTGCAATATCCCGAGCCAGAAATGATGAATTTGAACCACTTATAAAGATTTTCTTGGATACGAAATCGTAAACTCTCCTGATAAACTTTTCCCAGCCATGGATGTTTTGAATTTCATCGAAAAAGAAATAGATAGTATCTTCGGGAATTTCAGGATATAGCTCCCGATAAGCCTGCAATATCAAATCCATATCCATGGTATCAAAGCTCAATCGCTCGTCTTCGAAATTAATGAATACCAATTGCTCCTTTTTAATCCCCCTTTCCATCAACTGTATCATGGTGTCGAAAAGAATATAAGTCTTTCCGCTGCGTCTTACCCCAACCACCGAAATGATTTTTTGGGTATCCAAAGGCAGCTTTAAATCTCTTGTAATCAAATCATTAAACTTCAGTTTCTGATTCGATAGAATTATTTCCTTTAATATTGTTTTCATCTGTTTATAATTTGTTTTTTAATTGTCTCCCGATAATTATCGGGAGGAATCGCATGATGACAGACCCTGTTTTTTAAGATTATTGCACCAACATTTTATAAAAAAATTGCAATTTTCTGTTTCCATTTCTATGCAAAGATACTATCTTTCCCTTTTAAAAGGACATTTTTTGTATTTTTTTCCTTTTTATAAGGAAATATTATCGTTTTTTATCCCTTTTAAAAGGAAGGATTATCGTTTTTTAGCAATCTTAGGGGGAAAATGAATCTGGTTGGCCGGTAAATTCGCAAAAAAAGTTGTTGGGCAAAAAAACAGCAGAGCAACAATTTTAGAATTTACTTTCTCTGTAAAAATGTGCAAATTTGCAGACTTCAAATTTTACTTCATGCGAACCATAAGAATTATCAGCCGTTTTGTACTTGGAATTGTTTTTGTTTTCTCGGGATTTTTAAAAGGCGTTGATCCACTTGGAACTGCCTATAAAATTGAAGACTATTTTATCGCCTTTGGAACCGACTGGGCCATGTCGCTGGCGCTTCCTCTTGCTGTATTACTTTGTGCAACAGAATTTTCGCTGGGGGTTTTCCTGCTTTTCAATATTTTTAAAAACTTTACCGCCTGGATTACCCTTCTCATGATGGGTTTTTTTACCCTCCTCACCCTCAACGATGCCATTTATAATCCGGTGCCCGACTGTGGCTGCTTTGGCGATTTTATTATCCTCACCAACCGGGAAACTTTCTACAAAAACATAGTGATTGATGTTTTCTTAATTGTGGTCTTTATCACCCGAAACCGATTCGAAAATGTTTATTCCAGGATAACAGAGCTGAGTATAGCCATTTTGACTATTTCTATTTTCACCCTTTTCAACTCCTACAACATCCATCATTTGCCTGTTATAAATTTCCGCGATTGGAAAGTAGGGACCAAACTCACTGTCGATAACCCACAACCCCTTGAATATTACCTGATTTACAAGAATAAATCGACCGGAGAAACACAGGAGTTTTTGTCGCCCAACTATCCTTTTAACGACAGCGTTTGGATGTCGCAATGGGAGTATGCCGATATGCGTGTGGTTGATCCCAATAACCGACCCACCGATGTTCGCTTCTTTGATATGCAAGGCAAGGATGTCACCGACCCCATTCTGGGCGATCCAAACTATCATTTTTTGCTGGTTTCCTATGATGTGGATTTGGGGAACTGGAAAAACATAGAAGATATACAAAAACTGAAATCCTTAGCTGAAAATGATGGTTTCTCGTTCAGCCTTATCACTGCCAGTCCGGAGGAAAATGTGGATTCTTTTAAAGCTAAAAACCAATTGGACGTGGAAGTATATCAAAGCGACGATATTGATTTAAAAACCATTATTCGCTCCAATCCCGGGCTCATTGTGCTGAAGGATGGAGTGATTCTGGGGCAATGGGCTCATAGTTATTTACCTGAATATGAAGATGTAGTTAAAAAATAAAACTGATGATTCCTTTTATTCTCAAAAGATTACTTTATGGATTCTATGTGCTTTTGGGAGTGGCGAGTCTGGTATTTTTTCTTTTTAACATATTGCCCGGCGATCCAGCCCGCATGATGCTGGGACAACGAGCCGACATTGCATCGCTGGAAGCCATCAACAAGGAATTGGGTCGCGATAAACCCCTGATTGTTCAATACTTAAACTTTATGGCCGATTTGGCTCCCGTTGGAATTATCAGTACTGCAGAGCCAGCTGATTCCAAAGGAAAGCCGGCTATTTCGCCCGATATTCAAGGGAAGCAATTGGTGTTGAAAAAACCTTACCTCCGCCGAAGTTTTCAATCGAACCGCGAAGTTACCGCCATTCTGGCCGAGGCTTTCCCCAAAACGCTGCTTCTGGCAACGGTATCCATGAGTTTTGCCCTGGTGGTTGGGATTCTTCTGGGCATGTTAAGCATTGTCTATCCCAATAAAACCCTGAATTCTATCATTTTCGGACTCAGCATTTTTGGCATGTCGTTGCCCAGTTTTTTTGCCAGCATTCTCATTGCCTGGCTTTTTGCCTTTGTGCTTGCCGACTATACCGGACTCAACCTATTTGGCTCGCTTTACGAGGTGGACGAGTTGGGGAACGGAAAATATCTTGCTCTGAAAAATCTTATTTTACCCGCTATAACTTTAGGTATCAGACCTTTGGCTATTATTACAGAGCTTACTTCGTCGAGTTTAAAGGAAGTGTTGGCCCGCGATTTCATAAGAACGGCCCGTGCCAAAGGACTCACAGAATGGCAGGTTTTGCGGAGACATGCCCTTAAAAACTCGCTAAACCCGATCATCACCACCATTTCCGGATGGTTCGCTTCGCTGCTGGCTGGTGCTGTTTTTGTGGAATATATCTTCGATTGGAAAGGGATGGGTCTGGTGATAGTGGATTCGTTGGAAAAATATGATTTCCCGGTGTTGATGGGCTCCGTATTGTTTATTGCAGTGCTGTTGGTGATGGTGAATATCGTGGTAGATATTCTCTACAAAATCATCGATCCGCGGGTACAACTGGAAGGCTAAATCTTCAGCACCACATTCAATCCGCAATCTATAAAACTGATATTCTTGTTTTTATAATACAATCCCCGGGAATTGTAGAATCCATAACTCATTTTAGAGAACACATAATCATCGGATAGCCCCAGAATTATCGTATTCGTCAATTGATATTGAAATCTGGCTCCAGCTTTGAAGGCAAAGCTTTTATCGGTCGACGAGGTGGTTTTATAATAATCGGGGCCCACCATGAAATATTCCGGTTCGAAAAGCAGGAAGGGAGTTTTGGAATACATGATTCCGCCCAAAGCCTTAAAGTCCAGCACCATTCGCCTGGAAAACTGCCAGACATAGTATGGGCCAGCCACGGCTGTAATGGAAGTATAGGGATCGGAGCGCACATACATATCGCTCAGAAAAGGATCGTTGTTAACCAAAGCCGTGGCCAATTCCGAGGCTTTCACGGGGTGAGCGCCATAGGCCACGTCGGCACCTACACCAAAATTTTTATAAAACACCCGGACTCCATCCACTCCAAAACTTACTCCGGGAGATGTGAAACAGCCGTTATTAAGATCGGAAGAAGCATAAGAACCCACTGGAATTGAAGCACTTCCGCCGATGGAAATGAAGGATTGGGCAAAAACAGGGGTCAAGAATAATGAAAAAAAGACAAGCCAGATGGAATGGTATTTCATAGATTGAGAATTTAAGGGCTAAATTAAGAAGTTGATGGCCAGAAACAATTAAACCGAAAAAACTATCTCCAGATTTTTAGCGTCAATATTAACCAAACCATGTTAATGTATGGCTGGATTTCGGTAAGAACCATAGAATTTTTATTGATAACTTTGCCCATTCAAAAATTTGATTTATTTCATGTTATCAAGAACCAGCCTTCTACTATTTTTAATAACTAATTTATTTACTGTCGTTTATTCACAAAATAAAGAATTGTACCCCCAATCCTATTTCCGCTCGCCTGTGGATGGCCGAATTTATCTTTCCGCTACTTTCGCCGAGCTGCGTCCCAACCATTTTCACGGGGGAATTGATATAAAAACGGGCGGTACAGAAGGCAAAAATATTTATGCCTCCGCCGATGGATGGGTGAGCCGCGTTAAAGTTTCGCCCTTTGGCTATGGCATTGCTCTATATTTAGATCATCCAAATGGATTTACAACGGTCTACGGCCATCTGAAAGAACTCAGAGGAGCTGTGGCTGATTATATCCTTTCACAACAATATGAAAAACAGAAGTTTGAAGTAGATATATATTTAGATGAGAACAAATTTCCGGTAAAGAAGGGCGAAATTGTTGCTATTTCGGGCAATACCGGCAGCAGCGGGGGGCCTCACCTTCATTTCGAAATTAGAGACACCAAAAGCCAGATTCCCATAAACCCTTTGCTTTTTGGGTTTGAGGTAAAAGACCTTGTTACACCTGTGATTAAAGGGCTCAGAATTTATCCAGCCGCTGCAAATTCGCGCATTGCGGGAAAACCAAAACCCAAATCGTTTGATCTGAAAGGCTGGGGAAAAAACTACAAACTCAAAGAAAAAGACAGTATTGTGGTGGAAGGAGATTTCTATCTCGGCATCAATACTCTTGATAAACAGAACGATAGCGAAAATGAAAATGGAATCTACGAAATAAAAGTATTTGTGGATTCTGTTCTTTTTTATCATCAACAGCTGGATCAGGTGGATTTTGCAGTTTCGCGCTATGTAAACACACTCATCGATTTTGAGTACTATAAACAGCACAATACCCGCTACCAACGAACCTACAAAAGCCCCAATAACAAACTCTCCATTTATAAGAAGAATAGCTTCCGTGGCGTGTTTTCGCTGGAAAAAAATGCCTGGCATTTGCTGCAATATGAAGTGAAAGATGTGGCGGGCAATGTTTCGGTGCTCTCGTTTACTGTTTTTACCAAAGAGGCTAATGCAACTGATTCTTCCAACCCACAGAAAGTTTATAACCCCCTTGACGAGAATATTTATAAAGACGAGCAAATCAGCATTGTTTTTCCTTCGTTTAGTCTTTACGATACGCTGAGTTTCAACGTTAAAATCAAATCCAATCCCAAATCTGCCAATGGCAAAGAATATCAGATAGGCCGCCAGGGGGTTGGTTTGCAAAAGCCCGTTTTTGTGGAGCTCGAAAACATTGCAATCGATGAAAAATTGCGCTCAAAAACATATGCCGCCGAATGGGATACCAAAGAATACGAGCCCTATACCGTAGACTGGAATGGCGATGATATGAACTTTAAAACCAAAAATTTTGGCAATTATCATATCCTTGTAGATACTGTTTCACCTGTTATTCAATTGAAAACCAACCTAAAGAAAACCCCAAAACCTCCCATCCTTGAAATTACTGTAAAAGATTCAGGAAGTGGAATAGACCAATACAATGCCTGGCTTAATGGTGATTGGATTTTAATGGCGTGGGATTCTAAAACCAGCTCCATGTCCATCAATCTTCAAGGGAAACCGGTTGATAAAAACGAGCTCAAACTTCGAATAACCGATAAAGTGGGAAATACGGCAGAGAAAATTGTCAAAATCTAATGTTAACCGATTCTTAACCGTGTTAATTCACAAAGCCCAACCCGAATCAGCCATCATTTAATGAATCAAGCCTGTTATCTGGCGAGCTAAAGGCTCGAAAATGGTCGTTCATTCATTCAATGTTATCATTCAATCAATAAATCGGTACGTTTAATCATTAATTAACGCCCAAATGGAAATAGATTTTACTTTTGCGCTTGAAATACTGAACAAGTATTTCTTTGGTTAATTATGGTTTGTGTTTGAGGTGCGACTTGTTATCGCACCTTTTTTTGTGCCAGAAATTGGGAAAGATATTTTCGCATTTCGGGGCAAGAAAAAACTGCTTTTCTGCACGCATAACGTTGCAAAAAAGCAGTTTATAAAACAAAAAGCTTCTATTGAACCCGGATGCTTTGCGTAATAATAATGTCGCCTTTAGTTAATCGGATGAAATAGGTGCCTTTCTCCCATTTTTCGGCATTAATTTTCTGGCTCTTCGCTGGTTTTTCCAGCTCCAACACTATTTTTCCCAAAGCATCAATCACTTCAATTTTATCAATGTTGACAGATGTTTCCACATGGAAAAATTTCTGAGCAGGATTGGGGTAGATGGAGATGGTAGATTCATCAAGCTCTGCAACTCCAATGGGAAATGCATCCTGATTCACTGTGAGGATTTTTTCAATTCCTGAGCTGGCCACAGAAATCTGACAGCTGCGGGAGATATCCAAATTCCGGGTATAGTTCACAGTTAAATTGACAATTCCTGTCCCCGAGGCCGGGCTAACAGTTAGCCAATCGCAACTCTCCGAAACCACCCAACTGGTATTGCCGGTCACTTGCACATTGAAACTTCCCGCAGGATAGGTGACATCTTTTGTATAAAATTCCAAATCTAAAAATTCAGATGCACCGCCTTGAGTTAAAGTAAAGGTTGCCACCAATCCATTTCCTTCGGCTGTTATTTCACATTCCCTTTGATTTATGGTTGTGTTTTCACTAAACGTAACAGTAACTAACTGATTACCTGAGCCAGAACCCGGACTCACGGTAACCCAGGAACAAGTTTCGCTAAGCGTCCAGCTTACATTGCTTGTTATATTGAATGTAGTGGAAGATGCTTCAGGTCCTACAAGTTCAGCAGTTGGATTCACATCTAAATAAGGTTCTGAGCCTTGTTGGGTTAAGGTAAAGGTTTTGGTTATGGAATTTCCTTCGACTGTTATCTCACAAACTCTCCCCACGGTGGAGGTATTTTCCGTGTAAGTGACCACAATAGTTTGATCGCCGGAACCAGAAGCGGGATTTACGCTCACCCACGAGCATGATTCTGTAATAGTCCAATCTACATTGCTCGATATGGCAAAGGTTGTTGTTGAAGCATTGGGACCAACTGTTTCCGAAGTTGGATCGATGTTTAAATAGGGCGATGTTCCTCCCTGGGTCAAGGTAAATATCTGAGTGAGGGAACTTCCCTGAATGGTGATTAGGCATTGGCGCTCTGTTAAGCCTGTATTCTCCTGAAAATTAACTGTTATTGTCCCGTTGCCTGAGCCCGAACCGGGTGCGACTGTAACCCACGGACAGCTTTCGGTTACGGTCCAGTTTATATTGCTTGTAATACTGAAAGAAACCGATGATGCGGTTGAACCCGCGTTGGCGGCATTTGGGCTTATGTTTAAAAATGGAGTTGCTCCAGCCTGTGTTAATGTAAATGTTTCGGTGAAAGCGCCCCCCTGAACAGTGATAACACACTGTCTTTCGGCAACATCTGTATTTTGCTGATAATTAATAGTTATGGTACCATTGCCGGTTCCAGACGATGGTGCCAATGTGAGCCAGCTGCAAGCTTCACTAACCGTCCAGCTAATATTCGACTGGACATTAAAACTTGTATTTCCAGCAGAAGATCCTACGTTTGCAGCGTTGGCCGAAAGGGTTAAATAATTGTCCATCACGGTGATATAATTATTTTTTGTCATTGTGTTACCCCCGTTAACATTGGTGGCATGTAATGAAACATCGTAAACACCTGCGGTATTATAAGTAATGGTTGGATTTTGCTGACTTGATGTTGCGGGAGTTCCCCCTTCAAAAGTCCAGTCCCAGGTGTCGGGATTAAAGGTTGACAAGTCGGTGAAAGCTACAGAACCACCAACTGCTACTTCAAGCGGACTTCCTACAAAATCGCTTACAACAGGATTGGCAGCCGACAGTGCAAAAGAAGCGATTCGGGTACCCTTGGTTCCTCCGGATATGTTATACTGAGTGGTAAACCAGAAAGTAGCATTGTCGGCAGGGTCAACAGCCAAATTTGCATAATCGCCCCATCGCTCGCTGCTTGTTTGCGACGCAGCACCCGTCCAAATCGTTTCTTCTGCAATATCCATGATGCCTGTGGCCGATGCATTGGCCGAAGCAGATTGTCCGGTATATCGGATTCCAGGATATACTGTGGAGCTGGAAATAGAATAGGCAAGTCCGATTTCGTGATTGCCATTCATGGCAATACTGGCCATCCAACGGCTATGGGCATCGGGAGCATATGTTCCTTGCTGGCGGATTTGCCAGGCGCTCCCGTTCCATTCAAGTTCATACCATCGAACACCCGCATGATCGGTATTGTCCACATCCACCGTATGATTACATACCAGAGTTTGTGAAGTTCCAAAATTACGGTATTGAGCCCTGTGCATTAAAACCTGATTAATGGCATCAAGCTTTTGGCTGGTTCCGGGTTGGCGGATATTCTCCCAACTGCTACCAAAATTACTATCGAAAGAAGTAACGGGAATCACCTGAGTTCTCTGAAATGTTGAGTTTGCAGGTGTTGTCCAGTTAATATCGGCCTGAAAAACCCATAAGGCATCGGCACCATTGCCCCAGGCATCGTCGTTAATGGTGATAAAACCACCTGGAGTACCGGCAGGTGCAAATGGGCCATCATTATCAATGGGAAGAACACAATGAAAACCACTGTTGGGGCGGTTCGGATTGTTGAATTGCACCATTTGGGGCGAAGTTCCGGAGGTCATCATTTCGTCTCTTTCAAAAATGTAGATATCATCGCCCGAAGTGGTGTTTGTTCCCATATAATAACCATCTTGCCAAATACCAAATTTCATATAATCCGGAAAGCCATTCATTACAAACGACCAGCGGTTCCAAACCCCGGTGGGGTCGTCGGTTGCTGAAACAGCAATCAGCATATAATCGGGACTGCTGTATACCCCGGAAAACTCAGCCACCAGCCATCGTCCGGCTTGTTCATCGTACAAAACTATGGGATCTCCATCATTATTATTCGCTCCCGGAACTCCTGCAAAAAGAGTATTCAAGTTGGTAGGGCCCGCCAACAAAGTACCTTGTTTGTTGTAAATGGTGTATTTTACATTGATGGTTTGCATGTAATGAGTGGGGCCTGCAGTACCATTATCGTCGGGCGGATTTGATGTGGAAGTCTGGCCAGCCCAGTGTTCTATGATGGCATCAATACTTTTTAATCCCCCCATACTTTTCTGCCACGCTTCATCGTCGCCTTTTGGCAATGCATTCTCCGCATTCGGATAAGCCCTGTATCGCAGCTTCAGGTTTCTTCGTTTTAGTGCTTCTTTTCTATCCAACTCCTGCATTTCGCTTTCGGTCATGGGAGGAATATCTCTCAATGGACCAACCTGACCGTGATAGGTTCCCTGACCTATCATTTTTGGAGTTAAAACAGGTGATTCATCCTGAGAAAACGACACATAATGCATCACAATAAAAATGAGCATTGTGGTTAAAGCTTTAAATTTCATGATTTTGCTATTTAATTTTTAATCTGTTTTGCTGTTCAAAATACCCTTTGGGGGAATTTCATAAGGTTAATTGTTTAAGGATAAACATTTAAGCAACGAAATTACAAATATTTGTGTCCGAAGAGATTTGATGTATAAAATATTCGATGAATTAGATAAAAACCCTACGAATCCTAATTGGATATTACAAAGCCAATAAATGAATGATATTGTTTAATGAAACGAGCCATAAGAGAATCTCTCATACAAAGGAGAATGACTAATTAGGCGAGTTCCCTGTCTGCCTACAGGCAGGCATGTGACCAATAAAAAACAAATTATAGACACATGAAATATTAGGATTGAAATTGTTAAAGGCCCTAAATAAATGATTTTAAGCCCTTAGTTAATCACATCAAATTAGCTCTGATCTGAAATCACTAAGCTGTCATTCTACATATTTCCCATTTTACTTCTAAATAAATTACTATCAGAAAATTGCTAATTTTGCACACTAAAATTCCAAAAATATATGTTTGAAGGTTTAAATGACAGATTAGAACGTTCGTTTCAGGTTTTAAAAGGTCAGGGAAAGATTACCGAAATCAATGTGGCCGAGACCATTAAGGAGATTCGTAAAGCCCTGCTCGAAGCTGACGTGAGTTATAAAATCGCGAAAGATTTCACTGCCACAGTAAAAGACAAAGCTATGGGCGAGAATGTGCTTACCGCCATTTCTCCCAAACAGCTGATGGTAAAAATTGTGCACGACGAGCTGGCTCTGCTCATGGGCGGATCGGCCACTGAGCTCAATGTAGCTAGTAATCCTGCAATTATATTGATGGCTGGTTTGCAAGGTTCGGGTAAAACTACTCATACCGCCAAATTAGCTAAATACCTAAAAACCAAAAAAGGAAAAACCCCACTTATGGTGGCTTGCGACGTGTATCGCCCTGCTGCTATTGAACAACTTAAGGTGTTGGGTGCCGATATTGGCGTGGATGTTTATACCGAGGAAGGCAATAATAATCCGGTGGAAATTGCCCGAAATGCGGTAAAGATGGCTCACGAGAGCAAATATAATGTGGTGCTGGTAGATACAGCCGGTCGTTTGGCCATCGATGAACAGATGATGGAGGAAATATCTAACATCAAAAAAACAATAAAACCCCACGAAACCCTGTTTGTGGTTGACTCCATGACGGGCCAGGATGCTGTGAACACCGCAAAAGCCTTTAACGATAAAATCGATTTCGACGGGGTAATTCTAACCAAACTCGATGGCGATACCCGCGGTGGAGCCGCATTAACCATTAGATCGATTGTTACCAAGCCCATCAAATTCGTGGGTATTGGCGAAAAAATGGATGCTCTGGATGTTTTCCACCCCAATCGTATGGCCGACAGAATTCTGGGGATGGGCGATATTGTTTCTTTGGTAGAAAAAGCTCAGGAACAGTTCGACGAGGAAGAAGCCAAAAAGCTTCAAAAGAAAATTGCCAAAAACCAATTCAACTTCAACGACTTCCTCAACCAAATCAAACAAATCAAGAAAATGGGAAATATCAAAGATTTGATGGGCATGATTCCCGGAATGGGAAAAGCCCTGAAAAATATTGATATCGACGATAACGCATTCAAAGGTATTGAAGCCATTATTTACAGCATGACACCCGCCGAACGCGAAGATCCCAAATTAATTGACGGAAGCCGCCGCCGAAGAATTGCCACAGGCGCAGGCACCGATGTGAAAGAAGTTAATCAGCTATTGAAACAATTTGCCGAAACCAGCAAAATGATGAAAATGATGACCACCGGCGGCGGAAAAAATATGATGAGTGCCATGAATAACATGAGAAAAAGATAGTTTTATGAGCATATTGATTGACGGAAAAACAACTTCCGAAAAAATAAAGAGCAGAATAGCAGCCGAAGTAGCACATCTCATTGATAATGAAGATAAAGCTCCACACCTGGTTGCCGTTTTGGTTGGCCAGGATCCTGCAAGTGAATTCTATGTCAAGAGTAAAGAAAAAGCCTGTCAATCGGTGGGTATTATTTCTTCCTTATATAAATACTCCGAAAAAATCACTGAAGCAGATCTTCTTCAGGTTATTGATTTTCTGAATAATGACCCTGATGTGGATGGTTTTATTGTGCAACTGCCTTTGCCCTCTCATATCAATGTAGATCATGTTATCAACCGAATCAGTCCGGCGAAAGATGTGGATGGATTTCATCCCATGAATATTGGCAAAATGGTTCTGGGTGCTGAAACCTATCTTCCTGCCACTCCTGCAGGAATTCTTATGCTTCTCGAAGAGTATAAAATCGAAACCGAAGGTAAAAATGTAGTGGTTCTGGGTCGTAGTAATATTGTTGGAACACCCATTTCTATACTTCTGAGCCGCAAAGCCAACCCCGGGAATGCCACTGTTACACTCTGCCACAGCAAATCGGCTAACCTGGAAGAAATCACCTCAAAAGCCGATATACTTATCGCCGCTATTGGCCAGCCCGAGTTTGTAAAAGCCCATATGGTAAAACCCAATGCCGTGGTTATTGACGTGGGAATTCACAGAATAGAGGACAAAACAAACCCCAAAGGCTACCGCATCACCGGTGATGTGGACTTTGCCGAAGTGAGTAAAGTTGCCTCTCACATCACTCCAGTTCCAGGTGGTGTTGGCCTTATGACTATTGCAGCTTTGCTCGAAAACACGTTAAAAGCCGCAAAAAAAACTGTTTATCGATAAATAACTCATCTTTAAACTATTACAACTTTAAATCCATCTCATGAAACGGATTCTTATTATTACCGCCCTAATTTTCTCGCTCTCAACACTCTGGGCTCAAAAAGGCTGCACCGATGCCAACGCCATCAATTACAACATGAAAGCCAATATAAATGATGGCTCCTGCGTTTATGAACCCCTGATTTTACAACCGACTGAATATGTTAGCGAATTGCCCGGAACAGTGAACGAAACCAGTGGTATCATTGTTTTTAACAACGCCATATGGACTCACAACGACTCCGGAGGCGAACCTGCTATCTTTAAACTCGATTTCAATACGGGAGAACTGCTTCAAACCATTCGGCTTACCAATGTGGTGAACCACGACATTGAAGATATTACCCAGGATGACCACTATATTTATCTGGGCGATTTTGGCAATAATTATGGAATCCGTAAAGATTTGGTGATTCACAAAATTGCAAAATCAAGCATACCCCCATCAGGCGATGCCGAAGTGGATTCTTCTCCAATATATTTTAGTTTTGCCGACCAAACAATCTTTGAGAAAAAAAACCGCTCGAATAATTTTGACTGCGAAGCCCTAGTAGCCACCGACCAATACCTCTATCTATTTAGTAAAAATTGGGTGGATGGACATACCAAATGCTACCGGTTACCCAAAGAACCCGGAACTCATACAGCAGAAATATATTCCAAATTCGATACCCGCGGGCTTGTTACAGGAGCCGATTATAATAAAACTTCGGGAAGTATAGTGCTGGTAGGCTACGAAAACTTTCTTCCGATTGTTTGGATGATGTGGGATTTTGATGGCGAAAACTTTTTTAACGGCAATAAACGCCGAGCCGATTTCCCTTATATCCAAGGGGCTCAAACCGAAGGCATTAGCTTTGTGAACGACTCCATTGTAGTCATCAGTTCCGAAGACTCATTCTTTCCTCCCCGCCTCTATCAACTTAACCTGAACCAAATAATAAAAGCACCCAAATCAAATTCAGAAGGATTTAAACCCTTCAAAATAAGTCCGGAATTCGATATTAAAGAGAAAAAACTCATTCTTTGCATCGAAGGACTTACTGCGCCATCTTTCGACATAGAAATTTACAATATGAGCTGGCAAAAAATGAATC
The DNA here is from genome assembly GCA_020718205.1 of Draconibacterium orientale. Lineage (GTDB taxonomy): Bacteria > Bacteroidota > Bacteroidia > Bacteroidales > UBA12170 > UBA12170. The sequence goes on from DYSN01000001.1 coordinate 40,643, forward strand.
AATATAGTTTCGTAAAACCCGATTTTCAAAAGGCAGTTCAAATAGAAATCAGCAGCGAATCGCTTACTAAAGGGCTGTATTTCATAAGAATTAAACAAGGGGTTAACATCGGATTTCAAAAAGCATACCTCAGCGAATGATAACAAAAGAACAAGAAGATATTTTATTGGAACAGGGGAAAATGCTCCCGCTCATGGAGGAGTTTTATACCATTCAGGGCGAAGGCTTTAATACAGGTTTGGCGGCCTATTTCATCAGAATTGGCGGATGCGATGTGGGTTGCAGCTGGTGCGATGTGAAAGAAAGCTGGAACAGAAAACTCCACCCGCCAACCTTCACAGATTCCATAGTGCAAAATGCAGCTCAACAACCCGCAAAAGCTGTAGTTGTGACCGGTGGTGAACCCTTGATGAACAATCTGGATTATCTGTGTCAGGAATTGGAGAAACTCGAAATTACGCGTTTTTTAGAAACCAGTGGAGCGCATCCTTTCTCAGGAAACTGGAACTGGATTTGTGTTTCCCCCAAAAAGAAATCGCCTCCCGTAAAATCGGTTTATTCACGAGCCGGCGAGCTTAAAGTGGTGATAGAAACCGAAGCCGATTTTGAGTGGGCCGAAGAAAATGCCCGGCTGGTAGAACCCAATTGCCTTCTGTTTCTGCAACCCGAATGGAGCCAGGTGAATAAAATGATGCTGCCGATTACGGAATATGTTAAGAACAACCCCCAATGGAGAATCTCCATTCAAAGCCATAAATACATGCGCATTCCCTGATCTTTTTTTCAGGATTTAACCGCTTTTCTCCCCAATTTTACCTTTTTATTCAAAACCTATCTAATTTTAGGTATTTTATTACTCATTTCTATTTGGAAAATCAGAAGGTATGTTTACTTTTGAGCGTGAAATAGTTTTGGGTAGCAAATAATTTTAAGTTGCTTAATTTCAGCGTAATACAGATTATTTTACAGGATTTTAAAAATTTTTAAAACGGGGGTTTCTTTTTTATTCTTTAGAGATTGAAACTTTCAGGATAATTTTTAAATCTTCAAAGTTTTTTTTTAATTTCACGGAGGAATAACAATATCAAATCATTCATATATGTCAGAAAACAATACTCAAGCCAATTCCCGAAGGGATTTCCTTAAAATTGGTTCATTAATCGGGTTGGGAGCTGTGGCTGCAGGGGCAGCAACCTATGCCGGGTTTGCTGCTGAAGATGGCAAGGCAGGTCATGGAGAGCATTCGGAGTCCGCCTTAACCGATACCGAGAAAAAAATACGGGTACTCACAGAAGAGGGTCAGTTGGCAGAAATTAAGGTAAGCGAATTAACTCCCGTCGATAAGAAAGAGTATACCAGTGCTGTGCAAAAACAAGGCCGCGAAGGTATTCCGGGCCGCCATTGGGTTATGGTAATCGACCTTTCCCGCTGCCGCAACGTTCGCGCATGCATGGCTTCGTGTCAAAATGCGCACCATCTGCGCGAAGAGCAACACCATATCAATGTACTTCGCATGCAGGACGACCGCAACACCGAGCCCTATTTCATGCCAAAACCCTGTTTCCATTGCGACAACCCACCTTGTACAAAGGTTTGTCCGGTCGATGCAACCTGGAAACGCCAGGATGGTATTGTATTGATTGACAACGAACGCTGCATTGGCTGTAGATTTTGTATTGCCGCTTGTCCTTATTCTGCCAGAGTTTTCAACTGGTTTGAGCCTAAACATGCCGAAGAAGATAAAGACCTGCTCTACAACGTTGAGCTCAATGTTCCACAGAAAAGAGGAACCATCAGCAAGTGTTTGTTTAGTGCCGACAGATTGCGCGAAGGGAAACTCCCCTATTGTGTATCGGCCTGTCCCAATGGCGTTTACTATTTTGGCGACCTCAACGAAGATGCTGTTACCAACGGAACTTCAGGCGAGACTGTTCGGTTTAGTGAGCTCGTCAGACAAAATGCCGGCTACACACTTCTTCCCGAATTGGGAACCAAGCCCAATGTGTACTATCTTCCTGCAAAAAACAGAATGTTCCCTTTCCAATACAACGGAAAAACCACTCTGGAAGATGAACATCACAGCTAATCAATAAATTCGTTAATCAATAAAAAATATAAGATATGTCTGAGTCTTTATCAAAAGAACAAGCCAAACAACTTCTTGACAAGTTTGCCGAGGATACTATCAGACCCATGAGAAGCTTCAAGGGATTCTACCTTTGGATGGGTTTTCTGGGACTGGTAATAGCCGTTTTTGCTTTTGCCTACTTCATTCAGCTACGCGATGGATTAGGTGTTACTGCCATGCGCGACTATGTGAGCTGGGGTTTATATATTTCCAATTTCGTGTTTTTTGTGGCCACCAGTTTGGTGGGTATGCTGATTAGCGCGGTTCTGGGTTTACTAAATCAAAAATGGGTAAAACCCATCACCCGCGTTTCCGAAGTCATAGCACTGGGTTTTGTTTTGATAGCCGGGTTGGTTATCATCACCGATATGGGTCGTCCAGAAAGGTTTCTCAATCTGTTTATGCACGGCCGTCTGCAATCGCCTATCCTTTGGGACGTGACTGTAATTACTACCTACACCGTAATTTCCATGTTGCTCTTTATTTTACCTCTTCTCCCCGATTTGGCCTTCATTAAAAACAGAATGAAAGATATGCCCGCATGGCAATATCAGCTTTATAATATTCTGAGCCTGGGTTGGATAGGTACTCCGGAGCAATACAAGCTGCTTCATAAAAGCATCAGAATGCTCAGTATTATTATTGTTCCTGTGGCTTTGGCCATCCATACCGTAACTTCCTGGTTATTTGCAGCCACACTGAGAATAGGCTGGGACAGCACCGTTTTTGGACCCTATTTTGTTTCGGGCGCTTTTGTTGCAGGTACTGCCGCAGTTATCATTGTTATGTATGTACTTCGCAGCAGCTACAAACTTCAGGATTATTTCACCGATTATCATTTCGATATGATGGGGAGATTATTGGTATTGGTTTCTCTACTCTATGCTTATTTCAATTTGAATGAGTTTTTAGTTCCCGCCTATAAAATGAAAACAGGCGAAGCCATTCATTTACACACCTTGTTTCATGGTGCCTATGCCGGATTGTTCTGGGTTGTGCAAATTATAGGTATGGGCTTGCCCATTCTGTTTATGATTTTTAAGGAAGGAAGAAAACCAAATAACCTCACCTTCATTGCTTCTATTGTGATGGTTGCGGCTTTCTTGAAGCGTATTATCATTGTAATCCCAACGCTACTTCACCCCCATTTACCCATTCAGAATGTGCCCGATGAATTCCATCATTATTTCCCCACATGGATTGAAATGGCTGTAACCACCGGCACCATCGCCATGGCATTGGCCATCATTACCATCCTGCTGAAAATATTCCCCGTTATTCCATTGTGGGAATTGGCCGAAGAAAAAGGAATAACCGAAGAATTTGAAAACCATAATTAATTGAATGATTATGAAAACAAGGAACATACTCAATAATCTTGCAATCGGATTGCTATTCATGGCTCCGGTTAGCATATTTGCACAAAGTGATTGGACCGTTACTGATGCTCAAAAGCAAGTAACAAACCCTGTAGCTTTTTCCGATCAAAGTGTAAATGAAGGGAAAGCCATCTATTTGGCCAATTGTAAATCGTGCCATGGCGACCCTACCAAAGATAATGGCTTACCGTTGGTGCCAAAACCTACAGATTTAGGCCTTCAAGCGTTTCTCGACATCAACTCCGATGGAAGTATTTTCCAAAAAATAGCTGAAGGTCGTGCTACCATGCCAACTTATGCCGCCATTCTTACTGAAGATCAACGTTGGAATGTAGTGAACTATATTCGATCGTTTGATGGCAATTTTACTCCTTCGGCTGGTGGTGCTGCTACAACTGTTATCGCCAATTCCGACGAAGTTACTGCCCCCTATTTTCTTGAGATAGCTGTGGATAGTGCTAACAGTCAAGCTGTTGTTACTCTTACCGGAACTTTTAACGGACAGAAAGCCGCAGTGGTCAATGCCGAAGTTTTTGTGGGAATAAAACGCTATTTCAAAAATCTTCCAATCATGAAAGCTGGTGAAACTACCAACGAAATGGGACAAATCACCGTAACCTATCCCACCGACTTAAAGAGCGGTGAACATGGAATGGGCGAACTGGTTGCTTATCCTGTTGATGCTGAAAAATATGGCGAACTGACACAATCAGCTCCAGTTTCTTTGAAACCTGTTCATATCGATGATTTTAATGCCGCAAGAGCACTTTGGGCGCACAATAACCGTGTTCCTGCCTGGCTGTTAATCACCTATCTTTCCATTGTAATAATTGTGTGGGGAGTGATGTTTAAAGTGGTTCTCAATTTGCTAAAAATTAAAAAACTAGGCAACTAAACATTGCCTATTCCAATTTAAAAAAACCGGAAAGATTTTTCCGGTTTTTTTATGTCATAGAATCCCCAAAAAAATCAAGATGAATATTTTGGATTTATTCTGAACTCGCTTTCGTCGTCGGTCAATTTGTTCAGCTTCACTTCAAACCCATCCACTTTGTCAATTCGTTGAGTTCCATCCACATGAATTTCAACGGCTTCCCATTTCTTTTTGGCTAATTTTCCGGCTTCGGCTTCGGTTTCTGCCACCACAAATACCAGATGATGGTCTTCCATCAGATTGTTTTCCTTGAGCTTCCCGCCCAATAAAATGGCATATAAATGTTTTTCCATGGTCTTGGCTTTTATATTTATTTCTTAGATTTTTGAAATTAACAAGGCTTTCAGCAGCGAGGTAACCTTGCTGGCATTTTCTTTAAATACTTTAAAAACCGCTTCCATATTCACCGCTTCTTCTTCCTTTCGCCAGCAATCGTAATCGGTACTCATGGCTACGGCCGCATAAGGAATCTGACGCTCGTTGGCCAGAATAACTTCGGGTGCGGTGCTCATATTAATAATGTCGGCGCCCCACTGGCGAAACATATGGCTCTCGGCACGACTCGAAAAACGCGGGCCTTCGATAGTAACCACTGTTTTGTGATGATGGTGGGGAGTATTCAATTCTGATGCAATTTGACTTAGCTTGTCATTTAATTCCTCGTTAAACGGATCGGCAAAAGGAATATGCTGAATATTTCCGTTATCGAAATTATCGAAGAATGTATTCTTTCTAAACCTTGTAAAATCAATCACCTGATTGGGGAAAACTAAATCGCCGGGTTTTATTTCCTGCCGGAGACTGCCACAGGCGGTGGTTGCAATAATAGCGTCGCAGTTAAGGTCGGAAATGGCTTGAATATGAGCCCGATTGTTCACATGAGTGGGCGTTATCTGATGGTCGAACCCATGCCGCGACACAAAAAAAACTTCCTTCCCCGCAATTTTTCCCATGAGAATGGGCGAGCTGCAATAGCCATACTCGGTTAATGGATTCATGGTTTCGAATGATTGGAAAATATCGAGTTTTTCTAATCCCGACCCCCCAATAATGGCAATTCTGTTTAGGTTCATGATTCAGTATTTTAGCAGCCAAATTTAATAAAAAGGACCTGAAGCCATCACCTGCTTTGCTTTGATTTCATATGAACGCAACCATTTCTTTAAATTCGGATTCCGGTGGCTTTTAAAAATCAGCTACTTTTGTCACATGTCGGGAATTAGTAAAATAGCCTTTGCAGGCAGTGGAAATGTAGCAACCCATTTGGCCAAAGTGATGGCCGAAGCCGGATTAGATTTGGTGGGTTTTTACAGCCGAAACAAAGCATCTGCAGAGAAACTGGCACATATTTACCATTCGCCATATGGTAGCTATAACGAATTGAAAACCTGCAATGCCGACTCAATAATCGTTGCTGTTCCCGACCACGCCATGGAGGCAGTTTTAGAACAAATTCCTGTTTGTTCAAGCCTGCTATTACATACTTCGGGCAGTCTGGAAATGAATGCCCTGCAACATAGCAGCCCCCGAATTGGCGTATTTTATCCCCTTCAGACCTTTAGTGCAGCCAAATTGGTCGATTTTTCTCAAATTCCGATATTGGTCGAAGCCAATAGTGATGAAGATACGAGTATGCTCACTGAACTTGCCGGCAGACTTACATCGCAGGTTTACCATATTAACAGTCATCAACGAAAAAAAATTCATATTGCGGCTATTTTCTCGTCGAACTTTGTTAACTACCTGTTCCATGTGGCCGAGGATTTATTGGAGAAAGAAAATGTGCCTTTCGAAGTGCTTAGGCCCCTGATAGAAGAAACCACCGAAAAAATTAAGGAATTGCGGCCTTTCCATGCCCAAACCGGCCCGGCAGTTCGCAACGATCTGGAAACCATTAAAATTCATCTGAAAGATTTAGAAAAAATGCCCGAGTACAGGAAAATATATCAGCTTTTAAGTCAACAAATTATAAAATCAAGAAATCAATAACTATGTCTAATTACAAAGAAAAACTTCAAAATATTACAACTTTTATTTTCGACTACGATGGTGTTTTAACCGATGGAACTGTCTACCCAACTGCCGATGGCGACATGATGCGTGCCGGGAATGTGCGCGATGGCTATGCCCTTCAGCTGGCGGTGAAGAAAGAGTACCGGATTGCCATCATCAGCGGTGGAAAATCGGTTTCGATGGAGCAAAGAATGAAAGCACTCAAAATTGAAGATGTTTTTTTAGGGGTGAGAAATAAGATGGAAGTGTATATGGAGTTCAAGGAGAAGTACGGGCTGGTTGACGAAGAAATTCTGTACATGGGCGACGATATTCCTGATTATGAAATACTTAAATCTGTTGGTGTTTCCTGTTGCCCCTCCGATGCTGCCGAAGAAATTCTGGAGATAGTGGATTATGTGAGCCATAAACCCGGTGGCAAAGGCGCTGTGCGCGAAGTATTGCGTCAGGTAATGAAACTTCATGGAAAATGGATCGATGAAGAATCGCTCTACTGGTAAATCGCATTTAACCTATATTTGTAATCGCTTTTATGGTGCAAACACTCAAAACATTTTTTAAGCTCATTCGTTGGCCAAATCTGCTCATCATTATTCTGGCTCAGGTACTTATAAACTATTTGCTCATTGGTCACATTTTAAAATTAATCAATGTACCACTTCCGCTGAGTGGACTTCATTTCTTTTTGCTGGTATTGAGCACCGTAGCCATGGCCGCTTTTGGTTATATTTTTAACGACATCAACGATGTAGATGTGGATAGGGTAAATAAAGACAATAAGCAAATCATTGGTAATCATATCACTAAAAAAGCCGCAACTAAATTATTATGGGCGTTTCTGCTGATTTCGCTCCTGTCGGCCTTGGTACTGACATTGCTGGTTCAGATGTGGCAACTATTTCTGATTCATGTATTTATTGCGGTGGGGCTGTGGTATTATTCTGTCCATTTAAAAGGAACAATCATTTTCGGAAATCTGGTCATTAGCCTTTTTTCGGCACTTAGCATTGCCATAGTCTGGGTTTATCATCTGGCCATCATGAGCCAAAATCCCACATTGCTAATCAACGCTTATAAATCGGTCTCCTTCATCAGTTATTCTGTTGCTTTTTACGCGGCCTTTGCTTTTATAATCAGCTGGATACGCGAAATGATAAAAGATGTGGAAGACCAAAATGGGGATGCTCTATTTGGTTGGAAAACATTCGTAATAAAGTTTGGGGAGGCCAAAACTAAAGTTTTTATTCAGGCTCTCCTAATCGTTATGATAGTGATGCTGATTGCAGCCATCTTTTTATGCTATACATTAAACTGGGGACAATTGGGCATATATCTTGCTGTGGCAGTGGGTTTTCCTTTGTTTTATCTTTTCAATGGAATTCGGCAGGCCAATTCGGTTAAAGATTTTCACGATTTAAGTAATTTAGCCAAAATTATTATGATTGCCGGAATTCTGAGCATTCAATTATTCAATTTAAACTATGGATCATGAGTACAATAAACGACCAATTTAGTCATTTGGACATCATTCTGGCATCGCGCTCATCGCGCAGGCAGGCGTTGTTGCGACAACTCGATATTCAGTTCCGCATGACACCACTCGATGTTAAAGAAACCTTTCCTGCCACATTACCCGTGGAAGAAGTAGCAGAATACATCAGCCGGTTAAAAGCTGAGGCCTTCCCCACAGAAAAAATCCTGAGCCATACCTTAGTTATCACCGCCGATACCATTGTGGCTGTTGACAATATCATTCTTGGAAAACCCGAAGACGATGCCGACGCTTTTCAGATGCTCAAAACCCTTTCGGGCCGATCGCATTTGGTGGTTACCGGTGTTTGTTTGCGCTCTAAAAACAATATCCGCTCCTTTTCGGCCATTACCAAGGTAAAATTCAAAGAGCTCTCCGACTACGAAATTAACTACTATATAGATAATTATCAGCCATTTGACAAAGCCGGAGCCTATGGAATACAAGAGTGGATTGGCAAAATTGGTGTAGAATCAATCGAAGGGTCTTTTTATAATGTTATGGGGCTGCCCATGCAACAACTCTACGAAGAATTGCGTAATTTCAGCCTCTAAAAACCTGTGGAATGAAATTTGGAAAACTAATCATCAATTACTTTATACAAGGTATTCTCTACCTTGTTCCCATAACTACAACCGTTTGGGTAATCTATTATGTTTTCAGGTTCTTCGACAATTTCACCAAACCCTACGAAACCGAATATCTCGGATTCGAAATTCCTGGGCTGGGAATGCTTATTCTGGCGGTTTTTATTTTGATCATTGGCTTTCTTGGTTCCACCATCATTTTCCGCCCCTTTCTTTCGCTGATGGAAAGAGTTATTAATCAAGCTCCCCTCATCAAAGATATTTACTCAGCTATCAAAGACCTGCTCTCTGCTTTTGTGGGAAATAAAAAGAAATTTAACCATCCGGTTTTAGTTACCATGAACGAAACCGGGCTCAAGCGCATAGGTTTCGTGACCCGGTATGGCATGGACGAAATGCATATTTCCGACGACTACGCCATTGTATATCTTCCTTATTCCTATGGAGTTATGGGAACAGTGGTTGTTGTGAAAAAGGAAATGATTGAGCCTTTGAATCTTCCATCCACCGAAGTCATGAAGTTTATAGTAAGCGGTGGAGTGACCGAAGTCGACGACAAAGAAAAATCACCAAAAACCACCTAATCCGTAAACCTATTCTCCCGAAAAAAAGAAGAAAATGAAACGAAAAAAGATATTAATCACCAACGACGACGGAGTATTTGCCCCGGGAATTAGATTTCTGATAGATATTGCCAAAGAATTTGGGGATATTGTGGTGGTTGCTCCCGACAAACCACAATCCGGAACCGGTCATGCCATCACTTTTGCCGATCCGCTTCGGATAAAATGCATTGAAGAATCTGAGAATTATGTAGAATACAGCTGCAGCGGAACCCCGGTTGATTGTGTAAAAATGGCCGAATATATTGCTTTCAAAGACCATCTGCCCGATTTGTTAGTTTCCGGCGTCAATCATGGAAGCAATGCATCCATCAATATCATTTATAGCGGAACCATGGCGGCGGTAATCGAAGCGCATATCGATAATATTCCTTCCATTGGTTTTAGCATGAACTCCTACAGCCACAAAACCGATTTGGAGCCTGCACGACCCTTCATCAGAAAAATAATTAAAGACATTCTGGAAAAAGGAATGCCAGCCGATATTTGCCTGAATGTGAATATTCCCCACGCCGAACAAATCAACGGAATCAGAATTTCGCGCCAGGCCAAAGCCAGCTGGAAAGAAAGTTTCGATAACCGGATTGACCCCCGTGGCGGGCATTATTATTGGCTCACAGGCCATTTTCATGTGGAAGACCAGGGCGAAGGAACCGATATAAAAGCACTGGCAGATGGTTATATTGCAGTGGTTCCCATTCAAATCGACTTAACCGCGCATGGAGCCATGAAATCACTAAAATTTCTGGAGGATTAGCCGGCACATGAAATATTATATCATAGCCGGTGAGGCTTCGGGCGACTTGCATGCTTCGAATCTGATAAAAGAGCTAAAAAAACTCGATGGCTCCGGGCAATTCAGAGCCTGGGGTGGAGATTTAATGGAGCAGCAGGGAGCGCAAATCGTTACCCATTACCGCGACATTTCTTTTATGGGATTTCTGGAAGTAGCCATGAATTTAAAAACCATTTTGGCTAACCTAAGCAGATGCAAAACCGACATTCTGCATTATAAACCCGATGTTTTGATACTCGTTGACTATCCAGGCTTTAATCTTCGCATAGCCGAATGGGCTCATGAACAAGGGTTTAATGTAATTTATTATATATCTCCCCAGATTTGGGCCTGGAAAAAGAACAGGGTTTTTTCCATCAAGAAAAACGTTGATAAAATGCTGGTCATTCTCCCTTTCGAAGAAGAATTCTATGCACGATACCAATATCCGGTTCATTTTGTAGGCCATCCCTTGCTCGACGCACTTTCCGAAAGTCTATCGAGCGAAACCCAATTCCGCTCAGAAAACCATCTGAACGAAAAACCCATCATAGCCCTATTGCCCGGAAGCCGAAAACAGGAAATCGGAAAGATGTTATCGATCATGCTTAAAATGACGAATCATTTTTCTAACTATCAATTCGTTATCGCCGGAGCTCCATCAATCGACCACAGCTTTTATAAAGAAATAGCTGGGAACAACCTGGTAAAAATTGTGTCAAATCGAACACATCAGCTGCTTAAACACTCTCATGCGGCCTTGGTTACTTCCGGAACTGCCACCCTCGAAACCGCACTTTTAGGTGTTCCCGAAGTGGTGTGTTATAAAGGAAGTCAATTGAGCTACCAAATTGCCCGCCGCATTGTCGATATTAAATTCATTAGCCTTGTGAATTTGATTATGGATAGAGAAATAGTAAAGGAACTTATTCAGAATGAATTGAATACCACTAATTTGAAACACGAATTGACCCGGATTTTATCGGGAGATAAAAGGCAAAAAATGCTAGAAGATTTTAGAGACCTTAAAAGTCTTCTGGGCTCTGGTGGAGCTTCGGCAAAAGCTGCACAAATCGTTTTTGAATCATTCAAATAATAAGTAGTTTTGTGAATTAAATTTCTGAAAAGAATCGTTCAATGAAGCGAGCCACGAAAAAAGGTTTCAATCTAAAGGAAACAACTATCGGGCGAGTTCCATCTACCTGCGGCAGGCAGGTGCAAAAATTAAAACCAAATTACAGTCATATGAAAAAAACAGCAATTTTGGCGGTTTTCTTTATCGCCCTTAACTCGCTTCTGGCGCAAACAGCCCGGAAAAAAGAAGAACTTATAGGCAAACACGATCTAAAATTAGAGTCTAAAATCATGACGCCCGAAGTGTTATGGTCGTTTGGTCGAATTGGCGACGTTCAGGTTTCGCCCGATGGAAAAAAAATCGTTTATGGAGTAACCTATTATTCCAAGGAGCAAAATAGAAGCAATACAGAACTCTTTCTCATGGACTCCGATGGTAAAACTAAAAAACAACTCACCCACACCGCCTATGGCGAATACAATGTGGTTTGGCGCCCCGATGGCAAGAAAATTGCCTTCATGAGTGCGCCCGATGGTGAGATGCAAATCTGGGAAATGGATTTAAACGGCGAAAATCTGAAACAAGTCTCCACAGTTGAAGGAGGATTAGATGGCTTTAAATACAGCCCCGATCAAAAAAAGATTGTTTATATTAAAGAAATCACTCGGACAGGAACAGTGGCCGATATCTATCCTGATTTAAATAAATCAACCGGACGTGTTAATAACGATTTGATGTACAGGCATTGGGACAGCTGGGTCGATAGCTATTCACACATTTTTGTGGCAGATTATGTGCTTGAGAAATTAGCCCCCGGAAAAGACATTATGGAAGGCGAGCAATGGGAATCGCCTGTGAAGCCTTTTGGCGGTATGGAACAGATAAACTGGACTCCCAATGGAAAAAATATAGCTTATGTCTGTCGGAAAAAACCCGGAAAAGAATACAGTTTAAGCACCAACACAGATATTTATCTCTACAATACCGAAGCATCTAAAACCACCAACCTCACTCAGGGCATGATGGGTTACGACATGAATCCAACCTTCTCGCCCGATGGACAATATATGGCCTGGGAAAGCATGGAACGCGATGGGAATGAATCTGATAAACAAAGGCTTTTCACGCTAAACCTAAATACTGGGGAGAAAAAATATCATACCGAAAAATTCGATCAAAATGCGGTTTCCATGCAATGGTCGCCCGATAGCAAATCTCTATATTTTATTAGCAATTGGCACGCCATCGACGATATTTACAAACTCAGTTTGGCGGATGGGAAAATTGACAAAATAACCACCGGAATTCATGATTATCAAAGCGTTCAGGTTACTACTAGTCAACTGATTGCTACACGGATGAGTATGAGCAAACCCACCGAAATCTATTCAGTAAATCCAAAAACCGGTGAACCAACAGAGCTCAGTTTCGAGAATAAACACCTGCTCGACCAGCTTCAATTTGGCGAAGTAACCCAACGTTGGATAGAAACCACTGATGGAAAACAAATGCTCACCTGGGTTATTCTTCCTCCGAATTTCGACAAAAGCAAAAAATACCCCGCATTACTTTATTGTCAGGGCGGCCCTCAAAGCACAGTGAGTCAGTTTTGGAGCTATCGATGGAATTTTCAGATGATGGCAGCCAACGATTATGTAATTGTTGCCCCAAACCGTCGCGGTTTACCCGGTTTTGGCCAGGAATGGCTCGAGCAAATCAGCGGGGATTATGGTGGACAAAATATGAAAGATTATCTGAGTGCTATTGACGCCGTGAAACAAGAGCCCTGGGTCGACGCAAACCGATTGGGTGCTGTGGGTGCCAGCTATGGTGGCTTTTCGGTTTATTGGCTTGCCGGAAATCACGAAAACAGATTCAAAGCTTTTATTGCCCACGATGGTATGTTCAACCTGGAAGCCCAATATCTCGAAACCGAAGAAATGTGGTTTGCCAACTGGGATTTGGGCGGCCCTTTCTGGGAAAAACACAATAAAATTGCGCAAAACTCATTTGCCAATTCTCCCCACAAATTTGTACAATACTGGAACACCCCTATCTTAGTCATTCACAGCGAATTGGATTATAGAATAGTAGTATCACAAGGCATGAGTGCCTACAATGCTGCTGTATTAAGGGGCATTCCTGCAGAATATCTCTATTTCCCCAATGAAAACCACTGGGTGCTTAAACCCCAAAATGGAATTTTATGGCAACGCCGATTCTTTAACTGGCTCGATAAGTGGCTGAAATAGTTCGAAACTAAAAAAAAAGGCTGCATCGGAAGATGCAGCTTTTTTTTTGTACCAGAACTAAAGTTTGGTATGATATTGGTTTACATTCACCATTGTTTAAAATACACGAATCATGAAAACACTCATTTCTCAATTCTCAGCCTTAGTTATCTTATTATCAATAAGTTTAACTTCTTGCACCAAGGACAACAGACCCGCCGAAATAAGCACCGACACTCAGGAAATGATATTTAGCAAAGATCAAAACATCCGATATTTTGGCATAACCAACACCGGAAATACCACTATGGATTTTCAAATAACGCCTGAAAACGATTTGATTTCTGTTTTTCCATCCAATGGTGTGCTGGGGTTCAATCAGGTAGCTAAAATTGAAGTAACTACTCATGCCGATAATCTTGGCTACGGAGTCCACCAAACCAGCCTGCTGATAAACAGCAACGGAGGCGTCCGGGTTATTAATATTCAAATTATTAAATCCCTGCCAAATCCATCGGCACTTTGGTGGGATATTGACTATATTAAAATTCCCGCCGCCGAATCCAGAGATTATATTACCCTAAGAAACGATGGGGAATTAGATTTATCATATGAACTCAGTGGCTCGGAAAGCTGGATGAGCTTTTCACAATCTTCCGGAACTTTAGCTGCAGGAGCTTCACAAGTGATTTGGGTAAATGTTGACAGAACAGGATTGGCAAATAATCTTTACGAAGGCGAAGTGAACATCAGCAGCAATGGAGGGAATGCCACCTTGAAAGTTGATATGGAAGTTGGGGTTTACAGCGTAAGCTTTTTCAATCCAACCTATACCGTTATCTACATCAATGTTCCAGGACAAGGTTCCAAATCGATCGATGTGTTGGACAGAGTAAGCTATATTTTCCCATCAAACCCGGCGAGCCTTTATTACACTGCCACAACCGAAGGTGAAACCGTGGGTGGAGTTGTTCTGGGATTAACCTTGAACTGGAACGAAACTCTCAATCTTTCATCAGAAGTTTCTCCAATCTTCAACTTAGACATCAGCAAAGATTATTTCTTTATGAGTGCCAAAAATTACGGCACACATAACCTTGACCGATGGAGCATTAACAATGGAACAATCTATCAGTTTGACGAAGATGTTACCATTCCCAACGATGGTTATGAATACTATTTTGGCTACTACGATGCCCTTGACAATACAAAAATCTACGCCCGCATTGTGGGCACATCCTACGATGCTGTTTGGAAAAATGGTACCGAATTTAACTTCCCCTGGACATTAAACCAGAGCATTTTGTTAGAGAGCGATGCAAAATCATCCTCATTAAAAAGTACCCGCGATGATGCTGCTTTTTCTGAATTGCAACCAACAATGAAACCAGGCCAAAACCAGCGAATGACCATTAGAACCAGAAACCACCAATCGCTTGTCAATCAAAAAACATCACCAATTAATTAACACAAACTTTTCATAGTTTTAAAACCGGTTTTATCGACTGATAAATCCGGTTTTTTTGTTGTTTTAGCCGCATCTTTTGGGTTGGTTTTATAAAACATAATGCCTTATCTTTGCCCGCTAAAATTCAAAAACCAAATGGATAGAAATTCTATTATCGGGCTTGTGCTCATATTTGCCATTTTTGTTGGATTCTCGTGGTGGAATGCCCCCGGCGAAGAAGAACAAAAAGCCTATCAACAACGAGTTGACTCCACTGCAAGAGCAAGGAAAGAATTAAATATACAGGATTCTTTACGAAGATATGAACAACAATTAAAACAAGAAACCAGTCAGGTAGCTGCCGAAAGTCTGGGCACCACCGATTCGTCATTGGTTCAGCAGGCTCTAAGAGATAAATATGGTCTCTTTTCCTATTCATCCAAAGGCTCCAGCGAACTCATAGCTCTTGAAAATGATGTATTTAAACTAAATTTTCAACCAAAAGGCGGAAAAATTTATAGCGCGGAACTACTGAAATATAAATCGCACGATAGCCTTCCATTGGTACTTTTTAAAGGCGACACTGCACGTTTTGGATTTATCTTTTCAGCTGCCAACCGCCTGATAAATACCGAAGACCATTATTTTCAGCTTTTTGTGGGCGACGAACCCTACAATGGAAGAAGTTTGAAAGTGTCTGGCAAGGATAGTTTAACCATCAACATGAGGTTATTTCCCGACCAGGGAACATCCTTCAACCCCAATCAGTACATAGAATACAGCTACAAGATTTTTGGCAGCGACTATATGTTCGACTTCAATATTCGCATGAAGAATATGGAGAGTCTCATCGATGCCCGTAATGGCTATATCGACTTTAACTGGATGACGAATTTGCGTAATCAGGAAAAGATTGTGGATCAGTTTAATGGATCGGCGATTTACTATAAATACTATCAGGACGAAGTAGAATATTTAGCCGACAACGAAGACAAAGAAGAAAAACTCCCCAGCAAAGTGAAATGGGTGAGTTATAAACAGCGGTTTTTTAGTCAGAGCATCATTGCCAATACTGCTTTTATCAATGGAGAAATAAAACAATTACACAACCCATCCTACGATCCTAAATATGAGATTACCATGACTTCTGCCTTGGGAATCCCTGTGGGAAATACTCAAAACATGGACTTTGGAATGCAGGTATATTATGGCCCCAACGAGTTTAAAAGACTGAAATCCTACGATTTGGATATGGAGCGTCAGATTCCCATTGGATGGAGCTTCTTTTTACTATCGTGGATTAATGAATATATCGTAATCAATGTTTTCCACTGGCTTGGTGGCTGGGGTTGGAATTACGGAATTGTAATTTTAATTTTAACAGTTCTGCTTAAAGTTATCCTCTTCCCCATTGCTTACAAAACCTATGTATCCACAGCAAAAATGCGGGTTTTAAAGCCTGAAATTGACGAGATAAACGAAAAATTCAAGGATAAAGACGCCATGAAAAAGCAACAAGCCACCATGGACTTGTACAAAAAAGCGGGGGTTAATCCTTTGGCCGGCTGCGTGCCCATGTTGTTGCAAATGCCCATTCTCTTCGCTATTTTCCGGTTCTTCCCGTCGTCTATCGAATTGCGTCAGCAACCTTTCCTTTGGGCGCATGACCTTTCGAGCTACGATAGCATCCTCGACCTGGGCTTCAATATACCCTTCTATGGCGACCACGTGAGCTTATTCACACTCTTAATGACCATTTCAACGCTCATCTACACCAAGGTAAACAACGATATGATGGGAAGTAGCGCGAACCAGTTGCCCGGTATGAAAACCATGATGTATCTGATGCCCATCATGTTCCTGGGATTGTTCAACAGCTATTCTTCCGGATTGAGCTATTACTATTTCTTAGCCAATATGTTCACATTCCTTCAGATGTATCTTATCAGGTTCACAATCAATGAGGATAAAATTCATGCTCAAATTCAGGCCAACAAGCTGAAACCAGTCAAAAAGTCGAGCTTTCAGCAAAAGCTTGAAGATATGGCCAAGCACCGCGGAATGGATCCAAATCAAATGAAAAGAAAATAAAATCAGCTGAAAACAGCCTTTCAACATAAAAGAAAGGCTGTTTTTCTTTAGAGAGATTTTTGGTTACGAAATCATTAATTTATACACAAATCCATCATTCAAAAGCATTTTTAGTAATTTCGAAGGATAAATTAAAATCCATACTTGAGATGCCATCAGCCTTTCCACACAATCATCACAGCCATACGCGTTTCTGCGACGGTGCCGAAAATCCGGAGGATTATATAACCGAATGCCTGAAATTGGGATACAAAACCTATGGCTTTAGTGGTCATGCACCGTTCCCCTTCCCCACCGAATGGAATATAAAAGCTGAGGAAACTGATGATTATATTAACGAAATCCAACGGCTGAAAACAAAATACCGGGGGCAAATAAATATATTTTGCGCCATGGAAGTTGATTATCTCGACCAGGTTCAGGGCCCCAGCCATTTTTCCCATCTTTTGGATTACACCATTGGAAGCGTCCATTTTATTGGGAAAGGACCCGAAACAGAACTCTTTGAAATGGATGGCTCCTTCGAGAAATTTGCAACCGGGGTTGAAGTCCATTATCAGAATAACCTTCGCCAAGCTGTGGAGCATTATTTTCAGCTAACAACAGACATGATTCAAAATGACCCGCCGGATATTTTAGGTCATCCGGATAAAATAATAACCAATGCTTCGGGCATTGATTCCGAATTAATCCACAGAAACTGGTATAGGGATTTACTTTTCCATCTGGCCGAAAACCTTTCGCGGAGCAATGTGATGGTAGAAATCAGCACACGTGGCATGAGATCGAAAATGCATCCTTCGCTGTATCCACATCCGGAATTTCTGAAGATACTGACTCAATTTCCCATAAAATTTCAGCTGAACGCCGATGTTCACCGTTTAAGCGATATCGACTTCTACTATTCCGAAGCTCTTGAAATGATAAAATCGTTTGGAATCAATGAGCTTTGGATTAAAACCGGAGAAGGATGGGCTCCTGAAAAAATAGCATAAAACTATGATTAGAAATCGAAGCCTTATACCACGCATTTGCGAAAGTTTCTATGCCGAAAACCTGACTTCGGCACTGGAAAGTATTGAAAGAGTGCAGTATATGGGGGAATTAAGATTTGACCTGAGTCGGCTGGAAGTGGATGATTTGAACATCATTAGAAACAGTTTTCCGAAAAAGCCCCTGATATTTACCTTCAGGGGAAATAGTGAATCGGCACTTGAAAGATTGAAAGTCTACGAGCGAGCCGTGGAGCAAAAATTTGAGTTTATCGACCTGGATATTACGACTGACCCGGAAATTATTTCCAGACTAAAGCCACTTTTAAAAACCACGACTTGCAAACTTATTATTTCCTACCACAATTATACCGAAACCCCTGATTTTCCAACACTCAGAGCCATTCTACAGGAAATTAGTCAGCTCAACCCTGACCATATAAAAATTGTAACTATTGCCCACCATGCGAACGATTTAGAATCCTTAAAAAATTTGCAATCGCTTATTCCATCCAGCCTTTGCTTTAGTATGGGAGAATTTGCAGCCCAGAGCCGGTTACAGAGCCTTTATGGCGGAGCGCCCTTCACCTACATAGCGCTGCAAGCGAATAAACAAACTGCCCCTGGTCAATTGGATTTTAAAGAATTTCAAAAACTCTACTTAGAATTCCGGGGGGGAAAAGAATTAAAACTGGCGGTTTTGGGCAATCCAATTGCACACAGTAAAAGCCCAATTTTATTTCATGAATTTTTCACAAAACACGCCATTGATGGAATTTATGAAAAAATAGAACTTGATGATATTCAGGAGTTTTTGGAGTTAAAACCCTATTACGATGGTTTTAATATAACCGCGCCGTTTAAAAAAACCATAATGGCCTATGTTGACGGCCTTACGCAAGAAGCTGAGCAGATTGGAGCTGTTAACACCATTTACAAAGAGCACGAAAAATGGATTGGCGATAATACCGATTTTAGCGGAATCCTAAAATCTTTGAAACCGTTTTTATCGCACCCTGATGATAATACCTGTCTGATAATTGGAGCCGGTGGAGCAGCAAGTGCTGCGGCCTTTGCAATGCAACAGAAAGGTATTGCAACAACCATTATAAACCGCACGCCTTCCAAATCACTGGAACTCGCCCAAAAATTTGGTCATAAAACCGTTTCACAACCCAATCTCTCCAATTTCCGCATCATTATCAATACCATCCCAGAGCCATTTTCACTCGTAAACAAGTACGAGCTAAACACATCTCATGTGGTTCTGGATGCCATTTATTCAGATTCACCGTTTGCCAAAGCAGGAATCGAAACTGGATTTCATTTAATAAAAGGAGAAAAATGGCTGTATGAGCAGGCTTTACAAGCCTTTGAGAAGTTTAAGAATTCAATTCTTCAATAAAAATACCATGAATTTTTCGAATACATTTTAAATATTAGCGTGATATTTTCGAATACATTTTAAATATTAGCGTTATTTTTTATAATACATTATAATATTTAGCGTCATTTTATAAAATATATTTTATTATTTAGCGTCATATATTAGATTATATATCATATTATTACATTATTTTTTCATTTATATTTAAATATTTAGCGTAATATTTTCAATTATAATGGTGTTTTTCATGATTTGTAAAAAAATTCAAATACCTTTGCAGGTAATATAACTGGAAAAAATAGAATAAAATGAAAATAAATCGTGCCTTAGTCGATGTCATACGACAGGAAATGCAGGAAGCGCGAAAAATAATCATCGTATTTGGAGCGCGTCAAACCGGGAAAAGCACCTTGCTTCAGGAAGTTCTGGCAAACACCACTGACAAGGTATTGAATATAAACGCGGATGAAATTCGCTATGTCGATATTTTATCCTCCCGCGATTTCAATCAACTGCAGTTGTTAACTGAAGGATATAATATTTTATTCATTGACGAAGCACAGAGAATACCAGAAATAGGGATTAATCTGAAAATAATCTACGACAAAATTCCGGGCTTAAAAATTCTTGTCACAGGCTCGTCGTCTTTAGATATTGCCAGCACCACTAAGGAATCTTTAACCGGACGCACTGCAACCTATTCCTTGTTTCCCATATCGCTTTCTGAACTCAGAAATACGATGAACCCCATTGAGCTTCAAAGTAAAATGACTGAGTTCCTAACATTTGGCATGTACCCGGAAGTATTTCACTATCAATCGGTAAGCAGGAAAGAAAAATACCTTCGGGAATTGGCAAGCTCGTATTTGTATAAAGACATTTTCGACCTGGCTCCCATCAGAAATACCCATGTACTCAAAAAACTATTAAAGCTTCTGGCCTACCAAATAGGCTCGGAGGTGAGCTTAAATGAGCTGGCGCAAAGCCTGCAAATAAGTCAGGAAACGGTGAATACGTACATATCGTTGCTCGAAGACAGCTTTATCCTATTCCGCCTTTCGGGTTATAATAAAAATCTCCGAAAGGAAATCAGTAAGAAGGACAAAATATATTTTTGGGATTTGGGATTACGGAACACATTGATTGACAGACTTGATCCATTCGCTCAATACGACGATAAGGGTGCAGTTTGGGAAAATTTCATCATTGCCGAAAGACTTAAATACTTGTCGTACAATGCACAAACTGCACATTCCTATTTTTGGCGAACCTATACGGGCGCAGAGTTGGACTATGTTGAAGAAAAAAACGGAGAGCTATTTGCTTACGAGATTAAACTAAAGAAACCCAAATTAAAAGCTCCCCAGAGTTGGCTTGATAATTACGGTTCAAATTACAAAAGCATCACTATGGACAATTTTTGGGAATTTGTGACCTAAAACAAGTACTCAAAAATGCAAAATCACTGCGAAGTCATCTCAAATTTGATGAAATCGCAGTGATTTTTTTGATGCTGCTTTTATTTCAGGCGATATCTAATCCCCAAATAGGTATTTCGGCCATAAACCGGACCCCAAATCATGGATGCATCAAAATATTCACTAAATGGCTCATCTGCAGCGATTATTGGATTTTTTTGAGTATAATCCAATAGATTCTCTATGCCCAGATAAATCTCTAAACGCTCTCGAATTGTTTTCGATATTTGAATATTCATTAAGAAAAAATCGGGGGATTTATCCATTCGCTGATACTCAGTAGGATTTTCCAATGTCGAAGGCAATCGCTTGACCCCCTGCCGGTTGAGTGTAGCATCGAATTTCCAGAAATTGCGGGTGGCGTAGGCCAGATTGATAAAAGCCCGGTGCGAAGCCAAAAATGGTTTCGACATTAATTCTTCCCCATAAGTTGTTTTAACATCGTACCAGCGGTAAGCCAGCCTCACATCGAAGCGCTTAAACAATTCATAATCAATCTGTGCCTGAAGACTATTGGAATAAGACTCGCCTGAAAGATTATAAAACCTGACTTCTCTAACATCGCTGTCTAAATCCACCACAATCTGATTCTCGAAATTAGTGCGATAGAAATCGAAACTCACCACACCTTCTCTATAATCCAGTTCAAACTCATAGGTTAGATTAATGCCAAAATTCCAGGCCACTTCTGCATCAAGCCCATAGGGGTTTGTCATATTCGCCGAATCAATGTGCCATACTCTGCTGCTGGCCAAAAGCCCCATATTCTCCGAAATCACCTGAGCAGTTCGTTGTCCGCGACCCGCCGAGGCCCGAATGGCCAAATGCTCATGGGGCAAATAGCGCAAATGCAGGCGTGGTGTGGCAAAAAAACCGTAATGATTGGAATAATCTCCCCGCAAACCAGCCACTACATTGAACGACTCGCCAAAACTCCGTGAATACTCAAAAAACACCCCGGGCACATATTCCATATGACCGTAATCCAGCTCTTTTAAAAGTTCCTCATAATCGTCGTATATAAAACTTGCGCCCAACTTGAATTTATTTCCCGGATTTAAAAAATTCCCTTGAAAAATAAAATTTCCATAGAAGCTTTTTTGAACCCCGGAATATTTGACATGGCCGAACCGGCTTTCCTGATTGTGGTAGATTCCCGAGAGCTGAAGTCCAAAACTTTGTTCCGGATTCGCTTCCATCACTTTCCCTGTCTTGGTCCAAAGCTCCAGTCGGCGGGTTGAGTTTAGCATTTTCCAAAGTCCATGATTGTTTTGATTTCCATTTTCGGGTAAATGAATTTGACCAGCTTCCTGATCCAGATAACCGGCTTTTACCCCCAATTCAATATGTCCATTCTCAATTTCGTATTCCCAACGATTGAGAACCAATACATTATCGCCAGTGGGCATATCCACAAATCCATCGTGGTTCATATCAATATTCAATCGATTGGTTTTCGCATGAAGCAATAAAGCCGTTTTCAGTTTGGGGCTAACCGCAAACTTCATGTTTACATTTCCCTCGAAACGCGCATCCTGACCGGCATAAAGATTCACAAAAAACTTGTCCATGTTATTTGGATTTCGCAAACTCACATCAATTTGTCCGGCAATACTCTCAAAACCATTCACCACCGAACCGGCACCTTTTATCAAAGCGATGCTTTCGACCCAGGCTCCTGGAGTATAAGTAAGCCCAAGGATGGAGGATAATCCCCTGATATCGGGCATGTTTTCGCGGGAAATCTGAGTATAAGGACCTGCCAATCCGAGCATTTGAATTTGTTTGGTTCCAGTAACTGCATCGGTAAAAGACACATCGACCGAAGGATTGGTTTCAAAGCTTTCGCTAAGATTGCAACAGGCAGCTTTATGCAATTCCCCTTCCCCTATTTTTTCTATTTTTAGGGTTTCCATATAGCCAATATTGGTGGTTCTCACTCTCGATTTAATCTCTACCTCACTTAAAGCAACGGATTGCTCCAAAGTAACAGTTACAAAATTACCTGCAACCACCGAAATGGTATCGGGCGAATACCCTGCATAACTAACAATCAATAAGCTTTTTGAATCCGGCAACCCAATACTAAAGCGACCAGATTCGTCGGTAATGGTGCCTTGAGATGCATCCATAAGCTTTACATGAGCACCATATAGTGGAAGTAAGCCTTTTTCGGTCTTTTCATTCACAATACCTTGAGCTATTGCTATGGTTTCCTGCGCAGAAACCGAGCCCGAAATTATGAATAAAAAAATTGATAATAGGAAGGCTCTCAATGGGGATCAACAGTTCCTGAGCGGTATGCGCAGCACTCGGGCAAACTATTGTATACTTTATCGTCGGCAGTAAAATGCTCAGTGTCGTGTCCCACTTTGGCAACCTCTTTTTCTATGGCTTCCAAACTGATTTTTTCGGGTTTATAAACCACCACTAGGTAGTGGGTTTTCTTATTCCAGCGGGCTTTTTTAACCCCTTTTATAAATGCTGCATTCTCAATGCGATCTTTGCACATATTGCAAACTCCGTGAACATAAATACTATCGGTGACTAATTCGGGCTGATTTTCCTGAGCAAGCACAGAAAATGAGGTAGGTTGAAAAACCATAACCCCAAAAAATATGAATATGATAAAAACTAAATTCTTCATTTTGTAAATTTTATTATTAATACTATATTACTGTATTTCAATATTTTAAATAACAGTGCAGTTATTAACCATAAAACACAAACTGATGTTGGGAAACTTGTCTGGAAGCTAATAAAGGGGGGATAATTAAATAATAATCGGGTAAAATTTGTTCAATTATCGAAGCGACTTCAACAGGTTGAACAACAGAAAAAAGCAATGAAATCTCGGCTACTTTAATGAACTCCGGTAGACTTGCTACCCATTGACCTTCAGAAACCCAGAGAATAGCTTCTGTTTCGTTGCTACAGCATTCGTGGGCTTTTACTTTATCTGAATTACAAACTTGCATCAGCTCAAACTCTTCATGCTGACAACAAGCAGGTTCTGAATCAGTTACATTACAGCTACATTCGTAGGTGGTTTCCCAGGAAATAATAAACGAGTTATGGCCGTGGCAATGGTGAATAGAAATAGGAATACCCACCGTAATCAACAGGTAATACCCACCTAAAACCAAAGCGAGAATTCTCTTTAACATTTAGCAAAAGTAGATTCAAATTGTCAGTATTGCAATCCCCAAACTCAGGTATTTATTAAAATTACAGTTAAATAAAACTGTAATTTTGGGGCATGTTTCCAAAGAGAATTATCACCAGTAGCGACGGCTCACATTCCATTGAACTCATTGGCATGCAGGAGCAATACCACTCTATTCATGGAGCCATGCAGGAATCGTATCACATCTTTATCCAAAATGGATTGGCAAATTTTAAGGATAGGGATTCCAAAATATCGATTCTGGAAGTTGGCATGGGCACCGGCTTAAATGTGCTGCTCACCCTGGATTTTGCAAAGAAGCATTCCTTAAACATCTACTATCTTGCTGTGGAAGCTTATCCTTTGGAACCGGAGTTTTGGCAAAAATTGAATTATGGTATGCTCGTTGACCATTCAAATGCTGAAAATGTATTTGAAAAAATTCACCTGAGCCCCTGGGATAAGCCCTATCAACTTGACGAATCATTTAAATTCAGGAAGCATCAGGAATTTATCGAAAACATGGTTCTTGCTGAAAATCAATATGATTTGGTGTATTTTGATGCTTTCAATCCAAATCTACAGCCAGAACTTTGGACAGAAAAAGTGTTTTCGAATATCTTTAACTCGATGAAAGACAATGGCGTTTTGGCCACCTACAGCACCAAAGGAATCGTAAAACAAGCCTTAAAACAAAGTGGGTTCGAAATTGAAAAGAAACCCGGTCCGCCGGGCAAACGGGAAATTTTAGTCGCTCACAAACGAGCCAACAAAACAACTATCTGATTTCGAATACAGTAAATCCTGAAAAAGGGATATCGGAGATGGTGAATTCACGAACTTTTGCCCACATGGGGCCTTTTCGGCACCAATCGACGAAAGTTTCCAAATCGATGGTTTTGCCCTCAGCTTCAATGTAAACACTTCCGTCGGGCTGATTTTTCACAAATCCTTTAACATCGAATTCCGCAGCTTTTTTCTGAGAATAATATCTGAATCCCACTCCCTGAACCTTCCCCCTGACAATAATTTGAACAGCTTTCATAGATTTTTCATATTTAGTAACCAAGTCTATAAGTCATTGTTTTGTCTATTTGTCTAAAAAGCTCCAGAGGAGAATAGGTTCGCCAGTTTTCTATTTCGAAATCGTCGCCAAAGCTAATATAATGGTCGATTCGGGCATAGCTGATTTCCTGAAGGTTATGGGGTAAAAAATTGAGCCCAACAATCCAGCCATCATCCAGCTGGTCGAACCATTCTTCGTAATAACTATCATCATCGGCATGTAAAGCATGCACATTTTCTCCAATTAGAATAAACTTCTGAATCCCTTTCGCCAGCATGTCTTCAATCACATTTCTATAGAGAAACATAATGTCGTTGTAGAGAAGATCGTTCCATTCGCCAATAAACTCCATGATGACAAATCCGTGATTGTAATCGGCAAACAGGATTTTTGTGTACAGGGTGATGGAGCCAAACTCGTCCCACTGAGGATGAATTACAGTATCATAAATGGCATGTGTAAACTCAAATTCCGAATAAACCCGTTTGTAGAAAGGTGAGTTGGGGTCGGTTTCGGCGGTATAGAATTTTCGCCAGCTGTAGTAGGGCTCTAGATAATGCACAATATCAAGGTTTTTGAATATAATCGCCAAGGACAAAACCCAGATAAACGAGAATAAGGCCGAGGATATTTGATAAACCCAAGTAAAGAATTACAGACTTAATGCTACCAAGTTTTATTAAATCGTACGACTCGAACATATAGGTAGAGAACGTGGTAAAGCTGCCGAAAATGCCCACAAATAGAAAAAGCTTCAAAGAAGGATTTATGTTGTCGCGACCCAGCATAACGAATGAAAAACCAATTAAAAAACTTCCTAAAAGATTGATTATGAGTGTTCCAATCGGAAATGTAATTCCAAAAAAACGGGAAGATGTAACCGAAATAAGATATCTCAAAATAGTACCTATTCCACCACCTAAAATAAGATAAAGAAATTTCATAGTTCCGGATTAAGCGGCAAAAATAGCAAAATGGTCTTCAATTTGCTCATGTTCATAGTGATATTGTTTAGCAGTTCGCTTGTTTTTAACACAATGGATTTCGATTCTTATCTAATTTTTCTCAGAAAAATACCTCCACAACAGCAAAATCAGCACAAATATCCAATGTTTTCAAAATCAATTTCATACGTTGAAAAAACACAAAAATTCAATCGTGAAAAAAATGAAAAAATGTTTTTCTGTGATTTCCTGATTTTCTCCTCCACCCGTTTTCGTACCTTTGCCAAAATTTTGGAAAACATAAAAACCATGGAACTTACAGCATTTAAAAATCAGATTTTAAAGGGAATACCAGCAGAATTACCAGAATCCAAACCTTACGAAACCAGCATCAATCATGCTCCAATTCGAAAAGACATTTTAACGGTGGATGAGAAAAAGCTGGCATTAAAAAATGCTTTGCGGTATTTCCCCGAAAACTTACACGCTGTTTTAGCTCCTGAATTTGCCGAAGAACTAAAAAAATATGGCCGGATTTATATGTATCGCTACCGACCCGATTATGCCATTCATGCACGCCATATCGACGAATTTCCCCATCAAAGTAAACAAGCTGCGGCTATTATGCTCATGATCATGAATAATCTGGATTATGCTGTGGCTCAACATCCTCACGAATTGATTACCTATGGTGGCAATGGAGCTGTTTTCCAAAACTGGGCACAATATCTGCTCACCATGCAATATTTAGCCACCTTGACCGACGAGCAAACTCTGGTTATGTATTCGGGTCACCCCATGGGGCTTTTTCCATCGCATAAAGAAGCACCAAGAGTGGTGGTAACCAATGGAATGGTTATTCCAAACTATTCCAAACCCGACGATTGGGAAAAATTCAATGCGCTTGGAGTTTCGCAATATGGCCAAATGACAGCGGGAAGCTATATGTATATCGGGCCCCAGGGAATTGTTCACGGAACCACCATCACTGTGATGAATGGAGCCAGAAAAGTGGCCAAAGCGGGGGAAAATCCCTTTGCCGGCAAACTGTTTCTCACTGCCGGACTTGGTGGCATGTCGGGTGCTCAGCCCAAGGCAGGCAATATTGCCGGTGTGGTTTCTGTAACAGCCGAAATCAATCCAAAAGCCACCAAAACCCGTCATTCGCAAGGCTGGGTGGACGAAGTTATCAGCGATTTGGATGAATTGGTAGCGAGAGTTAGATTAGCCACATCAAACAAAGAAGTAGTTTCCATAGCCTATCAGGGAAATGTGGTAGATGCGTGGGAAAAATTTGCTGAAGAAAAAGTATTTGTGGATTTGGGAAGCGACCAGACATCGCTCCACAACCCCTGGTCGGGGGGATATTATCCGGTTGGATTGAGTTATGAAGAGTCGAACGAGATGATGGCAAAGCAACCCGAACTGTTTAAAGAAAAAGTGAGAGAAACCCTTCGCCGACATGCCGCCGCCGTGAACATTCACACAGCCCGTGGCACCTATTTCTTCGATTATGGCAATGCTTTTTTGCTCGAAGCCAGCCGGGCAGGCGCCGATGTGATGAATGAAAAAGAGACAGGTTTCCGCTATCCATCTTATGTTCAGGATATTATGGGGACCATGTTCTTCGACTATGGTTTTGGACCTTTCCGGTGGGTTTGCACATCGAACAATCCGAAAGATTTAGAAACCACCGATTTAATTGCTTCTGAAGTCTTGGAAGAAATGATGAAAAACAGCCCCAAAGAAATTCGTAGCCAAATGGCCGACAATATTCAGTGGATTAAAGGAGCACAGGAGAATAAGCTGGTAGTGGGTTCACAAGCCAGAATCCTTTATGCCGATGCCGACGGAAGAATTAAAATTGCCGCAGCTTTCAACGATGCTATTGCGTCGGGAAAAATAACAGCGCCAGTGGTGTTGGGTCGCGATCATCACGATGTTTCGGGCACCGACAGTCCTTTCAGGGAAACATCGAATATTTATGATGGTTCGGCTTTTACAGCGGATATGGCCATTCAGAATGTAATTGGTGATTCGTTTAGAGGAGCCACCTGGGTGAGCATTCACAATGGCGGTGGAGTTGGCTGGGGCGAAGTGATAAACGGCGGATTTGGCATGTTGCTCGATGGCAGTGCCGATGCAGAAAGAAGACTTCGCAATATGCTTTTCTGGGATGTAAACAACGGTATCAGCCGACGCAGCTGGGCTCGAAATCCGGAAGCCGTATTTGCCATTAAACGAGCCATGCAGGCCAATCCCGATTTGAAAGTAACAATCCCCCATTTTGCTGAAGATTCGCTTATCGACCCGCTATTTTAGGATAACTTGCTATTCTGATTTCCGGGATTGTTTCTTCTATGGCCGCCGAAAATAATACTTCTGGAGCCACGCTTTGTAAACTGGATCGGTGAATTCTATCTGTGGACCCACAATATCAATGATTTCGCGATTTGCCAAAGCCTTTTTCAACTGGGCAATATTGGCCGATGACCCCAGATTGTATTTATCGAGAACTTCCTTGGAGCTGAGTTTTTCCTTACCCGAAATCAGCGCATGCATAAAGTTTATTTGTGTGTACGACAGCGAATCGGTAATATTTTGAAAGAGCAGAGAAAATTGAAGCATCAGGCTATCGAACGATTCATCGATGCTGGCCCGTTTGCAGGTTCCAATGGTTCTCAACCAACTCAACTGACTCAATTGCTGCACATAATACGGGTGATTTTCGACCAATTGAGCGATATAGGCAGCTTCCTTTTCGTTTATTTTTTTTCCTGTTTCTTCAAATTTCGTCTGAATGAAAGGAATCCATTTTCCCTCGGCAATTTTTTCGAGAAACATGATATCGCCAAACTTATAGAAAGGCATGGAAGCTGATGTAAAAATATCCATCATCATGTGGCGCTTACTCCCATAAAGACAATAGCTCACATTTTGATGCTTTTGCCACCTCGATCTCAGTGCTTTTTGAAATGCCAATGCATCGGTAAATCCGGCAATATTCTGAAACTCGTCTACACAAACTACTATTTTAATCCCCTTTTCGGCGGCAATATTCTCGGCTAAATCAAGAATTTCGGAGTTGTTTTTGTCGAAGGAGCCCCAATCGAAACCCAGGCTCACTTCCTGAATACTATCGGGACTGAAGCTCACTTTTGGAAGTAGCTTTTTCATGAACTTCTGAATATAATCGGCGATTTCTTCGAATTTACCAGAAGTTGATTTGAGTACTTCCTCGGCCAAAACCTGATAAAAGTGATGTTCGCTCCTAACATCAAATGCATCGATAAAGCATACCTTTATCTTTGAATTTTGGGCTTGCACCACTTGCGCCGCCTTTTCAACCAGTGACGATTTTCCCCACCTTCTGGGTGAGATAAGCGTGGTATTAACCCCTGATTCAAAATTATTTACAAGTCTTAGCAAATCATTTTCCCTATCAGTAAAATTAGATTTCAAGGCTAATTTTCCAAAAACAAATGGCGTTGACATATCCTTAACTATTTACACAAAGGTATAATTTTTTTCAGGAGATCTAACAAATAAATGTAAGTTTTTTATTAGTAAGTTTTTTATTAGTAAGTTTTTTGTTAGTAATATATTTATTACATATTAGTTTTTACACTTCACGCCAGGATTGGCTCTTCATAGTACGCCATAGAAAAAATCGGCTATAATTCGAATACCCCTTAAAAATGATCTCAATAATTAAGAGACCAAAACAGCTGAAAGACAAAGGAGAAATCATTTTTTCAACCCTGAAATATGGCAAAATAATCCTGAGAAAGAAATCCTAAAAATAATAAACTGTGAAGTCGATAAAGCCCTGTTATTATTTACCTTTGAAACAACCATATGCTCAATTGTTTAAATTGATTTTGAATCTCGTTTTTTGGCAAAAAGAATTGGATTGAAATAATACACCATAAACATTTCTTGCCCCGGATACGAACAGGATCAACATGAACTCGAACAATTTAAACTGACAAAATTTCCTATCAAAATTCATTTCCAAAAATGAAGGGAGTGCAGTCGTTATTCTGATTATTGGCTTTCTATTTACCTTATTCATCACATTTTGGGTATACAAAAACGTAAAAAATCAGGCACAGGAAGAGTTTGCTCAGGTTTGCACCGAGATTGAGCTGAACATGAATACCCGTTTACATACTCATGCTCTGTTGTTACGCACCGGATCGGCATTTTTCTCAGTGGCCGATACCATCACCCGCGCAGAGTGGAAGAAGTTTGTCGACAACTCTAAAATAGAAAAGAATTTGCCCGGTATTCAGGGGGTAGGTTTTTCGTTGATTATACCAAAAAAACTATTGGAAGAGCATATTCGCCGAATTCAGGGGGAGGGTTTTCCCAACTACCGCGTTTATCCGGCTGGCAACAGAGATATTTATACTTCGGTTGTTTACTTAGAGCCTTTTTCCTATCGCAATCGCAGAGCCATGGGTTACGATATGTATTCGGATTCAACCAGAAGAAAAGCCATGGACGGATCACGCGATTACGATATTGCCATGCTTTCGGGGAAAGTGGCTTTGGTACAGGAAACCAACGAAGATGTTCAGTTCGGAACGTTGATGTATGTCCCTGTATATAAGAGCCATATGCCCATTTCGACCATCGAAGAACGTCGTGCAGCCATTAAAGGCCGGGTTTATAGCCCTTATAGAATGAACGATTTGATGAAGGGCATTTTGGGCCGATGGGGCAAAATGAAAACCAAGAGAATACATCTGAAGGTATACGACGAGCGTATTTCGGATCGGTCCTTACTGTATGACAGTCAAATTAATGATACCGTAAAATCCGCCGACTCCCCCTGTCGCAATTACTCTATTCCCATAGAATTTAATGGAAAAAAATGGCTTCATTCTTTTTCCAGGCTTTGATTCCTTAGTTGACTCTAAAGGATGATAGCCCCGAAGTATGAGGGGATAGCGTCCTTGGCTTTAGGTTCCAAATCCCGGGATGATAGCCCCGAAGTATGAGGGGATAGCGTCCTTGGCTTTGGGTTCCAAATCCCGGGATGATAGCCCCGAAGTATGAGGGGATAGCGTCCTTGGCT